>JBNMOS010000027.1:0-31425 GCA_051275435.1 Ilumatobacter sp.
GGCGCTTGGAGCGTATGGTCGAGGGTGTGTTCACTCGTCGCACCCGCGGATCCATCCGCCCAATCGAACTCGGCCGCCGCCTCGTACGCGAGATGGACGACAATCGCAGCGTCGATGTCAAGGGCCGCCGCATCGTCCCGAACGACTTCACCGTCCTGCTGAGCGCCAACGATCACAACGGTTTCAGCGACATCGAAGACGCCCTCATCACCGAGCTTGCAGAGGCAGCTCGCGAGTACGCCCGCGAAGAGGGCTACCACTTCATGGGCCCGGTTGTTGTCAGATTGATGGTCGACAACAACTTGAAGACCGGCCGGTTCGGCATCGTCTCTCAGCTCAAGCAGGCCGCTGGCGGCCTCGGGCCCGGCTCCCTCGTCCTCCCATCCGGCGAACGGGTCACGCTCGGCGAAACCGTCACCACCGTCGGCCGGTTGCCCGAGAGCACGATTGCAATCAACGACACGAACGTCAGCCGCAACCACGCCGAGATCCGCACCGGCACCAACGCCTACGTCGCCGTCGACCTCGGGTCAACCAACGGCACGATGATCAACGGCATGCGCATCGTGAGCGAGCAGCGCCTCGCCGATGGCGACATCATCAGCTTCGGCTCGACGCACGTCCGCTTCGAGGCATCTTGAGCCCGAGCGTCCGGGTGCCCGCCCGGGGAACGCAGCCGCGATGACCGACCAGATCCTCAACATCTTAAAGTTCGCCCTCCTCGGCCTGCTCTACCTTTTCTTCGCGCGGGTCCTCTGGGCCGTCTGGAGCGAAGTCCGCACACCGAAGCAGCGGCCAGCGCAGGCCGGGCCAGCACAGCAGCGTCGAGACGGCGCACCGACAGCGCAACAACAGCGGCCAGCCCAACAACGCTCAGCCCAGCAGCCACGCAAAGCGCAGAAGGGCCGCTCCGGCCGCGTGGGCCGCCTGGTGATCCTTGAACCGCGAGCCCGGCGCGGTACCACCGTGGCCATGGTCGGCGAGATTACGCTCGGTCGCGATCCGAGCTGCTCGTTCACGATCGATGACGACTCGTTCGTCTCCCAATTGCACTTCCGCATCTACGACTACGAAGGCCAGCCCATGCTCGAAGACCTTGGGTCAACCAACGGAACCTTCCACAACGGCAACAAGATTGTGGGCGTCAAACTCCTCCACCCCGGCGACCGCATCCAGGTCGGCACCACCGTGATCGAGGCGCAATAGTGGCGTCACTCAACTGGGGATCAGCCACCCACCCGGGCCAGATCCGCGCGCAGAACGAAGACAACCTCGTCGCCGTCGACGGTGTGTACGTTGTCGCCGACGGCATGGGCGGCCACGAAGCCGGTGAGGTCGCAAGCCAGATCGCTGTCGAGCGGATCCGTGCCGACCTCGACGTCGAGGGCCTGCCCGAAGCCAGCACCGTGGTCAACTCGATCTCGAATGCGAACGGCGACATTTTTCGTGCCGCGATAGCGAACCCGGGCCAAGCCGGTATGGGCACCACCGTCACCGCAATTGCCGTGATCGGCGACAAGCTCGCCGGCCGTGGCGCACCGAACCTCGACGTCAACGACGACGGCAAAATGACGCCGATCAGAGCAGCCGAACCTTCAGAAGCTCTCGTGCTCGCCAACGTCGGCGACTCACGCACCTACCTGCTCCGCCACGGCCGTCTACGGCGCGTCACGATCGACCACAGCTACGTGCAAGAGCTGGTGTCGACGGGCCACATCTCCGAAGACGAAGCCCGCACCCACCCGCGCCGCAACATCATCACGCGCGCACTTGGCATCGAGCCCGACGTCAAAGTCGACTGGTGGACGCTGCCCCTGATTCGCGGCGACCGCTTCCTGCTCTGCAGCGACGGCCTCGTCGACGAAGTTGCCGACCCCGACATCCTCGAGACAATCACCACGCTGGCCGACCCGCAAGAAGCCGCCGAGCGCCTCGTCGACCAGGCCAACGAAGCCGGTGGCCGCGACAACATCACCGTGATCGTCGTCGACGTCCTCGAAGGCGACGAACCGCCTGACCCGACGCTGGAAATCGACGTCGTGCCCCTCTGGGCCGATGACGTCGACCCGACACCGGCAGGCAGCCTCTCGATCGACGCCGACAGCCACACGAATGCGCTCGCAGCCGAGGCCGACGAACCTGTCGAGGCGAAGCAGAAGTCCGACCGCGGCCCGAAGCGGTTCATTCTCAGCATGATGCTCGCAGCAGCGCTCGTCGTCGGCTTCGCGTTCTTCGCATCCTGGGCACGGAGCGGCTACTACATCGAGTTCAACAACGATGACATCGCCACCATCTACAAGGGACAGACCGATGGTGTGCTCTGGTTCGGCCCGACGGTCGATTCGCCAGGCCCGGCCCGCGGCATCCTCGACGACGACACCATCGAGGCAATCGAGGCCCGCCCGCGCTTCAGCACGCGTGGCGACGCAGTCGAGTTCATCACGACCATTCCGCCGGCCTCGACCACCACGACCACCACGACGCCACCCACGACGGTCAAAGTCGTTGCGCCAACCAGTGCCGTCACCACCGTGGCGACAACTGCACCTCCGACAACCAGGGCTACCGCAACCACAACGGTGCCCTGATCGCAATGGCTGACGTACTCACCGACGATCAACCAGTCCACCGAGCGCGCTCGCCCATTGCCTCCCGGCGGCGCAACACCGAGCTGACGTTGATCGTCATGGCCGCGCTGATCACCGCCGTTGCCTACGCCGTCGCCGCGCTCGGCACGAACGCCGAAATCCCGCCAGGGATCGTCGTGTTTGTCGGCATCCTGCTCGGCCTCTTGGTGTGCGCGCACATCGTCGTGCGTCTCGTTGCACGCGGCGCCGACGGCACACTCCTGCCCCTCGCCGCACTCCTCCACGGCATCGGCTTCGTGATGATCACGCGCCTCGACGATCGCCTCGCTGGCCTGCAAGCCACCTGGAGCCTGATGGCCATCGGGATCTTCGTCGGCACCCTGCTCTTCGTCCAACGCACCACCGACCTGGCCAACAAAAAGTGGCTGTTCTTTGTCGCGGGAGCATTCCTGCTGCTGCTCCCGATGGTGCCCGGCGTCGGCCAGACCTTCAACGGCGCACGCATCTGGGTGAGCATCGGCCCGATCAACTTCCAGCCCGGTGAATTTGCCAAAATCGCGCTCGCCATCTTCTTTGCCGCCTACCTTGCCGAGCGACGCGAACTAATCGCTGCCAAGACGTGGAAGGTCGGCCCGGTCTACTTGCCCGAGCCGCGCTACATCCTTCCGGTGCTCGTGGCCTGGGGCTTCGCCGTCGTCGTGATGGTCGGCGAACGCGACCTCGGCTCGTCACTGCTGTTCTTCACCCTGTTCGTCGTGATGATGTGGGTCGCCACCGAAAACGCCGGCTACCTCTTGGTCGGCGCAATCCTGTTCGGTGGCGCGGCCTGGTTCTCGTGGTCGAACTTCACGCACGTCCAGACCCGCGTCACCAACTGGATCAACCCGTGGGACGACCCGCTCGACAAGGGATACCAAATCATCCAGGCCCTGTACGGCCTCGCCGACGGCGGCCTACTCGGCACCGGGCTCGGGCGTGGTAACCCCAACCAGGTCCCCGAGGCACAGAACGACTTCATCTTCGCTTCGATCGGCGAAGAGTTTGGGCTCATCGGCGCCACGGCCATCTTGATGTCGTACGTCCTCATCGTCGGTGCCGGGCTACGCACTGCATTGCGCACCGATCGCACCTTCGAAAAGCTGCTGGCCACTGGCCTCACAACCATCGTCGGCGTCCAGGCATTCATCATCATCGGCGGCGTCCTCAAAGTGATCCCGCTCACCGGTATCACCCTCCCGTTCGTCAGCTACGGCGGCTCGTCGCTCCTGTCCAACTACATCCTCCTCGCGCTACTGATCCGCGTCAGTGACTCCGCAGCGCGCCGGCTTGGCGAACTGCCCGACGACCCAACCACCGGCGAGCGCTGGAAGGCGTGGCGGCTGTCGCGTCGAATCCGCAAGGCGGTCAAGCGCGGCGAAACCCCCGCCGACTTCGTCAAGGTCGCGTCGTGAATCAAAAGATCCGCCAGCTCGCGGTCGGCCTCATGGTTTGCTACGTGATCCTGTTCGTCGCGCTCAACTACTGGCAGGTCGGCCAGAAGGAAGAGCTCGACGCCAAGTTCGACAACACGCGCCAGGTCCTCCGCGAATTCAACCGGCCGCGCGGCAACATCATCTCAGCAGATGGCGTGGTCGTCGCACGGTCCCTCCCCGACACCACCAACCAGAATCTCGACTTCGTGCGTGACTATCCGACCGGCGATGTGATGTCGAACGTCACCGGCTACTTCACGAAAGACTTCGGGTCGACCCAGGTCGAGCGAGAGTACGGCGACGTGCTGGTCGGCTCGACCGCAGCTCAACAAGTGCGCGGCCTCGGCAACCTCCTCGACGGCACCGTCGACAACGCTGGCAGCGTGCAGCTCACGCTTCGCCATGACGCGCAGCTCGCTGCGAAGTTCGCCCTCGGTGCTCGTGAGGGGTCGGTCACGGTGATCGATCCGACAACCGGCGCGGTCATCGCCATGTACTCGAACCCCGCCTACGACCCCAACGTGTTTGTCGGCGTGCCGTTCGAAGAGGCCCAGAACGCGATCACCGAGCTACAAAACGCCGACGGCAACCCACTGCTCGCCAACGCCTACCAAGAGCGCTACATGCCCGGGTCGACCTTCAAGGTGATCACCACCGGCATCGGGCTTGAAACCGGCGTGCTCAGCCGTGAGACGAACTTCCCGAACGAGCGGCAGTTCGTCCCACCGCAGACCAACGACCCAATCAACAACTACAACGGCAGCGAATGCGGCGGCGACATGGCCGAAGTGTTCCGTCGGAGCTGCAACATCCCGTTCGCGAAAACTGCCATCGAATTGGGCGTCGACCGATTTGTCGACGGCACAAAAGACTGGGGCATCGAAGAACAGTTGCCGATCGACCTCCCCCGCGCCGCAACCTCGACCATCGGCAACGTCGAGAACCTTGCCCAGACCCTGCCGCTCCTCGCAATTCGCGGCTTCGGGCAGAGCGAAGTCCAGATGGTGCCGCTGCACATGGCAATGGTCGCCGGTGCGGTCGCAAATGGCGGTCAGATGATGACGCCCTACGTCGTCGATGCGACGTTCGACCGTGCGGGCCGCGGGCTCACCCGTACCTCCCCGAGCGTATGGAAAACCCCGATCTCACCCGCGACTGCGGCCCTCGAAACCGAGTTCATGATCGGCGTGGTCCAGTCAGGTACGGCCAGCTGCTGCATGACCCTCGACGGCGGCATCCAGGCAGCAGCGAAAACCGGCACCGCCGAACTTGGCCTCGAGAGCAACCCTGACCTCTCACATGCCTGGATCATTGCGTTCGCTCCCGCTGAAAATCCACGCTTCGCAATCTCGGTCGTGCTCACCAACGTCCAGTCGACCCAAGACGTGTCGGCCACTGGCGGTCGGCTCGCCGGCCCCATCGCCAAAGACATGCTCGACTTCCTCCTCACCGGCCAAGGAGCCACCTGATGCGCGCCGACTGTGTTGCTCCCTCCCTCGATAGTCTGTCCAATCGCCTTCGGGCGGACTACCTGACATGAGCAACAACGGCGAAGCAACGGTCATCAACGACCGATACGAGGTCCACAAGCGGATCGGACGCGGCGGTATGGCCGACGTCTTCTCCGCGCGCGACCTGTTACTCGATCGCCAGGTCGCCATGAAGGTGCTCTTCCCGCAGTTCGCCACCGACGAAAACTTCGTCGAGCGATTCCGTCGAGAAGCGCAGTCAGCCGCCAACCTGTCGCATCCGAACATTGTCAGTGTCTACGACTGGGGCAAGTTCGAGAGCACGTACTTCATTGCGATGGAAGAGGTGCAGGGCCGCACCCTCGCCGACATCTTGAAGGCGAACAAGCAGCTCACCGCCAAACAGGCGGCTGAAATCGCAAGCGAGGTCGCCGCAGCACTGGGCTTCGCACACGACGGCGGCGTTGCGCACCGCGACATCAAGCCGGCCAACATCTTGATCGGGTCCAACGGCCAGGTGAAAGTTGCCGACTTTGGCATCGCCCGTGCGATGAACGCTCCGACCGAAGCCAACCTCACACAGGTTGGTTCGGTCATGGGAACTGCGACCTACTTCTCGCCTGAGCAAGCTCAAGGTGCTCAGCCCGACCCGCGCAGCGATCTGTATTCACTCGGCATCGTCATGTACGAGATGGTCAGCGGCCGGCCGCCGTTTACCGGTGAAAACCCAGTCAGCATCGCCTACAAGCAGGTCCACGACGCACCGCAGCCCCTCGTGCAGCTGGTGGCCGACGTGCCGCGGGCGTTCGAAGCAATCGTCGCCAAGCTGCTCGCCAAAGATCCCAAGCTGCGTTACCCGAGCGCGGGCGCATTGCGCGACGACCTCCGCCGTTTCCGCAACGACGAGCCGGTCCAAGCGCTCTCGGCAGCTGCGTCAGCTCAGGGCGTTGCCATGCGCGGCGACAACGGTGCAATCGCCGCTGCTGTCGGAGCAACCGCAATCAACCCCAGCCTCGCGCCAGGCGTTGCGCCAGTCCACCCGCGGGCAGGTGGCGTCCCGCAGGCTGGTATGTATGAGGCCGGCTACCCGCCGGGCGCCTCGCCTGACGCTGCCTACTACGACTCCGACGGTACGCGAACCGGCTGGTTCGCGCTGGCTGCATTCGTTGCGCTGATCACCCTGGTCGTCGGCGGAGTACTGCTCTTCCAGTCGTTGAGCACCGAAGCGCCGACCACCGCTGAGCCGCAGCAAGTCACGCTGGCCGACTATGCCAATCGGCCCAGAGCCGACGTTGTGGCCGAACTTGATGGGCTCGGCCTCGCATTCCGAACGCAAGCAGAAGAGAACGGCGACTTCGCCATCGACTTCGTGATCCGCACTGAACCAGCAGCGGGAACGGTGATGATTGAAGGCCAGGAAGTCGTGGTGTTCTTCAACCCCGATCCTCAGGTCAGCCCGATCCCCAACGTCGTCGGCATCTCGCTCGAAGACGCCCGCCTCACACTTGAGGCAGCCGGATTCAGTATCGGCACCATCACCGTCGAGCAGACTGATCAGGTCGGCGAGGGCACCGTGCTCAGCATGACCCCGCCGGCCCAGACGCAGGCCAAGACCGCCACTGTCGTCGACCTCGTGGTTGCGGGGCCGCCCGAAGGGGTGTCGGTCCCCGGGTTCCTCGTCGGCCAGACCGAGCAGGCCGCGCTCGACGTGTTGCAGGGCGAGCCCTACGGCTTCGTGGTCGAGACCATCCGACAGTCGAGTGCTTCGATCAGTGCGGGCACCGTGATCGAGTTGACACCCGGCGCCGGTTCACTCATTCCCCGCGGCGGCAACATCACCTTGACCGTGTCGGATGGGCCCGAACAGATCACCGTGCCTCCTGTGGCCGGCCAGACCGAGGGTCGGGCACGTAACGAACTGACAGGTCGGGGCCTGGTCGTCACCGTCGAATACGTCGATGTGTCAGCCGGCAGCCCTGACGACGGCCGTGTGCGGTCCCAGAGCCTCGAGCCCGGAAGCCTGGCCGACCCCGGCACGCCGATCACTCTCGTCGTCGGCCGCTCACTCGAAACCGTGCCGACACTCCCCCCGACCACCCAGCCGCCAGCAACAACGGTTGCGCCAGTCACAACTGTCGCCCCAGCCACGACCGCGGCGCCAGCCACGACCGCGGCACCGGCACCGGCAACGACTGCTGCACCACTCACCACCGCGACAACGACCCCTCTGGTGACGATCGCCCCGACAACAATCCCGTAGCACCGCTCCATTTCGAGAAGCGATGGAATCGATCGGGTGACTCACGTAGCGGGGCGACATACTGGCGGGGTGCCGCGCATCCTGGTGATCGACAGCTATGACAGCTTCGTCTACAACCTCGTCCAGTACCTGGGTGAGTTGGGCGCTGAACCGATTGTCGTCCGCAACGACGAACTCAGCGTCGACGAGGCAATCGCGCTCGCTCCTGATGGTGTGCTGCTCTCACCCGGCCCAGGGCGGCCCGAAGACGGCGGCATCATCTGCGATGCCATTCCTGCGTTTGCGGCAGCCGGCACACCCGTCTTTGGTGTGTGCCTCGGCCACCAGGCAATCGGTCACGTCTTCGGTGCATCAGTTGTTGGTGCGCCTGAACTGATGCACGGCAAGACCTCAGAGATCGACCACGAAGGTAGTGGCGTCTTTGCCGGCCTCCCGTCGCCGCTCACTGCAACGCGCTACCACTCGCTGACACTCGATCCGGACACGATTCCCGACACGCTGACGGTCACCGCACGCAGTGCCGATGGCGTCGTGATGGGGGTCCGCCATCGCGTTCTCGACATCGAAGGTGTGCAGTTTCACCCCGAGTCGATTCTCACCGAGCATGGCCACGATCTGGTCAAAACGTTCATCGATCGCTGCAGTACCGGCTGACACGCTTCGTCAAGAATTGCGCGATTGTCGCGACAGTTTCGCATTCTTGTTCTCGGGGTGCCCGTTCATCCTCTAGGGTGTTATCCCGATGGCACCTCCGAAGCGAAAAACTGGTGGCGGTCGAGTCACGGAGAAGGGCACTCGTCCTGGCGACCGTGCCGCAACCCGTTCGAACTCAGCGCAGTCCGACCATGAGGTCGCTGCATCGTCGCGCTACACGCCGAAGGCAAAACGCCAGCAGTTGATCCCGCCAAACTGGATTCCGGTGATCATGCTCGTGCTGCTCATCGGCGGCGGCTTGCTGATCATGGCGCGCTACCTGATCTTCACCGAGAGCAACTGGCCGACCCTCGCTGGGTTGATTGCCATCCTCGGTGGGCTGTACACCGCCACCAAGTGGCAATAGCTTTCCGCTGATTCACCACTCATCCGGACCGAGTTTCACCCTGTGGGAAACTGGTGTGACCCTTGGCCGACCGTGTCCATTTATCCACAGATCTGTGGATAACGACCTGCTTGACCTGCGCCGCTCAGCCGAACACGCTCAATCGTAGAGCGGGGCCACTTCGGTCATGTCTTCGAGGCAATGACGCGGCGGAGGCGGATCTTCGTCAGGCGCCATAGTCATTTTGAGTTCGACACCGCAGCTGTCGCAGCGGTACTTTCGGCTCACTTTTCGCATCTCACCGGTGGGCAATGGCTCGGGTGGAAGTTGTGTCATCGAATAGAGCATCGCGATGCCACTTTTCCACAGGACAAACCCGAAGAAGATCCCAAATCCCACCCAGATGACTGTCGAGAAGGCCGGCATGGCACTCAGGGTACCGGCCTCGCCCGCAGCACTCCGCTCACGCCCGACGTTGCGCCCGCGGCCAGAAGTGGGCACGATTAGCCGCCATGAAGTGGCCGACATGGGAACAGGCAGCAATCGCTGCGGTCCTCAGCGGCGTTGTGGCGCTCGTCTTGAGGCGGAGCAGATCCGGTCAATCGAGTCAATCCGGCCAGTCGGGTCAGGAACCTGCTGGGTTCACCGAGCAACTGACCGTCGAGTTCGCGTTGATCTCGGCGCTCTACGCGGTCTGGCGCGTTGCCCGCAAGTTGCCACTTGCCCAGAACGAGGGCGCAATCGAGCGAGCCCGATCGATCGTCGACTTCCAAGAAGCGATCTACTTGCCGACCGAATTGTCGCTGCAGCAGTTCATCTTGCGCCATGACTGGCTCGGTTGGCCGACGACGCTCTACTACGCGGTCCTGCACGTCCCCGCGCTGATCGCCTTTCTCGTCTGGCTGTTCTTGTTCCATCGCGCACACTTCGCACACTGGCGGAACGGCCTCGTGTTCCTCACCGGAATGTGTCTCGTCATCCGGTTCTGGCGAGTTGCCCCGCCACGATTCCTCGCCGACCTCGGCTACGAAGATCTGTCAGAACGATTCGGACCATCGATCTACGGCCCCGTTGGAACCGGCGTCTCTGACCAGTTCGCCGCAATGCCTTCCATTCATGTCGGATGGGCTGCCGTGGTGTCGCTCGGCATCTTTGCAGTGAGCACCAGCCGGTGGCGATGGTTCTTCCTGTTGCACATGATCATCACGATCATCGTCGTGTCAGCCTCCGGCAACCACTGGTGGCTCGACGGCATCGTCGCCATCGGACTGCTGATGATCGGGCTCTGGCTCGACACGTTCGTGCGCTCACGTGTCGCCCGGCGCAACACAGTTGCTCAGATCGACGAAGGTCAGCGACTGGATCGATCCGAACGCGACGTGTCGTCGATTTCCTGACCTGCGTCGACCAACAAATCGAGTACGCGCTGCATGTCAGCGATGTCAACGTCGTCGAGGTGAACAGCGAACAGCGCCTGCAGTGCGCGTCGATAGGTGACCGACATCTCGCGCCACAGGCGGCGCCCGGTCTTGGTCAACTCGATGTCGACCGCGCGGTGATCATTGGCATCGACATATTTGTGACGGGCGATCCAGCCTTCTTCCTCGAGCCGATCGAGGCGACGGCTGACGCTCGAGGGCGGCAGCCGCATATCGGACGACACATCGAGCGGGCGAGCCCGACCCCCCAGTCGCTGGAGCGAAGCCAAAACATCGAACCAGCCAAGCGAGATGTCCCACTCGGCCCGAAGCTCGTCGTCGATGTTCCGCTCGATTTCGCCGACGAGAGCCTGCATGCCTCGCCAGACGCCAACGCGGACGTTGTCGAGACGTGCCACGCTCGATCAGCCCGTGGCGCGGATCGCAGCGGCAAACGCAGTGGTTGCCTCGTTGACCTCATCGGAGGTCACGATCAGCGGCGGCATCCAACGAATGGTGCGCCTACGGGTGCCGGCAGTCATCAGGATCACTTTGCCCTCGGTGAGGCAGTGCTCGACGATCGCTGCGGCACGTTCGGCGGAGTCGAATTCGCAGGCAACCATCAGGCCGCGGCCCCGGACATGGACCATCGAATCGTCAAGCTGCTGGAAGTCACGGAGTGCGTCAGCCAACTGCGTGCCGCGTGCCGACACGTTGTCGAGGAAGCCGGGTTCGGTCAGCACATCGAACGTGGCAAGAGCAGCCGCACAGCCGAGCGGCGTGCCGTTCGACGAACCACCGTGGCTGCCGGGGGTCCATTTGTCGTCGTGGACGCGACGAGTGCCGAGCGCTGCGAACGGAAACCCGGACGCAATACCCTTCGACATGCAGATGATGTCCGGCTCGACCTCGTGCTCTTCGATGGCGAACATCTTGCCGGTGCGACCGAAACCGCTCTGCGTCTCGTCGGCGACAAACAGAATTCCGTTCTCACGGCAGCGCTGATCGAGCCCTTCGATAAATGCCCGCGGCGTCGGAATGTATCCGCGCTCGCCGATAACGGGTTCGATGATGATCGCTGCGACTTCGTGCGCCGCAACTTGAGTTTGGAACAGCCGGTCGAGGCCGCGCAGCGCACGACTGATCTCGGCTTCCTGATCGGACGCGTGGGGGTCGGGGAACGGTGCGACGAACACGCCACTCGGGAAGGGGCCATACCCCTCGCGATCGATTGCTCGCGATGTCGACATCGCCATTGTCAGCAACGTTCGACCGTGGAACGCCCCGTCGAACGTAATGATGTTGCGGCGACCCGTGGCGTGCTTGGCGAGCTTCACCGCTGCCTCAAGGATCTCGTCACTCGAGTTACTGAAGAAAAACGTGTCGATCGAGTCGGGCGTCAGCTCGGCGAGCCGGGCCGCAACCGGCTCGAGAAGGTCGTGGGTGTAAATGTTTGCCTGCGCGTGCACGAACCGCTGCGCCTGGTCGGCTATGGCTTGCACGACCTTCGGGTGGCAGTGGCCCGTCGATGCCGCTGCAATGCCCGCGGTGAAGTCGAGGTAGGCGTTGTCGTTCGCGTCATAGACGCGACAACCCTCACCGCGTACGACCTGAAGATCGGTGACCTTTAACCAGACATTCGAAAGATTCGAACCCGGTCCTGACACCATCGAGGAGGTCATGGGCGAGAGCCTACGGGAGCCCGGCAGACGCCGTGGCCATGACCCTCAGCCAGACAACACCACCGCACGGTGAGCTACCGTTGCGCGATGAGCGACGCGCCGGCAGGTTGGACCTTCACTGATGGCGAAGCCATGGACTGGCAAGTGCTGGGCGAAGGCGTGGCCATGAAGTCGCTCGGCGCCGCTGACGGCCGGATGATCGCCACGTTCAAGTTCGACGCCGGCTATGTGGGCGGAGTCCATCATCACGAAGAGCCCGAGTTCAGCTACATCCTCGAGGGCTCCATGGTCTCCCAAGGCGTCCAGATGGAAGTTGGCCACGCGTACGCCGTCGAAGCCGGCACGACACACGACGACTTCCGCACCGAAAACGGCTGCACCTTGGTGAGCGTCTTCAAAATTCCCGGCTGACCGGTCACACTGCGTCAGGCACAGTGTGACCGGCTCGCTCAGATCACCGGCTCAATCAGACGACCGGCTCGAAGGCCACCGCGGCTACGTCGGCGTAGGTCGATGCGATGTGGAATGTCATGTCGGCCTTGATGTTGTCCGGCACGTCCTCCAGATCTTTCTCGTTGCGTTTCGGCAGCACGATTTCGGTGAGGCCGAGCCGGTGAGCTGCGAGCACCTTCTGCTTCAGCCCGCCGATCGGCAGGACCTGACCCTGCAGGTTGATCTCACCGGTCATACCAACGGTCGGCTTCACCGCTCGACCCGACAGCAGCGAGACCAGTGCAGTGGTCATCGTGATCCCGGCGGACGGCCCATCCTTCGGGATGGCACCTGCAGGCACGTGAATGTGGAACCGCTGGCGCATTGCATCGGTATCGAGGCCGAGCTCGTCGGCATGTGATCGCACGTAGTTGAGCGCGATCTGCGCCGACTCCTTCATGACATCGCCGAGCTGGCCGGTGAGCGTGAGCCCCGGTTCGGTGTCGGGTCCGGTTGGGAAGGCCGTGGTCTCGATGAACAAGACGTCGCCACCGGCGCCGGTGACGGCAAGGCCAGTCGCAACGCCCGGGGTGTTGGTGCGGGCGGTGACTTCGTCATCCACCTTGCGACGACCAATCCAGTCGGTCAACCCGTCGACATCGATGTTCACCGGCGTCTCCGTGCCCGTTGCAACCTTCGAGGTGACCTTGCGGACCAACCGACCGAGTTCGCGCTCGAGTGAGCGAACGCCGGCTTCGCGAGTCCACCCAGAGATGATCTCGCTGATCACGACATCGTCGACGACCACTTCGTCCGGCTGCAGACCAGACCGTTCGATCTGGCGGGGCAGCAGGTAGCGGCGAGCGATGAACGACTTCTCGGCCTCGGTGTAGCCGTCGAGCCGCACGATGTCCATGCGGTCGAGCAGCGGGCCCGGAATGGTGTCCAGGACGTTGGCGGTCGCGATGAAGACGACTTCGGAGAGGTCGAGATCAACTTCTAGGTAGTGGTCGCGGAACGTGTGGTTCTGCGCGGGGTCGAGTACTTCGAGTAGCGCTGCGGTCGGGTCACCCGACCAGCCACCAGCAGCCATCTTGTCGACCTCGTCGAGCAGGATCACTGGGTTCATCGTCTTTGCTTCTTGCAGCGCACGGACAATTCGCCCGGGCTGCGAGCCAACGTAGGTACGCCGGTGGCCACGGATTTCCGACTCGTCGCGCACACCGCCGAGGGCCACACGAACAAACTCGCGGCCCATCGCCCGAGCAATCGATTCGCCCAGGCTGGTCTTGCCGACGCCGGGAGGGCCGACGAGAGTAATGACTGAACCCTGCCCTCGCGCCGTGCGCTGACCATCGGCATCGACTCGAGCATCGAGACCGCGGTCCCGACGAAGCTTGCGAGTCGCGAGGAACTCGATGATGCGGTCCTTCACGTCGTCGAGCCCGTAGTGGTCGGCGTCAAGGATGGCTTGGGCGTCGACGAGATCGACGTTGTCGTCGGTGCGCTCGCCCCACGGCATCTCGAAGATGCGGTCGAGCCACGTCCGGATCCACGAATGCTCGGGCGACTGTGAGCTCATTCGCTCGAAACGGTCGAGTTCCTTGGCGATCGCCGTCTTCACCGATTCGGGCGCGTCGAGATCGACGAGCTTGGTGCGGTACTCGTCGGTCACGTCCTCGTCGCCCTCACCGAGTTCCTTGCGGATGGCGTTCATCTGTTGGCGCAGGAGGTACTCGCGTTGCTGCTTGTCCATACCTTCGCTGACGTCATTGCGAATCGTCTCAGCGACCTGCAACTCATTGAGATGGTTGCGCGCCCACGCGTGGATGGCGTTCACGCGGTCACTGACATCGACGGCACGCAGGACAACGAGGCGGTCGTCGTCGCCAAACTCGGCCCAGAGCGCAACCGCGTCGGCGAGCGCGCCCGGATCCTGCACCGTGCGGAGCAGTTCAGGGAGTCGACGGGAGTTGCGTTTCTCGGCAATCAGTTCGAGCGTGGCGCGCAGCTCGCGGACGGCGGCATCAGTGCTCGATGTCGTCGGCCCATCGATGAGCAACTCCGCGTCGGCGAGCGACGCGCTGCCCGACTCCGAGTGCACGGCGCTGATCCGGGCGCGTCCTTCGACTCGCACGATGGCGGCTGCTTCGCCCGTGGGAAGGTTGCCGACGTTGGGCACGCGAGCAACGGCGCCCAGGCCCTGTTCGTCGCCGCCGGTCAGCAGCAAGCGGCCGCCGAAGTTGTCGGTGGCCGCGTGCACGGCGCGGCGCAGCTCATCGGTGGACAGGGTGAGCGTGACGGTCGCTCCGGGCAGAACGGCCGACGGAAGGTGCGCAATGGGAAGGCGGGTGGTCGTCGTCGTAGACATGTAAACACACTAAGTACAACAATGCTGAGTGACAACAACTCAAGATTCACACCGATTTCGGGAATACGCGGGCTCCCAGACCACCCAAACCCACCATCTCCCCCACCACCAATTCCCCCACCCCCATCTCCCCCACCCCCATCTCCCAATTCCCCCACCCCCATCTCCCCCAAAATGGAGACCATTCCTCACCACTAGCGCGTCAAAACAGTCTCCATTTCGGGGTGTGGAGGTCAGCACGCCCAAATGGGGACCAGAACTCCGCACCGGCGCGGCGAGACAGTCTCGATTTCGGGAGATGGGGTGTGGGCGTGGGCATGGGACTGCGGCAGAATGGGGGCATGGCGGGGCAGGAATCGCTGGGCAACCAGTTCAACAAGCAGTACCAAGACACCATCGAACTCGTGAAGTCGCGGGCGATTTGGCGGATCGGCGAGAAGCTCACCGAGGGCGAAGCGTTTCGCTGCAACTGCTCGAATTGCCGCTTCGAGAGCCTGCATCAGCGGTTCGACATTTCCCGACATCGCGTGTTGTTCGGCAAGTCGATCCGCGAGGTTGAGGCGCCCCGACCGATGCTGCGCTGTCGACGCTGCGGCGAGCAGCGACATCTGCGTGACGTTGGCGAACTGGTCGTCCCGTCGACCATCGCGCTGGCGAACGACGTCCGCGCCCATTCCGAATCGATTGCCAAGCAGACCACACCGTCGAGTGCTCCAAGCAGCGAGCTCCTTGCAGCCATCTCCCTGTTCAACGACGAGGCGAGCGGCCCAGTCCGACTCATTGTGTTCGAAGAGATCGTGCAGACAATCGGATCAGCGCACGACGAGCTCCTGCGAGCGACGGGCAAAGCACTGTTCCTCAACACCGACCAAATCTCCGGAGCCCTCAGCCGGTCGAGTTGAGCGTCATTCGAGCGTGGCCGCGTGGGCCACTGCGTCGTCGAAGTTGACCTGTTCGAGCAGCAGCTTGCGCATCGGCATCACCCAGCGCGGGGCATTGAGGCCCAAGGCTCCATGGAGCTTCCCGTTGCGTCCGTAGAGCGCGAGCAGTTTGCCGTCGGCGACGGAACCGGCACCGACGACGACCTCATCATCCGGAGCCGATCGGCCAAGAAATTGGATCCGTTGGTCGAGCTGGTCGCTCCAGAAAAACGGAACGGGCGCATACGGCTCGGCGCTCTCACCAGCCGCAACAGCGAGGAGATTGCCAGCCGCGAGCGCGCCTTGTTCGGCGGCGTTGGTCCAGTGCTCGACACGCATCTCCTCGTCAAACAGTGGGTTCGGCCAGCGCGCCACATCGCCTGCGGCATATATGCCCGGTGCTGCGCGGAGCGTCTGGTCGCACACGATGCCGTCGCGCAGTTCGAGGCCACTGTCATCGAGCCACTGCGTTGCCGGCACGACGCCGATGCCGACGACGACCACATCGGCAGCGAGCTCTGCGCCGTCGACGCGTACACCTGCAGCGGTCAGCCCGTCGACTGTCACGCCACATCGAACGTCGATCCCGCGGGCCCGATGGATGTCGGCAATGGCCGCACCCATGTCGGCACCAAGACCGCGGATCAACGGAGCAGATCCACCTTCGAGAACAATGACGTCGTTATCGAGCTGTCGGGCAATCGCTGCCACTTCAAGGCCGATGAAGCCAGCGCCGATCACGACGACCCGCTTGCCGCCTTCTGCAATCTGCTGGCGGACGCCGAGCGCATCGTCGAGTGTTCGCAACACATGGACATGTTGGTGGCGGCCTTGTTCAGGCAGGCGCCGCGGCGTCGCTCCGGTGGCGATAATCAGCCCATCGAAGTCGAGCGAGGTGCCGTCGCTCAGATCGATTTGCCTGTCAGTCGGACGGAGGCGTGAGGCCGCGACGCCGAATTTCCACTCGACGTCGAGATCGTCGAACGAGTCGGGTTGCCGCAATTGGATCCGGTCGGGCTCCCATTCGCCTAAAAGCAACTTCTTGGACAACGGCGGGCGGTCATACGGTCGATGCGGCTCAGCCCCGACAACCGTCACCGATCCGGTGAAGCCTTTCTGGCGCAGCGTCTCGGCCGCACGCAGACCGGCCAACGAGGCCCCGACGACAACAACACGTTCGAGCGATTCAGTCACGGAGCCAAACTAGAAGAATGCTGACGCCGACGTTCACCCCGCAGCCTGATCACTCACGTTGGTACGGTCCCGGACGTGAACATCCCGACACCTGACGAGGTCAACGACATGATCGCCGCGCAGTTCCCGGGAACCGGGCGAACGTGCATGGAAATCAGCCCAACCCACGCGCTGACCCAGTCGGTCGTCCAACCCGAGAACCTGCGCCCCGGAGGGTTCATCTCCGGGCCGACACAGTTCGGCCTCGCCGACGCCGCACTCTGGTATCTCGTGTTCGGAGCGATCGGCCGAATCGAGCCAATGGCAATGACCTCCGAACTCTCGATGCGCTACCTCCGCCCCGCACAGGGCAGCGTGCTCTGGGCGAGGGCGACACTCGAGAAGGCGGGCCGGCGCAATGTCGTTGGCACGGTGCATCTGTGGACCGATGACAATGTCGACAGGACCACCGCGACGGCACAGGGCACCTACGCCCTGCCAATGTGAGCAACTGATGCCCGAACTCCACCGCTTCCATCTCGCCATGCCGGTCCACGACCTCGCTGCAGCCCGTTCGTTCTATGGCGAACTTCTCGGCTGCCCCGAGGGCCGCGCTTCGGATCACTGGGTCGACTTCAACTTGTTCGGCCACCAGTTCGTCGCGCATCTGTCGGAGACCGCCACCGAACGAATCACCAACAACGTCGATGGCGATGCCGTCCCGGTACCGCACTTCGGCGTACTGCTATCGCCTGACGCGTGGCAATCGCTCGCCGAGCGCCTTCTCGCTGCCGGCACCGAGTTCGTGATCGAACCACACACCAGATTTGCCGGTGAGGTTGGCGAACAATCAACGATGTTCTTGCTCGACCCGTCAGGCAATGCACTCGAGTTCAAGGCTTTCGCCGACGACTCGCTTGTTTTTGCGAACTGACCGGGCCGACGGTCGTACTATTCGGGGATGACCACCAGCGCCGAACTGCTCGCCCGGTATCGCCAATCACTTCCCTCGTTCGTCTCGCCGTATTACGCCGAGCCGATCTCGATCGACAGCGGCGAAGGCAGCTGGGTCTGGGACCTCGAAGGCAACCGCTATCTCGACTGCTTCGGCGGCGTGCTGACGACGATGATCGGGCACAACAACCCGGCCGTCACCGCCGCCGTGCAAAAGCAGGCCGCCAAGGTGATGCACACGTCGACCCTCTATCTCAGCGAGCCGATGATCGAGCTTGCCGAAAAGATCGCGGCCCAGTCAGGTATCCCCGATGCCCGGGTGTTCTTCACCGCTTCAGGCAGCGAGGCAAACGACACCGCGGTGCTGCTCGCAACCAGCTACCGCAAGAGCAATCAGTTCCTCGCGATGCGCAACAGCTACCACGGCAAATCGTTCACGACGCAGGCGATCACGTCGCACGCATCGTGGAGTTCGACATCGCTCAGCGGCCTCCAGGTCACCTTCGTGCAGGGCGGCTACCGACTGCGCTCACCGTTCCGTGACCTCGACGACGAGGCCTACACAACTGCATGCGTCGACGACCTCGTACAGCTCCTCGACATGACGTCGGCTGGCGATGTGGCCGGGTTGATCGCCGAGCCCATTCAGGGTGTCGGTGGGTTCGCCACGCCGCCCGACGGGTTCTTCGGAGCCATGCAGAAGGAGTTGTCGAACCGCGGAATCCTGTTCATCTCTGACGAAGTGCAAACCGGCTGGGGCCGCACCGGCGAACATTTCTGGGGCTACCAGGCACACGACATCGTGCCCGACATGTTGACCTTCGCCAAGGGCGTCGGCAACGGAATCACCCTGGCTGGCATCGTGGCGCGCGCCGAGATCATGGACACGATCGACGTTCTGCACTTCTCGACCTTCGGTGGCAACCCACTGTCGGCCGCGGCCGGCATCGCCACACTCGATCAGGTTCTCGCTGATGATCTCCAGGGAAATGCCAAGGCGATGGGCAATCGCTTCCATGCCGCCCTGCAACCAATCGTCGACAGCACTCCGTGGATCACCGAACTGCGCGGCCGCGGGCTCATGTGGGCCGTCGAGCTCTGCCACGAGGGTGGCATCGAACCCGACCGCGAGCGCACGACGCAACTGTTGGAAGCGTGCAAGACGCACGGCCTCCTCGTCGGCAAGGGCGGCCTTTACGGCAACGTGATCCGCATCGCACCCATGCTGAACATCACCGCCGACGAGACCGACGAGTTGGTCGCACGCTTCAGTAACGCCATCGCCGACATCGAATAGAGCGACGTAATCCAGCTCGCGGTCGGATTCGCGTCAGGTTCAACAAATCCCGCCGTGCCAGACCAGATTTGTGTCAGGCACGACGTGGTCTACAACTCAAGAACGAACCCGTCGCACGACGAACCCCGTCGTGCCTGACACGACGTGGCCAAGCAACCAAACCAGATTCGCGTCAGGTTCAACAAATCCCGCCTTGCCAGACCAGATTTGTGTCAGGCACGACGTGGTTCATTTCGCTACGGGTTCTTGTCTCAGTTGTAGACCACGTCGTGCCTGACACTGCATTAATCGGCTTGCTGGCTGCCGAAGATCGTCGGAGGGCCGACCTTGCGCCAGTCGGGCGCGCCACGCAATGGACGGCCATCGACGGTGACGTGCTGGTCGGGGTCACCGCCGATGATGCGGCCGGCGCAAACACCGTCGACACCGTTGGCGCCGATACCGAGCACAGGGAACGAGTTGATGGCCGAGTAGGTCTGCAGGAGCAGCGGCCGCGCTCGGTCGGAGTTGTTCGGTAACGACCCGTGGACCATGCAGCAGTTGTGCACAGTGACTGACCCGGCTGGACCTTGCAGCCACGCCATGTCGCCCATTGCAATGGTCGCGACGTCGGCGTCGTTCATGGCCCCACCCCATGACCCGTCAGCGTTATAGAGGTCGTAGAGCTGGCCGCGATGGCTGCCGGGCAGGACACCCATCGGCCCCATCTCGTCGTCGACGTCGTCGAGGTAGACGCCAATGGTGAGGGGCGTGAAATCGGTGTGCGGCCAGAACTGAATATCCTGATGCCACTTCACTTCCTCCCCGCCGCCCGACCACTTGTAATTGAGCTTGCTGTGATGAAAGCGGACAGGCCCGCCCAAGATCCGCATGGCCAGTTGCGCGACCGGGCCCTCGAACGCGAGCCGATGAAAGGTGGGGTGGAGATCGACCGGCGACACGAGCCGACGAAGGCGTGGCCGCTCAGCGGTGTGGCCGGCTTCGAGGTCGAACCGGCGGTTGGACGCGTCGAGGGCACGACTCTGTTCGACGAAGTCATCGGACGCCGCGCGCAGCTCAGCCATCCACGTCGCGTCGATGAACGACTCGAGTTGGAGATACCCGTTGGTGTCGTAGAACTCGAGTTGCTCGTCGGTGACCATCAACCAATCGTATGACGCCGCCGGTCGGTGATCAGTGGCGGGCGGCCCGAGTCAGTGGGTATCGCGAGTCAGCGGGTGTCGTGACGGAACGTGATCGACATGCGCGGGCCAATGCCGCGGCGGACTTTCGGAACGCAGTGCTCCCAGTCGTGTTGGCATGCGCCACCCATCACGAAGAGGTCGCCGCGGCCGAGATCCCAGCTGCGCGACTGGCCGCCACCGCGTGGACGGATCTTGAGCGGGCGCGGTTCGCCGACACTCATGATCGCAACAACCGGGTCGGTGACGTGTTTGCGATGCCGGTCACCGTGCCACGCAACAGAATCGGCGCCGTTGCGGTACAGGTTGAAGCCGATCGAGTCGAACGGCCGGTGGTAGCGCTCGGTGAGGGTCTGGCGGACATCGTCGAGTATCTGAGTCGGGCCGCCTGCCGGGTAGTCGTCGGCGTGCCACGACGCGGTGAGGCGCGGTTCGCTGACAACGGAGTCGTACATGGCGATGCCGGTGCGTTGACGCAACTCGAGCTTGTCGAGCAGTTCGTCGAAGACCGTGTCGGCGCCGTTCAACCAGCCGGGCGTGTATTCGATCCATGATTGATCATCGAGATCGACGCGCCGAGTTTCGAGGAAGCTCGTGTCGACGTCTGGTTCGCACACCCCGAAAAGCGATCCCTGCAAGAACATGTGTTCGATTCTCGCGTTTAATGAGGACGAACGCAAGGACCTGCTGGGAATACGGGCACCGACCAACTCATCACGACCGACCGGAAGTGGCCGACGACCCAGGCGATGAAGTTGACCATCGTTCTTGACCGGATCTGAAGCTGCTCGCTTGTCGATGCGAGCGGCGGTGCTGTTCTGGGGTCGATCGATATCGGCTGGCTGTGTCCGGTGGGTTATCCGCCGATGTGGCTCATTTCAACTTTGGTCACCCCGGTGGTGATCGATGTTCGGCTCTCGGAGTAGCGGTCGCTGCGATGGGTCCAGACACGATTGACGGTTTGGTCGAGAGCTTCGTCGTCGGGGCTTTGCCTGAGGATTTGGCGCAGGTCGGTGCCGTTTGCCGCGAACAGGCAGGTGTAGAGGGCGCCGGCGGCGGAAATGCGGGCCCGGGTGCAGTTGCCGCAGAACGGTTGGGTGACCGAGCTGATGATGCCGATCTCTCCCGTGCCGTCCAGATATCGCCAGCGTGTTGCGACCTCGCCTGGGTAGGCGGGCGCGACGGGTTCGATCGGGAATGCTTCGTGCAGGGTTTCGACGATGGTTTGAGCGTCCACGACATCGCGGAGTTCCCAGCCGTTGGTGGCGCCGACATCCATGTACTCGATGAAACGTAAGGTATGGCCGGTGCCCTTGAAGTGAGCAGCCATGTCGATCACCGAGTTGTCGTTGACGCCACGCTTCACGACCATGTTGATCTTGATGGGGCCCAGACCGGCTTGTGCTGCTGCATCGATGCCGTCAAGGACCTTCTGGACGGGGAAATCGACGTCGTTCATGGCCATGAATGTCGTGTCATCGAGCGAGTCGAGACTGACCGTCACCCGGTGGAGACCGGCAGCAGCCAGGGACACAGCCTTGCGGGCCAGCAGGGCGCCGTTGGTGGTGAGCGCGACGTCGTTGATCTCTGGGATCGCAGCGAGTCTGGCGACGAGATCTTCGAGGCCGTTGCGCAGCAACGGTTCGCCACCAGTGAGCCGGATTTTGGTGACCCCCTGTCGGGCGAAGCATTTTGCGACGCGTTCGATCTCTTCGAAGCTCAGGAGTTCGCTCCGCTGGAGGTACTGAAAGCTGCTGTTGAAGATCTCTTTGGGCATGCAGTAGGTGCATCGGAAATTGCACCGGTCGGTGACCGAGATGCGCAGGTCTCGTACTGGACGGCCCAGCGTGTCAGTTGGGTTGCCGGTTGGGCTGCCGGTTGGGCTGGTCGTCACGTTCAGGAGAAGGACTGTCCGCAGCCACAGCTTCGTTGAGCGTTGGGGTTCTCGACACTGAAGCCTGCTCCTTGGATGCCGTCGCTGTAGTTGAGGATGGCCCCGGCGAGGTGCTCAGCGCTGGCGGCGTCGACTTTGACCAACACGGTCCCGAACGTTGTGACATTGTCGTCCGGGTTGGTTTCGGGGTCGAAGAACATTTCGTAGGAGAAACCGGAGCAGCCGCCGGCTTTGACCGCGACTCGGAGGCCGAGTTGCTCGTCGCTTGCTTCGTCAGCGATGAGTTGGGCGACCTTGGTGATCGCTTGTCCGCTGAGGGTGAGGATCGGCTGGGCGGGTTGGGCGGTTTCGGTGGTGGTTTCTGTGGTGGTCATAACGAGTTGCTCCTTGATTGATTCGGTTGGTTGATTGCAGAGGTCGCGGTCGTCGTCGTGGTCATGGTCGTCGTCACTGGAGTGATGGGCTGGACCGGGTTGCACCGACTTGGACGCTGTGCAGCGGGCTGTCGTCGTTGCTGGCGGAGGGTTGCGCGTAGAAGGGAGTGGCACCGGCGGCGTGGTTGGTGGTGTCAACGATCTGAGTCAGCTCGGGGGCGACGCGGCGGGCCATTGTTTCGAAGCCATCGCGCAGTGTCGCTGTGGAGGAGGCGCATCCTTGGCAACCGCCGCTCATCGCGATGGACAACACACCGTTGGTCAGCTCAACGATGGAGATCTTGCCGCCGTGGGCGGCGATCGATGGGTTGACTTCGCGTTCGAGGAGCAGTTCGAGCGCGGCGCGAACCTGGTCGTCGTCACGTCCGGTGTGCGACGTTTCGGCGATTGCCGGAATTCCGGTGTGGAGGTGGGCTCGGATCTCGGCGCCGATCAGGGCCCGAAGCCCCTCCCACGACGCCGAGTGAACTTTGGTGACCGAGACCGTCGTGTCGGCGACGACGACACCCGAGACGTCGTCAAACACGAAGAGGCGGGCGGGAAGCGGTGAGGAGTCGGTGGCCCCTCGGCGGTCGAACGCGACTGGCCCGCCGGGGTGCACGGTCCGATCGACGATGAACTTGCAGGTGTCGGGATCTGCGACCGAGGTCTCGGCCCGGATGCGGATTGGAGCGTCGGGGGCCGGTTCAGACATCTTGGACCACCTTGGTGTCATCCCGTTCGGCGAGGGCACGGAGGTTGTCGAACGCGTAGATTCCGGTGCTGTGGCCGTCGCTCCACGTGATGGTGATGGCGTAGTTGCCGATGCCCGTGATGGAGCGTGGTGCGACGTCGGCGACGATGGTGGCGGGGTCGAGGAGCGGGCGGCCGCTCATCTCTTCGACGCATGCTGCGCATCGGCAGGCGAGGCGGAGGTCGCGGACATCGAGGTCGTCGTGGCGGCCGTCTTCCCACAGCACCGACAGCGTGGTCTGGTCGCGTTGGGCAAACCCAATAGGTGTCGTGGGTGAACCGTCGGGCATGGCCGCGGCGTCGAACCAGCCGGGTGCGCCCTGGTTGGTGTCCCACGTCCAGGAGAACGAGCCCAGCACCGCGGTGGGGAGGCCTTGGAGGTGGGTGTCGATGGTGTCGGCAAGGTGGCGATAGGTCTCGGCGGCGACGGATTGGGGTCGTTCGATGACGATGGGTTGACCGCCGTCGCCGCCCGTGACAATGTCGGCGTCGAGTGGGATCGCGCCCAAGAACGCGACGTTGAGTTCGGCACTCATGTGTTCGCCACCACCCCGGCCGAACACGTCGGTGTCGGTGCTGCAGTGCGGGCAGGTGAATGTGCTCATGTTCTCGACGATGCCGAGAATGGGCACGTTGACCGTTTCGAACATCCGCAGCCCGCGTCGGGCGATCTTCAGACTGACATCTTGAGGAGTGGTGACGATCACGACGCCCGACAGTTGCAGGCTCTGAGCGAGCGTGAGTTGGGTGTCGCCGGTTCCGGGGGGCAGGTCGAGGATCAAGTAGTCGAGCTGCCCCCAGTCGACCTGGGCAACCAGCATCTGGAGGTACTTCGAGACCATGGGGCCGCGCAAGATGGCGGGGTTGTCGTCGTTTCGCAGCAGGCCCATCGAGGCTGCCTTGACGCCATAACGTTGAGGAGGAACCATGCGGCCATCGGCAGTGGCTAAGGGCAATTCGTCGACGTCCAGTCCGAGCATGACTGGGATGCTGGGGCCGAGGATGTCGGCATCGACGAGGCCGACCCGGCTCCCACTCTGGGACAGCGCGATTGCGAGGTTGACGGCGACGGTCGACTTACCGACCCCGCCCTTGCCGCTGGCGACAGCGACGATATTGCGAATCCCTGGAAGCTTGTTCCCCGACGGTTCAGGCGCTGACGCCGTCGGCTTCTCGGTCAACGAGATCGACTGCGGCGCGACATCTGGGTTCGACGGTGCGGCGTCGCGCTGTTCAGCGGCGGGCAGTTCTGTCGGCGTGGTTGTCGGCAGCTCTGTCGGCGTGGTTGTCGGCGTGGTTTCTTGGCTCGCGGCCTTAGCCGATTTGCGGTCCATCCGACGTCGATGAAGGGGCATTCGCCTGGTCACTGCTCTGTCGATTCGATGATGCCGTGGAGGCCGTCGTATGGGCTGAAAAACACGTCGGGGGTGGCCTCTTCGCAGCGGCCAGCGCCGAGGTCTTGATTGATCCAAACCTTCATGGTGGCCGTTCTATCGGCGCAGGCACATGTTTACAAGTTTCACCTTGCGAAACTACTGAAACGATGAAAGGCTGCTAACTTGAGCCGTTGGACACCGTGAACATTGCTGCTTCGCCGACGCAGCGACGTGTGCTCGCCGAGGTGAAACGACACGGCGAAGCAACCGCCGGCGAGTTGGCCGCCGCGAGACGCAGACGTTCATGGCGGGCTTCAACGCCGAGTTCGTAGTGCCCGCGGCGCAGGTTCTGAACGAACGCGTGACCGCGAATCACCCCAACAAGCTCGCGCCGCTCAGCATTTTCGAGAACTAGAAACCCCGAAGCCGACGTCGAGGAGGCGGCGCTACTCGCCGCAAACGGAACCCCGGACACCAGCCGCGCCCAACTGCGGTCCAGATCTCGCCGCGTGCGGCCAGGCAGGGCCACGCAAGCCGGAGGGAGCCGTCCACTTCTGTTCCTACGCGTGCGCCAACGATCTGAGTTAATCTGACACGATGGCGGTCAGTTTCTCGACGGTGTTGGGCTAGTGGAACGTATTCCGCGGCCACGTCCAGACGGCAACAGTCGCACGGGTGCTCCGGAGCGCCCGACGCCAACCCCTGAGCAGGCGACCCCCAAGCCGGCAACGACACCGCTGAGCAGCCATCGCGCAGCCCAGCCGGGCACCACGGTGGGCGGTGCGATTGTCCAAACAAAACTCGCAGTCGGCGCGGCGAATGACCCCTACGAACGCGAAGCCGACGCCGTCGCTGCACGCGTGGTCCGCTCGCTTCGCAGCCAAGCAACAAGCCCCGAACAAGCAGCCACCCAAGCCGACCCGCAAGCCGACCCCGGCGACACAGCCGGCCGTATCAACCGTGTCCAACGGCGGGCTGTCGTCGGAGCCCAAGGCGGCGATCTCGACGAAGACACCACCCAAATGCTGCGCGCCTCGCGCTCCGGCGGCGCGCCGTTGCCCGAACCAGCCAGGTCCAAAATGGAAGGCGCCTTCGGTGCCGACTTCAGCGGTATCCGAGTCCACGCCGGGCCAAGATCCACCGAACTGAACAACCGGATCCAAGCAAAAGCATTCACCACCGGCAACGACATCTTCTTCCGCGACGGAGTACCCGACGCAACCACCGGCAACGGCCAAGAACTCCTCGCCCACGAACTCACCCACACCATCCAACAAGGCGCAGCCGACCCAATCAATCGTTCAACCGAACGGCTCGGTGGCCGCACCTCACCTGCGCAGCCCTCAGCGGAACCTCGGGGGGCACCCGCAGAAGGCAAAGTTCGACGGGCGACGTCGACAGCCTTGAGTGCGTCACCGGCAACCAGGGATGTGACTATCCAGCGATGGCATCCTGACTCTGAGCCTGACGACTACGGGTACGAGGAAGCTGAAGAGTTGCTCAGCGATGTCGAATGGGACACACTCGTGCCGACCAATGCCCGGGACCGTCTCAAGCAAGTGCTCAGCGACGTGATCGGTGCGACGCTCAGCGATCAGGCGAAAACAGACTTCGAAGTCGCAATCGCAAAAATTGCGGGCGACGGGGCGTCGCCCCAAGAAGAGTTGGTCGATGCGTTCGCTCTCTCGATCGCGGCGCTGTCTCTCGATCAGGCTGAAACACTGCGCGACGACATCGACGCCGCGATCCGCACCGTCGGATCAACCGTCGACAGCGAACTGGCCGCCGCCGCCGCGAAGGCCAAGAGCGAAGCCGACCTCCTCAAACTCAAACTGCGACTCACAGACGATGCCTACAACGGATGGATGAAGTCCGATCTAGAAGGCACCGACTTCAACTCGGTGATGACGCTGGGCGCCGAGCACGACGACTACCTCAAGGCGCTCGGAAAGACGCACCACGCCGCACTCAAGGCCGCTGTTGGGCTGATTGGGTCGAAGGCCGTTGCGCTGTGGGTGACAGGGTGCGCTGGCAAGGTCGATGCTGCAAAGGCGGAGAAGTGCATCGGCATTGCCGCTCGACTCCCCTCGAAGAAGGAGACCCAGATCGGCACGTTTTTCGGGGCCGTCGGTGGGAGCCTCGAGGCCGTTATGAATACTGCCAAGCTCTTCTTCGACGCAGGCAACATGGGGCAACACACGACCGAGCAACCAGGCGGTGGCGGATCGGCGAGGTCGGTGGCTACGGCGCATGGCTGGACCGTGGCGGAGGGCGACATCGCCCACTATCTCGCCGGGCACTCGTACTCTGACTATGTGATGACCGACGTCAACGCAAGCCGTGGAACTTCGACGATGTGGCCGCTCGCCAGCAAAACCGCCCAGATCACTACAGATGCTCGGGGCGTCGTCGCCCACGCGACGTTCCAAGGCATTGCTGGGACGGTCTCTGAGGGTTACCAGAACAAGTCGGTCAGCGGCTTCCGAACGGGGCTCGACAAGGGAAGAAACCGGGTGACGCAGATGTACCCATTGAACGGTACCCAGTACTCGCCGGACCTCATGCGATCCATCGTGCGGCTGATGAAGACGAAAGGATAAGCATCATGACGCAACGAATTCCATCGGCGAACATGCGATTGATGCTGGCCGTCGAAGGGAACTGGGTCGACGCCGAACAGGTCCTTGCGCTCGACCGACTCCCGGTCGTCGACACCGATTCCTGCATGATCGGTTGGG
Source organism: Ilumatobacter sp. (assembly GCA_051275435.1). Taxonomy (GTDB): domain Bacteria; phylum Actinomycetota; class Acidimicrobiia; order Acidimicrobiales; family Ilumatobacteraceae; genus Ilumatobacter_A. Next base: position 27,431 of record JBNMOS010000027.1, read on the forward strand.
AGATCAATGGCGTGGAGTACCTCGACGACTGGTGGAACATGGGCCGTCTCGACCTGATCGCCGCGCAAGCCGAGGATTGTGTCGAACGGCTTCGACGCCGCGATCCTGCGATCTTGCGATCAGCAGTCCTCGGTGTCACCGGCGTTCCGTTCCACCTGGTCGAACCGGATGACGACGAAGATGAAGTCGTCGGCTACGTGTCGCGCTTCTTCATCCCTGACCTCGACGTCGAGAGCTGGTTCCCACTCCCCGGATGGGGGCTCGACGATCCTCAAGATCTGTTTGACTACGTCGCTCGGCATCGCGACGAACTTCCCCTCTCCGCGTTCCCCGACGAAAAGTACGCGCCCGACATGATGCGGGTGCCGGCATCGCTCGACGATCTCATCGACGGATTCGCGCTCCTCGCATCGACCGCCCGCTCGGTCCTCGGCCGCCTCGACCAAGCCGATCAAGCAGACGACCCCGACTGACATCCGCCGGCAGTAACGCCGCCCGTGCCGCCCTCTTCAAGGGGCGCCAACGATGTGAGTTAGTCTGACGCGATGGCGGTCAGTTTCCCAATGGTTTTGAGATAGTGGAACGTCTTCTGGACCGGAGTCCAGACGACAACGGTCGCACGGGTGCTGCGGAGCGCCCGACGCCAACTCCTGAGCAGACGAAGTCCAAGCCTGCGACAAGCCATCGCGCAGCCCAGCCGGCAAGCACAATCGACGGCGCCATTATCCAAACCAAACTCGCAGTCGGCGCGGCCGATGACCACTACGAACGAGAAGCAGACGCCGTCGCCGCACGCGTCGTCCGCTCGCTTCGCAGCCAAACATCACGCCCCGAACAAGCAGCCACCCAAGCCGACGCCGGCGGCACAGCGGGCCGTATCAACCGTGTCCAACGGAGTGCTGTCGTCGGGGCCAAAGGCGGCGATCTCGACGAAGACACCACACAGATGCTGCGCAGGTCGCGCTCCGGCGGAGCGCCATTGCCCGAACCAGCTAGGTCCAAAATGGAAGGGGCCTTCGGCGCCGACTTCAGCGGCATCCGAGTCCACGCCGGGCCAAGATCGACGGAACTGAACAACCGGATCCAGGCCAAAGCATTCACCACCGGCAACGACATTTTCTTCCGCGACGGAGTGCCCGACGCGACCACCGGCAGCGGCCAAGAACTCCTCGCCCACGAGCTCACCCACACCATCCAACAAGGCGCAGCCGCCCCAATCAATCGTTCAACCGAGGTAGTTGGTCCCACTTCGAGCATCCAACGCAACGCTGTGCTCCAGAGAAATGGCGGCGAGCTCGACGAGGAGGAAATCGAGGAGGAAATCCTTGGCTGGAAATTGCAGGAAATCCCTGGCTGGAGCCTGCTGCAGTTGGCGCAGCGCGCCGAGGCTGTATTGAACGCCTGGGTCAGGGACGACGATGTTCTGCTCGACATCCTGCGTGGACCGTTTGAAGCGAACTGGTTCAAGGCGAAGGCCTGCCTTGCGATGGGGCAGTGGCCACTGGACAAGGTGGACCAGCCGAGTCACGAGGTCGGCATTCAGTTAATGCAGGCCTTGGTCGATATGCGGGGCCGGGTCTGGGACGCGTTCGTCAAGAAGGTCCAACCCCAGATCCTCGCTGAAGTGGAAAATCACAGGGCCAAGACGGCTGGGTTCGCCGATGTTCTGAACCCCCTCAACAACGCGGACGGCGATGGTCTCGGGGCGAACTTCGGACTCAAGGACTCGGTCGGCTCGGAATCGGTCACCTCCGACATCGACCTCTCAGCGAAGGGCGAGAACACCGAGATCGGGCTCGCCATGATCAACCGCGAGTTCCCCAAGCACTTTGGCGTGACCGTAGAGCCTGGGGCGCTGCTCGACATCAACGTGTATTCCTCAGACTGGATGTTTGGCGGAACGCAGATGGCCGCGACCGCGGGCGAGTACCGCATCAAGCCCCGCGAGGAGGGCGTTCTCAGCGATGGCGGCCAGAAGAAGAAGGACGATCAGAACGAGATCTGGTCGATGGTCAAGATCCGTCGCAACATGAACCGGCTCGACTGGGAGCACTACAAGCAGATCCTGCTGAAGGGACTCGACTCGGATTCAGGAGAACTCGGCCCGGTTTCGCAAGTCGACGAGATGTGCAAGAAATTCGCTGTCGCCGACGCCGAATACAAGTCGTTCCGCAACGATGTCAAGACCAACGTTGCCGCGATGGAGAATGCGCTCGACCACGAAGAGGTCCAGCAGCAAAGTGCGTTCGCGGAGAACGGCAGAGACCACTTCGCCGATGATGCCAACGAGATGAAGGTCTCCAATCGGCGCTACGAAGAGATCGTGCTCCAAGTGAAGGAGATGCGCCTCAGGATCAAGATGCTGCAGGCCGTAGACGGTCTTCGCCCTCTGGATATCGAGCCGCTCTTACTCCAAATGCACAACGAGATCGCCCGCGGGTTGACCTATGCGAACGAGGTCTACGCGACCCAAGGTGCGGTTTTGCACACGGTCTACGGAAATCAGGGCGCAGGGAAGAAGCTCACCGAACTGCAAAACGAGAAGGACCCAGAGAAGAATGATGCCGCTAAGGCTCTGGCCGGCGGTGCGATTACGAGCGTCAAGTACGACCTCACCAAAGAGATGTATCTGCAGTCGCTCAACGAAAATGTCGGCGACACCCTGCACTCACTCAAGCACAACGCGGGCGACCCGCAGTACGCGGTGTACCGGGCTGGCAAGTACATCAGCCGGTTGTGTGATGCCGCCAAAGAGTTGGTCGGCGTGGATGTGGCCGGGCAGATCAGCGGCTATGTCGACCTCGACAAGATCGGTAAGGATTCGGTGAGGGAGAAAGGCGAAGCAGCCGGCGAGGATCCGGATGCGGTCCACAGGGACGAATCGGCGTTCAGTTCATTCACAGCGAGGGATCTTCCGCTCGTCAAGGAAAAAGCGATCGTGCTCGGAGCGCGCGCCGCTGCCATCTACAAAAAGAGTAAGGCGTGATGAGTGTGGGGGGCCCGGCCGACACGACTGCGTGGCGCGAGCTCCTGTTGCACGATGTCGAGCAGTTCAATGCCCAGCTCAACGAGCTGCCCATCAGCGAACGGGTGATGTTCGCCGGTGCCGACCTGTCGGGGCTCGATCTCGCCGGAGCGCGGTTGCACTCGCTCGACCTGAGCGGAGCGAACCTGTCGCAGAGCAGCGTTGGTGGATTCTGGCTGTCTACATGTCGCCTCCAGGGGGTCGCTCTCGACGGCGTCGTGCTCGATGACGAATATTGGCGTGACCCGATCGTTCAGATCACGGCTCTCTGGGACGGTGCCGAGGAGTGGAGCGAAATCCGGCGTTCGAAGGTTCCTCTGCTCCTGAACCAGTCGAACTTCGCTGGCGCGACCCTGAGCGACATCGATCTGAGCGACGCGGCCTTCGTGTCGAGCGTGTTCACCGGCGCCCATTTCGCCGGCACCGGCCTCGACCGATGCTCGTTCCGCAGCGCCAATCTCAAGGCCGCCGAGTTCCAGGGGGTCACCTGTCGTGGGCTGTCACTGGAGGAGGCGCAGCTGAGCGACAGCCGCTGGACCGACGTGGCAATGAGTGACGGCAAGTTTGTCGCGGCCGACCTGCGTCGATCGGTGTTCCAAGGCTGCACTTTCGACAACGTGAATTTCAACGACTCGACGGCAATCGATGCGCGCTTCGAGCAGTGCAGGTTCGTGGGCTGCATTTTCTACGACGCCGACCTGTCGAACAGCACGTTCAACGGCTGCGAGTTCACCGACACGGTTCTCGATCATGGCGACATCACCGGCATCGCCATTTCCTGATCTGCACCACGCCATAGACTCAGTGCTGTTTGCCCGCCGGTGCCATTGTCGGCCATGACGCGTTCGCACCATCGGCCAGCGATCCGACTGGTGTCGGTGACAGGACGATCTCGACACCTCGCCAGAAAATTTAGAGTGTGTATCCGGTGATGTCGATAGTGAACTGCGTCGCCCCCGCCCCACCGGCC
>JBNMOS010000028.1:0-31317 GCA_051275435.1 Ilumatobacter sp.
ACGGTCACGTCGAGGTAGCCGATTGCGAGGTACATCAGCACCTGCGAGGCGCCCATCGCCATGGCGACGATCATCGGTGATGTGCGGTCAATGAGCCAACCGGTGAACAACGTGACTGGGACACTGACGAACGCGATCGGCACGAAGATGCGCACGATCGTGTCTTCGTCGAGCCCCTGTTCGGCGCCGAGGTCGATGATGTGGAACGTGATTGCCGTTGCCGTCGACGACATGGCCATGACTGGCAGCGTTACTGCCCAGAACCGGAGGTCGCGCAGGGCTTGGCCGCGTGTCGCATCGGTGTCTTTGCCGATGATGGCCGGCGTGTCGCTGGCATGGGGTGCGGCGAGGCCACCATCGATAATCATGCCCGAAGCCTCGGGGCTGACTCGGTAGAGCGTGGCGATCAGAGTGGCCATGACGAGGACGAGGCCAACGGCGATGATCCGCCAGGCGGTGCGGAATCCGTCGATGTCGATCAGCGCAAGCAGCAAGGCAGGCGCGGCGGCGAAGGCGAAGCTGCCGGCCGCCTGAGAAAGTGAGCTGACCAGGCCGCGCCGACGGTCGAACCACTGGGCGACCATTGTTCGCGACGACAGTGTCAGCAGACCCTGGCCGGAGAACCGGAGGCAACCGAAGCCGACACTCATCACGACGAGGCCGACGGGGGTGCTCATCGAGCCGACGAAGCTCAGCCCGGTAACGGTGCAGGCCAGCCCGATCGTCGCGGCGAATGCCACGACGCGTGAGCCGTACCGGTCGATCATCCTGCCGCCGATGCCGAGTAGTAGCCCGCTCGAGCCCGTGCCGATCAGGTAGGCAATTGCCAACTGCAGCCGAGTCAAGCCGGTCGTGGAGGTCAGGTCATCGGTGAAAACGCTGACACCGGCGGTCTGCCCGGGCACCGATGCAATGACACCGATCGTGCCGGCGACAAGCACGACCCACCCGTAATAGAACGGGACGCGACGGGGATCGAAGGGGCGGCGACCGAGCTTCGAGACGTTGGCGTCGTCGGGAACCGCGTTGCTCGACGTCAGCACGTGCTGATCGTTGAAACGGGCCGACTCATTAGGCGCAGGTTACCGAGCAGCCAGCGACGGCGAGCGTGACGCTTCGCGGTCGCACGTCGCGCGAAATGCAAGATTTCGGCATGATTCACCGTTGGCGTTCAAGCGGAGGGTGCAGTGGCCGATTCACTATGCAATGAAGACCAGAGATTCGGGTACCCATCAGCTCCAGGCCGAGGTCGATATTGATCCCTGCGATCCCTTCCTGCGGTGCAACCTGGCATGTGTCCTCGCTTCGAACGGCGACTACCAAAGCGCGCTCCAGCATCTGGGCGTGGCCATGGAGCATGCGAACGGCCCCGTCGCTGCTGGCTGTGTGTCGTCGGCAATCCGTGAGATCACTGAGGAGTTCGCTCGTCTCTGGCAGCTCCCAGGGAAAACGCCGCACCTCACAGTCGTGGGTGCCTGACGACAGGCAGCGGTGAGCGCTCGTGTGCCACAGTGGCGCCATGAGTGATCAGCGAATAGAAGTAGAACGAATGATTGCCGCAGAGCCGGCAGCGATCTTTGAGATTCTGCGGAGCCCGGAGGGTCACGTGCAGATCGATGCGTCTGGCATGTTGATGTCATCGAGCGGTGACGCGGCGACTGCGGTCGGTGACACCTTCGTGGTGCACATGGACCGCGATGCGCTGCAGGATTTCGACCTCGGTGAGTACGACGTGACCGTGGTGATGAGCGTTTTCGAGCAGGATCGTGAAATCGCCTGGACGGTCGATGGGCAGATGCAACCGCCGATCGGTCACGTATTTGGCTACCGGCTTGAGGCGACCGACGCCGGCACGAAGGTGACGTCGTACTACGACTGGTCCGACATCCACGAGCAGTACCGAGCGCTCGCCGCCGAGCATTTCCCGATCATCTCCGAGTCCAACCTGCGCGCCACGCTCGGCATCTTGGCCCGCACGGTCGCGCCAGGCGCCAAACGGCCCGGCGCCTGACCTGGAGAGCGCGCTGAGCTTTAGCCCTTCGCGGTTGCAGTGATGACGAAGCCGCGGATCTTTCCGACGGGATCGACGGCGCCGAACCGTGCTGCAATCACCGCGGCCGACACCTCGAGTGCGGCGGCGATACCCGTTGGGTCGAGCGCCTCGACCGCGCCGCGTAGTGGCGTTCCTTCGAGGTAGGCCCTCGCCGCGATGTCGGCCGAGGGGGCTCGGCTGAAGGCCTCAACCGGGTCGATGGTGACCGATTCGAAGGCGCCGCTCGCTGCAAGGTCGGACCGGATCGTGGCGTCGTCGAAGTATCCGTGGGGTGTGCGTGACATGAATGTCGGCGGGTTGTCTGGGTACAGCGCAGCGAGTGCCTGTTCAATTTCGTCGACGAACTCGTTGGCCTCAAGCCGGTCCCAAACACTGAACAAGTAGGTTCCGCCGGGGCGCAGGATCCGTGCGACTTCGGAGTGAGCAGTGACTTTGTCCGGGAAAAACATCACACCGAACTGGCAGACGGCAACGTCGAACGATGCGTCGGGAAACGGTAGGGACATCACGTCGGCCTGCTGCCACGTGACGGGTGCGGTGGTGCCGACCGACTGGGCGTGGTCGAGCATCGGCTGGTTGAGGTCGGTCGCGGCGATCGCCGTCGACGCCGTCAGGCCGGCCGACATGGCCCGTGTGACCACGCCACTTCCAGCGGCGACTTCGAGCACGCTGGCAGGATTGATCGCGCGAAGTCGTGCAACAAGATCGTCCGCATACGGCTCGAAGATGAGTGGCACCATGAACCGGTCGTAGAACTCGGGCACCGAGCCCACGAATGCACTGTCTGACGCCTCCGGTCGTTGCATGATCCATTTTCCCACAACGCGAACAGCTGCACATGCGGAATACGGGGACCGGTCTGCTTGCCGGGGCGGCTCTGCTTGGCGGTCAGCGCGGCGTCGACCGCGGCGCAGCGCGGACCAGGGGTTGCTCGGTCGCTACCCAGTTGTGTATCGCAGGCGTTTGCCCACGATCGTGACGAGCCCGGCCCATTTTGGCGATTGAATGACATCTCAATAATACTCAGCAACCGACAACCCGTGGCTGCTCATTCGAGCCGTTCTTGTGGGGCGCAGAGGGATCTCATGGATACTGATACGAACGTGGAGCGCGCTGCTGGCGACGATGAGCAAGATCCGTCGACAGCGGAGCCGGATGTGCGCAACCTGTCGAAGGCCGACCTCTACCAACTCGATCTGAGTGGCGCTGATTTGTCCGGAGCGAACCTCAGTATCGCCCGGCTCGATGGCTGCGATCTGTCCGGCGCGCTCCTGGCCAAAGCTGACCTGAGCGGTGCTGTTCTCGCCGGAGCGAACCTCACCGGTGCGGACCTGTCCGGTGCCAACCTGAGCTGGGCTGATCTCGGCAGGGCGAACCTCACCGACGCAAATCTCAGCGATGCCAACATGGAGATGACGATCACCATTGGCACCCGCTTTAACAACACGACCATGCCCGACGGTTCAACTCGATGATGGCGCGGCAACTCACATTCCACACGGTGTTCGGAGGAACGTCATGACCAAATTTTTCCGAACACTCGTCGCCATCGCGTTGATCAGCAGTGCTGCAGCGTGCGGCAGCGTCAGCTCTGAATCTGATGTGGCGACCACCGAATCACTAGGGCTTGGCCAATCAGGCGATGTAACGATCCCTCTGGAATGCCTTGAGAGCGAAGAGGCATTCGACGACTGTTTGGCCAATGGCGACATCCCCGACGAGTGCATCGATGGAGATGGTTTCGCTCTCGACGCGTGTTTCGAGAACGAAGGCGGCGCTGACGAATCAGATGCAACCGACGAGGCCGACGCGGTCGACGAGGTCGACGCGGTCGACGAATCAGACGCGACCCGGTCGTCGGCCATCCCGCCCGAGTGCTTCACCGATGATGAGGCATTCGACGGCTGCTGGGAAGACGGTTCCATTCCAGATGAGTGCGTCGATGCCGACGGCTTCATCGTCGACTCTTGCTTTCCGAATGATGACGAGGGATCCAGCGAGGCAGCGTCCGAGCCCACTCCGGCCCTCGGAGCCGGTTCGGTGAGTAGTGGCTTCGATCCGGCTGTCGACGCGTTCAGCTTCGCTAACTACGGCGACGACACAGGAGCAGTCGATCTGACCGCCATCGAAATGCAGCGCATGTTTGGTGACGGCGTTTGTGCAAATCAGGTCGACGGTTGCACCCTCGCGCCTCCTGCCCGGCAGTGGATGGAGCAGATGAACAAGTACATGGCCGGAGGTCATTGCGAGGGCATGGCCGTGCTCAGTTCGCTGTTCTACTTCGGCGGCTCGGACCCGAGCGACTTTGGTGCCGACTCGGTGCGCGACCTGGAGTTCGCCGGGAATGACGCACTGCAACGCGAAATTGCTTATTGGTGGGTCACGCAGGGGACTTCCCCGGGGGCGTCGCAATCCATCCGTGACTCGCCCAGTGAAGTCCTCGACACGTTGATCGAGTCGTTCAGCGACGGCCAGCAAGCCACTGAATCGTGGTCAATCGGAATCTGGAAACGCGACGGCACCGGTGGTCATGCCGTGACGCCGTACGCGGTCGAGGACAACGGTGACGGCACGTACAAGGTCTTTGTATATGACAACAACTACCCCAGCCAGGGCCGCGTCCTCACGATCGATCGCAGTGCCGACACGTGGCAGTACGAGGCGTCCACCAACCCGAATGTCGAAACCGATCTGTACGAGGGCGATGCCGATACCGACTCGCTCAGCATCCATCCGACTTCGCCGCGACTCGGTTCGCAGGACGCAGCATTTGGTTCCTCAAGCGAGGTCTCGGGTTATGCAACGGTCCTGCAGGCGGGCAATGACGGCATCGAAATTTGGTTGGACGGTGACGCCAACCTGCTGATCACTGCGCTCGACGGCCGTCGGGTTGGCTGGCTCGAAGACGGCACATTCGTCAATGAGATCGACGGCGCGACTGCCACGGATTTCAAGTTCGGCGTTGCTGTCTGGGACGTCAAGGAGGAGCCCGTGTACGTGATCCCGGGTGACATCACCGAATTCTCGGTCACCATCGATGGGTCGCAACTCGACGAGCAAGCGGTTTCCACCGTCACGATGATTGGGTCAGACTTCAGCATGGAGGTTGAAGATGTGGTGCTCGACCCAGGTCAGTCGGATCTCATCGAGGTCAGCGTCGTCGACGGTGACTACCTCGCACTGAACTACTCGAGCGACTACGCCGACTCGCCCGAGATCTGGTTCGGTCTGTCCACCGATGACGCCGACTACGAGTTCATCGTTCGGGGCTCCGATATCGAGCCGGGCGGTTCGTTCAACGTGATCCTCGACTACCCGAACGGCGATTTCATTCTCGACACCACCGAGCAGACCGAGTTTGGTATCTATGAACTGCTGGTTGCTCGCATCGACGATGAAGGCGAGTACGTCTTCGGCAACGACGAGATCGAGTTGCAGCCGGACGACACCCTGTACGTGAACTTCTTCGAGTGGGAGGGTGATGGAAGCCCGATGTACCTGGACTTCGACTTCGACTCCGACGGTTCAATCGACGACACACTTGTCCTTGAAGATGAGGCCGGACTCGCCGAAGACTTCTTCGAGGAGTAACTCCGGGCTGAGCGGCTGAAACTTCCCTCGGACTGCCTGGTCAGCGGGGTGAGAGAACCTCGATGCCGTTCGAATGAGCGGCGGCGGCGAGGCGGTTGTCGTAGGTGACGATGCCGTCGCAGTCGGCGGCGAGGTCGAGTGCGGTTGCCAGGTGGAGTGCGTCGAGGCTGCAGAGATCGCTTGGCCCGAGTTGGCCCGCGAGGTCGAAGATTGCCGATGTTGCCGGCAGGTAGTCGATGGCGTCGAGTGCTTCTGCGACGGCGAGGGTGTCGGCTATACCGATGCGTTGGCCGGCCCGCAGCAACTCAGGCGAGGGTGAGCTGTTCGGGCTCGACGGCGAAGGGGCCGGCGGGGTTGGCCGCTGTCGGGGCGTCGGGGGATTGCTGCTCTCGGCCGGTTGTTGCGGCTCGGGTTGTGGCGGCGCCCGGGGGTTTGCTGACGTCGGTCGACCCGTCGGGATGATGGACCCGCAACTCGCTTCCAGTTCCGGTGATCTTCCAGCCGGGTTGGTGGCTGAGTTGGTGATGACGGTGGCAAAGCAGGGCGCAATTCTCGTCGGTGGTGGGGCCGCCGTCGGCCCATTCGATGATGTGGTGTGCGTCGCACCAGGTGGCTCGGATGGTGCAGCCGGGCCAGCGGCAGTGCTGGTCGCGAGCGACGAGTGCGAGGAACAGGTTCTCGGACACCAGCCGGGTTTCGTGCCCGAAGTCGAGGATTGATGACCCGGGCCCAGTGATCACTCGGTGGATGCCGGCGTCGCAGGCGAACTTGCGGACGGTGGCCGCGTCGAGCGTGGCGCCGACGTGCGTGGTGCCTCGTTCGTTGGCGCGTTCGGTGATCGTTTCGAACGGGACGATGGCCAGCAGCTTCGTGTTCGAGCGGCCGCCCTTGATGTCGCCCTTCGAGTTGGCGTGGGCCAGCTGCGTGAGGGCGTCGGCGCAACGCTGGTCGCGGGTGCGGGTCGTGCCGTCGTTGAACGACTGGTTCATGATGCCGTCGAGTGCCGAGCGGACAATGGCGCCCGACTCGGGGTCGAGGAGGCCATCGACTCGGGTCATCCCGTCGGGTTGGCCGGTGAGGCGGAGGTAGCGGCGGGCCCGTTGCACCTCGGTGGTATCAGCATCGCGGTCAGGGTTTTTGCGGGCACGCCACTTCTCGACTTCGGGCTTCACAGCATTCAGCGGCAGTTCGGCGACCGCTTCGAGCAGCATCTCGTCGACGGCTTCGTCACCGGCTGCTCCGACGATTGCCGAGGCCTTGTCGGATGAGATGCCGCCGGACGTGACGGCATCGGCGAGTGCGTCGGACTTCGACATTGCTTCGCCCAGCTCGGAGGCGGTCCGGTTCTTGCGGGTCGAGGTGCCGGTTTGCTTCGCCAGCCACTCGGCGGTGTCGCGGCTTCCCGTACCGATGAAGGCTCCCGCGGCATCGGCGGCGTGGGTCAATCGGGCGAGTTGAGCGTCGAACTTGGATTGCACTTGCTTCATACGGGCCAACTGATTGCGCAAATTGGTGGTGTCGCATTGGTCAATGCACACGTTCGCAACGCCGTCAACAGCCACGGAGGTGGCAGAGACGGCATCGGCGAGTTCCATATGACTCAGTATATCGAACGTATGTTCGATATACAAGGAAAAGTTGCGGATACTTGAAATGGCTGATGAGGCCCTTTCGGGTTGCAATCCCCGCTTGAGAGTGGGCCCGGCTGCAGCGAATCGAACGGCACCTCATTCCGCAATGCGTGCCGTCAAGGTCCGCAGCCGAGTTGTACCTTTGGCCATGGACGCACGCACGGCTGTGACAATTCGACGCTTGCCGTGCAAGCAGTCGGGGGCAACGCGCTGATGTCGACCGCTCCGCACTACGACATCGACGTCGAAAAGTTTTGGCGCGATCCGTATCCCGACCTGGCAGCGATGCGGGCTGACGCACCGATCGCGTTTGTACCCCAGTTGGGCGCAACGTTGATCACCACTCGTGACGACATTGCGGTGTGCGAGAAGAACGTGGCCGTGTTCTCGTCTGATCAGCCGGGTGGGTTGATGAACGTGCTGATGGGGCAGAACATGATGCGTCGTGACGGCGCCGACCATCAGGCGGAGCGCAAGGTGTACTACCCGGCGATGTCGCCGAAGGCGGTGCGCGATGTGTGGTCGGCGCAGTTTGAGGTGCACGCCGCGCGGATCCTCGACGGCCTGATCGAGCAGCGCAGCGCTGGCGGGGCGGAGGTCGTCGATCTCATGTCGGCTTATGCGATGCCGGTCAGTGGCGAGGCGCTGAAGTCGATGACCGGGCTGACCAACATCACGTCTGGCGACATGGATGGGTGGAGCCAGGCGATGATCGATGGCATCTCCAACTACACCGGCGACTCCGATCGGGAGGCGCGCTGCCGTGATGCAACCGCCGCGATTGATGTGGCGATTGACGAGATGTTGCTATCGGCGCGCCGGTCGCCTGGCAACGATTTGTTGTCGGTGATGGTGGCCTCGGGGATGCCGCTCGACCAGGTGCGTGCGAACATCAAGCTGACGATTTCGGGAGGGCAGAACGAGCCGCGTGATGCGATTGCCGGGGCGGTGTGGGCGTTGTTGACGCATCCCGATCAGTTGGCACTCGTGCAGGCCGGCCCGGATGCTGGTGGGGCGACGTGGCAGCAGGCGTTCGAGGAGTACTGCCGGTGGGTGGCGCCGATTGGGATGTCGCCGCGGCGGGTGGCGCAGGAGTTCGAGTACGACGGTGTGCGGTTCGAGCCGGAGGAGCGGGTCTTCTTGATGTTTAGCTCGGCAAATCGGGACGAGCGGTGGTTCGATGACCCGGACCGTTTCGACGTGACCCGCACCACCAAGGGCAACCTGACGTTCGGTGCTGGCCCGCACTTCTGCCCCGGCGCCGCCGCGTCACGCAGCCTCGTCGGCGACGTCGCCCTGCCGATGATCTTCGACCGCCTGCCCGGGCTGCGGCTGGCCGACGGCGCGAGCCCGGTCGAGTTCGGTGGCTGGGCCTTCCGCGGGCCGCTCGCCTTGCCGGTGACCTGGGGCTGAGCTCGGAGTTAGCCGAACAGCTCGTGCACGGCCATCGCATTCGCGTCGACCGCGACGACATCGGTCGAGTTGGCGGCGCCGGCGAACTCGTTGATGCCGAGGAGGTCGCGCTCTTCGATCGAGGCGGTGAACACGCCCTGGTCGAGTTGGATGCCGGTGCCGTCGGCGACGCGCACCAAACCGTTGAAGATCGCGACGATCGCCGCTGCCTCGAGTGTCGCTTGTCCGCCGATGCCGTTGGCGAGCGCAGTACGGGTTGCGTCGATGTCATCTTGGTCGAGTTCGACGGCATTGGTGAACGCGAGCAGTTCGGCACCGGCTGGCACTCCGACGTCGCCGATGTGGTCACGTTCCATTGCGGCTTTCAGGTCGACGGTCAAACCATTTGCTTCACCACTCACACGGAGCAGCGTGGTGTGCGACGACGTTCAATAGAAACACTCGTTCAGCGCGGTCGAGCGCGTGGCCACCAGCTCGGCCTGCGGACGGCTGAGTGGGAACTCCCACCGCAGGTTCATGAACTCTGCACCGTGGGAGTAGTGCGTGTCGACGAGTTGCCGCCATGCCTGGTTCGTCACCGGAACGAGGCTGAGCGTCCGGCTGACATTGGCCTTTGTCGGGCCGGTGGTCTGGCTGACCCATGCACCGACATCGCCGACGCCGTCGGGTCGCACACGCGCCGGTTCGCCGGCGGTGGGTTGGGACAGTGGTTGCTCGGGTCGGCCCATGGCCCGGTCGAACCGGTCGAGCACGCTGACGATTGCCGTCACGCCGACCAGTTCGGTGTACATCTCCTCGCCGAGTTCGGAGATGTGTTCGGCGGCCCACGCTCGGGTCAGGCGGCCAGGGTCGGACGCGGTGCGGTGGACCACTTCCATCGCTGAGGCCGATAGCTCCTCGGTGGCTGCGTGCGCGCCATCGATGGCGTTGGGCGAGAGCGCCTGCCGACGTTGCTGATCGAGTTCGTTCGAGGAGGAGGCTCGCACTTCACGCCAGACGGCGAGTCGCTGCTTGCCCGTCAACCAGTCTCCGGGCCTCGCCATTGCTTCACGAACAGTTTGTTGGGCGTCCTCAATGTCGCTCATGTACGCGAGTCTGTCACGCTCGCGGTTCGCTGATCGAAGGTCTGGACCGCGCCGTGCCGCTGTGTGGTTCCGGGAAGCCAGCGCGGCGTCAGTGAGGTGCCAGGGGTTGTCGATCGAACCACCAACGCAGTTCGGGCTCGGTGATCCGGTCTGCCAGCACACGGAACTCCGCGGCGGCTTCGTCGGTCGGCTCACCGAGTGCGATTGACCGCACGAGGCGCAGGCGCCAGGCAACCGAACCGAGGTTCATTGATTCGGCCAACGCCAGACCCTGCGTTGCGGTTTCGGCAGCAGCTTCCAGATCGCCGAGATCGAGATGAGCACGAGCGACCAGATCGAGGGCGCGGACCCGATTCAGGGTCGCCGAGTCCTGCGTCCGGCCAGCTTGAGGCTCAGCCGCAGCGACGCAGTCAGCGGGGCGCCCTTCGATGAGGGCGACCTCGGCGGCCGTGAGTCCTGCCCTACCCCTCCCGAATCTCGAGTCGGCTGCGGGCACCGTCGCGGGGTCTGGCAGGGCGCTGCTCTTGTCGGCAGCTCGCAGGTTTGCTTCCACGATGGCGAGCAGCGAGCGCGCCCACTTCTGCATCCAAACCCGTGATAGCGATGTCGCCCGATCGATCGTGTCGACGATGGCTGCGGCTGCCGGTTCCCATGCGGCAACCCGAGTCAGGTAGACCGAGCGGGCGAGCGACGCCATTGCTTGTCCGAACGGGTGGTCGTCGTCGGTGACCTCCTGATCGATCGCCGCGGCGACCTCGTCGAACCGCCCCATCTCGGTCAGTGAGATCGCCTTGATCGAGCCGTACTGAACCGGGTGCGTGCCGATGAGGTCGGCGAGAGCGATCCCGCGGTCGCAGGCGGCGATCGACTCCTCGAACAGACCCAACGACATGTACTGCCACATCATCCAGAAGCAATGAGCATTGAGCTTGACGGGATCCCGACGTGCCTCGAGCCGTTCGAGCAAGGCTTCGGACGCCTTGCGGTCGATCGCGATGCCAGCTCGGTGCATCCCGGCCGATTGGGCATCCAGCAGGAGATCCTCGTCGCCGAGCTCCTCCGCCAGCTGTACCGCCTCGGCAGCATTCGCCGCTGCGATCGGTTCGTACCCCTCCCAATAGTCGGTGAACCAGGTCGTGGGGAGGAGTGCGCGGGCCATGTTCTCCTTGTCGCCCCGGCGCTTGGCCACCTCGTACGCCGCCTCGTAGGCGTCCCGTGATTGTTCGGCATGCGAGGCCTTGTCGAGCGACAAAATGTAGTGAGCACGTCCCTTCGCCAGCTGGGCGGCCAGCTCCAGATCGGGATCGTCGGTCTCGGCCGCCACCGCCAACAACGACTCGATGTCGGCCAGCCCTTCGGTGGCGCGGAACTGATCGTTCAGCAGCTGCACACGCTGCAACCGCAATGTGTTGATCGCGTCGCCATCGATGGTTCGCTTGAGTTCGGCATCGAGGACGGCGAGAGCGTCGTCAACCCGGCCTGCACCACGGAGCGCGCCAGCCTGCATGCGGCTCAACTCGAGCTGGCCGTGGTCGTCAACCAATCGCGCTGCGTTGTCCATGTGACGGAGCGCATCCTCGAAGGCAAGCGATTCGATGTTGGCTTGCGCCGCCGAGACGAGAGCGGCAACCGTCCGCTTGCTTGGAGCGCTGGGCCCTGCCGAGAGCAGGTGGTGGGCGATGTCGACGATTGATCCGGATCCGGTCGCCTCCAAGGCGTCCGCGACTCGGAGATGTACTCGTTGTCGACGCGCCAGCGATAACTCGCCGACGAGCGTCTGACGGATTTGTTCGTGCACGAACAGGTAGCGAGCGTCGTGATCGGCCGGAAGCTCTTCGATCAGGTGCGCTCGCTCGGCAGCCTCCAACGCATCGAAGAGATCGTCTTCGTCCCCGCCGATGACACCAGCGAGATCGCCGAATGCGAAGGCCCGCCCGATGACCGCTGCCGAGGCCAGCGCCTTGCGATGTTCGGGGTTGAGACGCTCGAGGCGCTGGGTGATCAGCAGCCGAACACCCTGGGGCACCTCGGTTTCGCCGATCTCGAAGCCCGACCTCCACTGACCCTCGTTGTCGAACAGTCGGCCACTTTCACGAAGGTGCCGAAACAGCTCCTCGACGAAATACGGGTTGCCCTGCGTCTCGGCGAACATGAGGTCGACGAGTTCGGGTGGGGCATCCAGGCTGGAGCGGGCGGCGATCACCGCGGCAACCTCTTCCTTGCTGAGGAGACGCGGGTGCAGATCAATCGCACCGCCATCGCGCACGAGCGGCCCGATCGATGTGGTCAGTGGCCTGCCGAGTTCGAGTTCGTCGTCGCGGTAGGTGCCGAGGATCATCACCCGCATCGATGACAGGTGTTTGCTCAGGTGGCGCAACAACAGCACGGTCGATTCGTCGGCCCAGTGCAGGTCCTCGAACGTCAGGAGGATCGGCTGATTCGATGCCGCCCGCTCGATGAACTCACCGACCCCGTGAAGCATGTAGCGACGCTCCTGTTCGGGGGTGAGCTCTGGGGACGGGGGGATGTCGTCGTACCGCTGGCGCAGCGACGGCAACAGCTTGGCCACCTCCGGCGCGTTGACGCCGAGTGTGGCGCGGAACCCGTCGGCAGACGCGGCCCGTGCGGCCTGCTCGAGGTGATCGATGATCGGCTGGTACGGCGGAGGTGACTCCATGTCGACGCAGTGTCCGATCAACACGCTCACACCGAGCCGTTCGGCGAGTGCGGCCGTCTCGCGGGCCAGGCGGCTCTTGCCCATCCCGGCCGGTCCACCGATCAGGGCCATCGAGCCCCGCCCTTCGACGGCTGCCTCGAGCATCGTGCGCAGTTGTTCCCGCTCGGCGGCCCGGCCGATGTACGGGGTGGGGGCGTTGTCGGCCAACGCCGCCTCGTGGGGCTCGTCGTCTGGCACCGGCACGAGATACAGCCGCCACTCGGCGTCGATCCCCTTGAGTTCGGCTGCGCCCTGTTCGACCAATTCCTCACGCGCCGTGCCGAGCACGCCGTACACGGTTTCGGAGGCAAGGATGCCGCCGGCGGGGGCGAGGCCTTCGATGCGTTTGGCGATGATCACGGTCTCACCGTGGATGTCACCCTCCTCACTGATGACCTCGCCGGTATGCAGCCCGATCCGCATCTGCACAGCACCGTCGAGGCCACCGCGGTGGAGGCGGCCCATCTCGACCTGTATCTCTCGCGCTGCAGCGACTGCCCGGCGGGCCGACGCGAACGCGGCCATCAGGCCGTCGCCCATCTCCTTGATGAGGACGCCCCGGTTTGCTGCGACGACCCGGCGGGCCATCTGCTCGACTTGGCTGCCGATCGCACGTGCTGCGTCGTCACCCATCGACTGATTGAGACGGGTCGACTCAACAAGATCGGTGAACAGCACCGTGACAGTGCCCTCGGGAATCGCCTGACTGGCGTGATTGGACATCTCAGTCGGTCAGTGCCCGCGACACGTTGCCAATGGTGCGGATCAACGTGGTGAGGCGGTCCTGCGTCATGGGCATGCCATCGTCGGTTTCTTCGACCAGCAGGCGGTTGGGCGCGAACCCGACGCTCATACCCGTTGCCGGATCCATCGTGGCCAGTGATCCCCCGAAGCCACCCCAGTGCATCGACGTCGGTGTCGATGCCGGGAAGTACTCACTGTCGAGACCGAACCCCAGGCCGTAGCGGCACCAACCGAGCAAGCGATCTTCCTGGAAGCTCTGCTCGGTGCCGGCCTCCTCGATCGTCTGCCGGCTGAGGTAGCGGCGTCCGTCGATTTCGCCACCCATCGCCACCATGGCGCCAATGCGAGCGATCGATCGGGCGTTGCCGATTCCGCTGGTCGATGGCATGACCGCCGCCATCCTGCTCGGTACGACCCAGTCGCCCTGCTCGATCTCGGTCATGACGACATCGTCCGCTTCGTCCGGGGTCGTGGCCGGGTTCGGGTACCAGAGCTGTGCCACACGCGCCTGGTCGGCCGTTGACGTGACACCGAAATGGAAGTCGGCACCGAGCGGTTCGGCGATCTCCTGCCGGAAGAAGTCGTCGAACCCCAGGCCGGAGACGCGGCGAACGACCTCGCCGAGCAGGTAGCCGTATGTGATCGGGTGGTAGTAGGCCTCGGTACCCGGCTCGTACCACGGCTCGGCGTGCTCCAAGATGCCGATCATTGTGTCCCAATCGTGGGCTTCTTCGAATCCGATCGACCGTCCGAACCCGGGGAGCCCGGAACGATGGACGAGAATCTGACGGGCGGTAATCGTGTGCTTGCCGTTCTGTGCGAACTCGGGCCAATAGTCGGCGATCGGGGCGTCGAGGTCGAGCAGTCCACGGTCGTACACCATGAGCACAGCGATGTTCACCATCACCTTAGAGGTCGAGAAGACATTGACCAAGGTGTCTTCCACCCAGGGTCGCGTGCGTTCGCGGTCGGTTGAGCCGGCCCACAGATCGACGACGAGTTCGCCGCCGAGGGTCGCAGCCAGGGAGGATCCCTCGTCAATGCCACTTTCCTGGTTCGATCGGAACAGCGCTTCGAGCGGTTCGAATCGCCGATCGCAGAACCCGTGTAGCTCCCCCACAACGCCCCCTCTGGCGGGACCGTTGATGTGTTTTACTGGTCCACCCGCAAACGTACTACCTGGCGTACGACCCTGAATGACGTTTGTCGGTGTGCGGTTCGAGCCGGAGGAGCGAGTGTTCTTGATGTTTGGCACCGGCCCGCATTTCAGCCACGGACGCGCGCTCGACCCGCTCCCAGCCAGGTGCTCCGGCTGCTCAGGTGCCGCACTCCATCGGGCACGTGCCGTCGGGGTTGAGGATGTTGAAGCAGTCGGTGCAAATACCGAGCGGCTTGGGTTCCTTCTTGACCGTCTTGGGTCGGGTGGCCACGGCGGTCGGGAGCGGCAGTCGGTGCGCTCCATCCGTCTCGGGCGACACCGATGTGCCGGACGGGGCTTCCATCGCGAAGTCGGCCCACTCTGATCGCACCGAGACGGCGATCTCGCCGCGTGCGGTGAGGTCAACGCCGTCGCCCGTTGCAGGGGGCTGCCATGCACTGATCTCGAGGTCGACCTCGTCGATTGCTTGCACCAGGCGGGAGATGTTCATGTAGCTCATCTCAAGTTCGCGCAGTCGCGCCGACAGATCGGTTTCGAACTCGAGTGACATGCTGCGCGGCACGTTCTCGCCAGCGGGTCCGGCCTCAAGCACTTTGCGGAGATCCTCGGTCTCTTCCTGCTTCGGTGGAACCGGCATCGAGTCCAGACGCATGGCAGCGATCCGCAGACCGCCAGGGCCCTCAGCGACGAGCCAGCGGCGATGATCGACCTGAGTCGGGTAGGGGCGTCCGCCGTCGCCGAGTTGGTCGAGGATTGGCAGGTCGAGCGCCTTGATCAGTTCCCACCAGTCCTTGCCGAAACCGAATGCCCATTTCGCTCCGGTCGACACGATTGGTTCGAGCACGAACTCCTGCAAGACGGCGGGGTCGAGTTGGAATGCACTGCTGTCCCAGTCGGCGGTGTGCCACGGGAAGACCGAGAAGTCGACGACCTGCGATGGCGAGAGGTCGACGCCTGTCCACGACGAGAGGAACCGCAAGCGATGGCCGGCGAGGGCATTTGCGCCGTGGGCGGACTCCCACACGTCGCGGGAGTACGGGCCCGTCGTCGCCCAGCCGGCGTAGGAGCCAGCGTGTTGATCTTGGATGGTGTTGGCCCACGCGCCACCGCGATGTTGGAACGCGGGATCGGCAGCGCCGGGGTGGATACCTAACGTGACGGCGACCGGATTGGTGGTGAGGTCGCCGGTCCACGGTTCGGGCATAGCGAGCTCGTCGACGCCGAACTTGCCCGTGCCGGTGTAGCACGCCCGCAGGCGCTCAAGTGCGGCTGGCAGGGGCTGGTTGTCGGCCCAGGCAGCGTGGGCGGAATTCCAGAGTTCGGTGAGTTCGGTGTGGTTCACATCCGTCGAGGGTATGCCACAACAGTCGCAGAGTGGCCGGGTTCGATATGTGTGCTGGTCATGGAGCTGCGGCGCCTCGCGACGAGTGGCTGACGCCGGTGAAAAACTTTCTCAAGAAAATCCTCAAGTCCGGCTCAAGTCATGCCGATAGCCCACGTAGCAGAGCGCCTCGGACCTTCGGTTCAGAGATGGAACGCCGCGACTTCGTCTGAATGCAGCGATACTTGGTCCCACGATGGGTGATTCTCCAGACTTTCAAACGCCAGACCCGCAGCAGCCGCGTCGCTGGAAAGACGCGAGCGATTGGGTGGACAAGACCGAACCGCAGCTCTCGAAAGAAGAGCAGCAGGAGCTCGCCCACGGGCGCAACCGCATCTGCAAACAGCGTGGCTGTCCGGTGTGTGCACCACTTCGCGAGGTCCGCAGCCTGAAGAAGAAGCAACGCAAGACCGAGGCCCAAGCCCTGCTCCACGAAAAGGGTCAGCCGTGCGGGCGAAACAGTTGTGTGCTCGAAGTCTGCGTTGCGGCCCGAAACGCGCCCCCCGCATCGCCGCCGCCCGTCGAGCCCCGTGCCGCAGCCCCGCAGACGATCGAACCACCGGATGATCCCGCCCGGGCTCGTCGTCGAGAGGAAAAGCGCCATCTCGCCGGTGTCCCGTGTGGGTCCGAGGATTGCGTGAAAAAGGGTTGCATCGAAGGCTTTACCAACGAACGCACCCGCAGGCACCGTGCCCGGCGACCATGCCGAGCCGAAGCGTGCGACAACCCGATCTGCGCCGCCGGCCGTTCACAGCGAGACTGAGGGAGCAGCCCATCGTTCCGGCAAGCTCGACCTGTGCGGCCTGAAGACTCCACTCCACTCCACTCCACTCCACTCAGCTCGATGACCCTCCCGCGCATGATTGAGTACAGCCCCGAACTGGTCGGGCTGCTCGATGACGCAACTGCCGCGCTCAACCGGCTCGGTGGCGCTGGGCGATTCATCTCGAATGTAGAGCTGCTGGCCTCCCCGTACATGCGGCTCGAAGCCGTGCACAGCTCACGCCTCGACGGCACCAACGCAACCATCGCCGACCTCCTCCGCTTCGAAGCAGGCGACCGCTCCGACATCGACGAGAACCACGATGTGCAGCAGGTCCAGAACTACGCCGACGCGCTCGACTACGGCATCGAGCGGCTGAGCGACGGCAGCACGGTCAACCTCGAACTGCTGCGCGACATTCACGAACGATTGATGGCGGGCACCGGCACCGACACCGACACCGCCGCGGCGCTGCCAACCCCAGAGATGGCCGACGCACTCAGCGACCTCGAGTCGTTCCTGCAGGAACGGTCGATGCCGTTCCTCATCCAACTCGCCCTGGCGCACCACCAATTCGCGGTGATCCACCCATTCCCCGAAGGAAACGGTCGGCTCGCCCGGCTGCTCATTCCGCTGGTCATGGTTGAGCGTGGCGTTCTGCCCGAACCGATGCTGCACCTCTCCGTGTACTTCGAACGGAACCGTGGCCGCTACAGCGAGCTACTGACCAGCACCAGTCGAACCGGCGACATCGACCCCTGGCTGCAGTTTTTCCTCCGTGGTGTCGCTGAGCAAGCTGCTGATGCCGAAGCACGCATGGTTGGGCTCGCCGAACTGCAAGCTGCGCAGCATGACGAACTTCGGGCTGACTCCGCATCGACGAACGTCGTGCGCGCCGCTGAACACCTCTTGACGACGCCATACGTATCAGCGACATCGCTGACCACAGGGCTTGGCGTGACCTTCCCAACCGCCCAGGCCTGCATCAAGACGCTGGTCAAGCGAGGGACACTCGTCGAACTAACCGGCGCGAAGCGCAACCGGATCTACTACGCCGAGGCGATCTTCCACGCGGTCTACACCGATTGACGTTGTGCGAACTGCAGTGTTAGCCCAGGCGCATCGCAGCCAAGGGCTTCGCCCACTCGGTGAACGTCGATTCGAAGCCAGCGATTGCTACATCGCCGTTCACCACCGACAGAAACGACTGCCCGCCCTCGATGTTGGTCTTCACGCGTGTCATTGCCACGTATGCAAGACGACGCGAACCACGGTCTGTTCCGATGCCCATCACGAGTGCCTGGGTCTCCCAGCCCTTGAAGCTGTGCACGGTGCACCCCTTGATGCCAGCGGCATCTGGCCAGAACCGTTGCTTGCGTTGGGTCTGAGCGCTCTTGTACTCACTGAACACGTGGTGCACCTGGTGGCCAGCGTCTTCGATCACCTGAACGGCGGCAAGCCCGTCACGGTGCTTTTCGCAGAGAAACACAATGTCGTTTGGCGACAGCTCTGGGTGCTCGGCGAGCAACCGGATGACTTCAGTGCCGATTGCTCTGCCGATCTCGATCGGGCCGTCGAGGTTCGTCCAGCGCCGACGTGTCGCACCTGACGTGCCAGAGATTTCCAAGCGATCGGGCGGTACAGCACCTGCCACGTACTCGCCGTCGAGATAGTTCGCGGCGAAGTCGTTTGCCATGGGAATCAAGTCGCTGGGCAGTCGATACGAGCCGAGTAAGTGAGTCCACCCGCCAGAGAAACCAGCGCCGATCATCTTTTCTTCATCGGTCCACGCCTGCTTCTCGTAGACGTCTTGAGTCGGATCCGCCACGAGCAGCATCTCGCCGTCGTCGGCAACGACGTGATGGCGCAGCATGTTCCACCAGTCGAGCGTGAAGTCTTGCCCCTCGTCGACCAGCACTGCGTCGTACTGCCGCTTGAACCCAAGATCGAAGGCCTGCTGCGCCTTTGCGATCCCCACGTCAAAAATCCGCACGCCCGTCGGTTCATCGAGGACGAAGCCGTCCACCTCAGCATCCTGAACCGTGCGCGTACAGAAGCTATGGAAGCTCGTTGTCGTCACCAAGGTCGGGTCCGCACCCGACTCCTTGCACCTGGCAGTTACCAGCATGCGGAGGTAATGGGCAAGCGTGATGTTGAACGACAGCACAAGGACGCTCTTGCCATTCGCGGCGAGATGCGCTGCTCGCGCCGCAAGTCCAAACGACTTGCCGCACCCGGCCGGGCCCTTCACTCGTCGCTGCTTGGCAGCACTCGGGTTGGTCTCAATATTCTTCGCCCCAGAGCTCATCTGCGTTCGAAGCCGGAGCTCGGACACGACTTCGGATTCCACGAGGTGTCGACGCAAACGGGTCATCGATGCTGCGCGAGGCGGCTTGCAGTCGCGGGCGTACACGATCGACTTGAGTGACTGCTTGAGATCGTCGCCACCGAAAATGTCGACCGACTCCTCTTTGGATGTCACCTGATGATGCGCCAGAAGCCGACGGGCGTGCTCCGTTGAATGGTTCGGGAAAATCACCACGGCGCGCACTGCGTTGGTCGGTTTCGAACCATCGTCTGGCAGTGCGAAAAAGTGCTCGTAGATCGTCGATCGGTACCGGTAGGCCTGATACCGCGGCTGCGCCTTGCTTGCATGCCAAACGCCATCGCCGGTGATGTACTCGATGCAGCCATTGTCGGCTTGGCGATACCCGGAGTACGACCAGTCTTTCACCTCGATTGCGCACACGCCACGGGTGTTGTGGACGGCAACAAAGTCAGGGACGTCTTGCCCCAGCCTCGGCTGTACGTAGATCGTCCACTCATCACTGAGTTGGTTGAGGTGTTCGAGCACGTGCTGCTCGCCCGCGTTGAGCGGCGGTTCGAGATGAGCACAGTGTTCGAGAGGCGGTCGAATGATGGCCACAGTTTCCCCATTCAGGTGGTGACGTTCTCTCCCCTTCGACACATCCTGACCAGCACTTAAGACTCTCACGCTCCGTGGCGATACGAACCTGCGTGAACGTAAGCCTCAGTGGTGATGTTCGCCGTCAATGCCGAGGCGGTTGAGCGTGTCGTCCGCATAGTCGAACTGGATGAGCACGACTTCCTCGTCGCCAACTACCCACGTGTCGTGGCCGGGCTCGATGAACACGGCTTGGGGTGCAGTGAAATCGAACGTGCAGCCATCGGGATACTCGCCAGCGAGGCGGCCCTGCGCGATGAAGCCGACATGGGCGTGCATGCACTGATCGGTGCCGACGAGCGGTTTGATGTGCTCGGACCATCGACCGCCGACGCCGTACACAAGCCGCTTGATCCGCGTCTCGCCGGCAGTCATCACGTCGATTTCCATGCCCCCGAAGGTCTGGTGATGAGAACCTTCGATCGGTTGCAGAATCGTTTCGTCACTCATAACGCGAACGTATCGCATGCGCTGCGGTGCTCGATCAAGCGGGAGTGGGCCGACCCGCCCGTAACTCAGTTGCCTTCGCGGCGGCAGTACAAGCCGGTGTCGTCGCCCGCGGCGTCGAATACTTCTGTCTCGCATGTGAAGGTGAAGATCCACAGGCCGGTGTTGCGGTCTGAGCCGAGGATGATCTGTTCGCCGTCGCGCTCATCGACGTGGACACCCCAGAAGTTGGAGCCGTCCTCATCGATGAACTGACCGACTTCGTGCACGTTCCACGACTCAACCCCACCGTTACCGGTGTGATAGTGGCCGGGGCGGTACTCGACGGCGCGCATGCCTGCGGAGTACCACGAGACGAATGAGCGTGGCCCGGAGTCGAACGTCGGCGTGTCGCCCGCAGTCAATGGGTCACCCTCGACGTTGTGCATGGTCAGGTCGCCTGCGCCGGTTGCGAGCGCCGGGTCGGTGGCCTCGATCGGTGCGTAGTAGCCCATGTGGCCGAGGTAGGGAATGTCGAGCACCTCGCGGTCCTCAGGCGACTCACCGGGAACGCTCGGTGGTGCCAAGGTCGTGGTGCCGTCGGCCAGGTTGTTCAACACGTGGTAGTAGCCCCAACCGTCGAAGATCTGCTCGAGACCCTCGACGGTGCCGCCGTTGGCCTTCAGGGTGATGCCGTCGGCCTGGCTGACCATGACACCCGGGATGGCGACCGAAGCGCCATCTCGGGCACCCATCGAGAAGATCGGCTCGTCGACATTGTTCGCGACGATGTAGCCGGCATATCCCTTGGCTTCGGCACTGTCCGCTTTGTCCTGGAAGAAGCAGGCACCGCGGTCGATCAGTGCGATCTGGCCGCCATTGGTTGCGAGAGGGATCGCGGCGGGCGTGCAGCCCTCGCCATCCGTGTTGACGATGTCACCTGCAATGCCGGACGCGTCCGGACCGAAGCCGGCAACTGCGGTGGCGTACTGGGTGCCGTCGACCGAGAGTACGGAGTCATAGACGTCGAAGTCTTCGTCGCCAGCCCAGATGTATTGGCCCTCGTCGCCACCGAACACCGCGGCATGACCATTGCCCTCACCGGGGCTGGTCTCGAAGACCGGGTCGGGGTCGGGATAGGTCGAGTCGCCCATGACGAACGGGTTGGCAGGATCGTCGACGTTGAGCGTGACGAAGCCGGCGTCCCAATAGGACAGGACCGCCTGCCACTGGTCGTCGATCTTGTCGACCCACACGTCGTGGAGCAGCGGCGCGGCGAAGTTGCCGGTGAACAGCTGCTCGTCGTCCTCGATCGTCGGATAGGCGCCGTCGAGCCAGTCACCGATGCCGGTCACTGCGACCGTCTTCGGAGCCTGCGGTTTGGTGATGTCGACCACGATCACGTCGTTGATCTCGAGGTCATCGACGGCAATGAGATAGCTGCGCCCATCGTCCGCGGTCCAAGCGAAGGTGTTGTGGATCTCGGAGCTGAGGAAGTGCTGCTTGAGTGCATGCGGCTTGCTCGGATCGGTGACGTCCCACAGCGAGATGCCACCCTTGCCCTGCTGGCCGTTCGGCGTGGTCTTGCCACACTTTTCCTCAGTGAGGATCAGCACATCGCGTGTCTTGTTGTTCGTCGTGATCGTGTGCACTTTCACGTCGTTGACGCGAGTGCCGGGTGCGGACGCAATCTCGGCGACGACTGCGCCCGAGATGTTGTTTTCGTCCTCGGCATAGTTGGCGACCGCTGCGTCGATGTCGACGATGAAGACGCCAGCGCGCGTGCAGGAAGGCTCCTGGAAAGTGCCGACGTACGCGAAACCATTGTGTGACCACACGTCGGTGTACAGACCGTCGGTGATGCCGGCGAGTGTGTCGCGGCCGATGACGTTGAAGCCGTAGTTGACGTCGGACGGGAGATGGCCATCGGGGTTGGGCACGTCATGTGCACCGACTCCCGTGGAGAAGATGAGGCCGGATGCTGCGAGCAGCGCGGCGACGGCCTTGGATCGAGTTTTCATGGGTTCCCTCACATTTGGCGGACCGATGTCAAGATGTGACGTCGGGCACACATTGGCGCAGTGCACGATCGCACAGCGGGCGTCTCCGGTCAAGTGCGAAGAGAGGGGCGATGAGCCCTTGCCTATGTCAAGGGCTATTGAGCAGGGATGGAGCGGCGCTGCGTTCGCGTCGAGGCCGGAGGCGCGTTGCCGAAACAGCCAGACCAAAGAGCCCGTTCGCATCGGTCACGAACAAGATCCCTTGCGGATCTGATCACCAACGCGCGCAGATTCCGACCCGCCGTCGTTAGGCGTCGATGCGTGCGAAGAACTCGGCCAGACCCTCAGGGTCGAATCGCGCGGTGAGGTGATGATCGTCGTCGTGGCCGATGTTGAGTGCTGGGCAGAAGAAGTCGTCACTGCCCACCCAGAAGTGCGGCGACCCGCTGACGCCTCGGGCCAGCCCATTGTCGTAGTCGGCGCGTACGGCATCGCCGACCGCGCCGACTTCGCGTTCGGTCACGCCATGCGCGGCTGCGATCTCGGCCAGCACGTCGGGGTCACTCACGTCGCGACCCTCCTCGAACACGGCCTCACGCAACGCAACGCTCACGG
This sequence comes from Ilumatobacter sp., assembly GCA_051275435.1. Taxonomy (GTDB): domain Bacteria; phylum Actinomycetota; class Acidimicrobiia; order Acidimicrobiales; family Ilumatobacteraceae; genus Ilumatobacter_A. The sequence goes on from JBNMOS010000028.1 coordinate 22,543, forward strand.
CCAGGCCCGTCGCCGCGTCGACCGCGTACGCGGCGGCAGCCAACTCGAGCGCAGGGATTGTGGTGCTGGGCCAACGGTCTTCGCGCAATCCGGCGAAGTCATTCACGCCGAGTTGATCGTGCAACACGCCGGCTTTCATCACGACGGCGGCAGCGTCGAGCGCCGTGCCGTTCACCCACTCGAGCGGCCAGGCGCGCACAATCACATCGATCGGATGATCAATCTCGGCCACATGCTCGACTACCCGTTTCAGCCCCACATGCGTGAACGGGCAGGTGATGTCGGCAAACACTTCGACCGTTGTACTCATCACCCCAGTATCGCCGCTCGGGCCGCGCCATTGCGCTGACAGCGGCTCCGGGGTTGATGGGAAAGATCGATTGCGGGTCAGACTTCGCGTTCGGCGACTGCGGCGTCGATCGCGGCCTGGACAGTGGGGAACTTTTCGGTCATCGTCTTGAAATCCCAGCCCATCATGCAGGCGAGGCGGCAACGGGAGTGCGCAGTGACTCGGGCGTTGCGCTTCTCGTGGTTGACGAGTGCCGTCTCCCCGAAGAACTCACCCGGACCGAGGCGTGCAACGAAGTCGAAGTCGCGGTGTACGTCGACGTCGCCTTCGAGCACGATGAAGAACTTGTAGGCGAAGTCATCCTGTTTGGCGAGGCTGCTGCCGGCCACCATTTCGAACTCCTTGAGCGCCTCGGTGCACTGCGCCAGTTCGTCGTCCGTCAATCCCTCAAACAACGCAATTGAGCGGAACTCTTCGATGTCCATGCACAGGCCTCTCTCCATCCGCAGCGGTCGCCGCCGGTCATCCGAACGTAACACGCATCACGGAGCGGTTCTTCCGGTCCGATCGACAAGCGGCGGCCGTCGTTGCCGGCGCGGCCGACGAATCGTTCTGGAAGACGTGCAGTGACGTGCCCCCGGCTATGTGTGTGGGCCGTCCGCGACCACAAACAATTCGATGCACGTTCCGCTGGGACTCACTTTCTGGACGACTCTTCACAAGTGCACTAGCGTGGGCCGTCCCAACGAGGGAGGTCAATCATGTCCACGATTCCAGCGATTGCTCAGGCGATGCTCGGCACGGACGCGGTGGCGCACGTGTGGACCAACAACGCCGACGGGAGCCCGCAAGTGTCGGTCGTGTGGGTCATCGCACACGGCGACGAGATTCTGTTCGGCACAGACGCAAACAGCGAGAAAGCCAAAAACCTTCGCCGCGACAGCCGCATCATTCTGTCGATCGAAGACGTCGAGCGGAACGAACGGGGCTACCAACGCCACATCGTCATCCGCGGCCGCGCCACACTCGAACCGGGCCCGAACCCCGAGCTGATGGATCGCCTGGCTGCCAAGTACACAAGCCTGAAACGCCACCCACTCGCGATGCGTGACGCGCCCAGCGCGATCGTCGTGCGGATCACCGTCGACAGGTTGAGTGGCGTCGGCCCGTGGATCGACGAATCGGCCGCCGCTGATGTCCTGGAGGCGGCAGCGGCCACCTGACCGGTCACCCGCGCGACCCTTGCTGCGCTTTACGCCAGGCTGCAAGAATGCCAGCATGACCGACGCATGGACACAGGCTGCTCAGGCGCGACGCGACTTCGCCGACATGATCGACGGTCTCTCGCCTGAGCAGATCAACGCGCCGACGCTGTGCGAAGGCTGGACGGCCCATCACGTGGCTGCGCACCTCGTCACCTTTGTCGACGTTCCGCTCCCGAAGTTCATATTCAACGTCGCCAAGGCGAAAGGCAACTTCGATGTCGCCGCCAACAAGATGGCGCAGAGAATCGCCGATCGCCCGGTGACCGACCTCGTCGCGACACTGCGTGCGAAGGCCAACAAGAAGGCGGCCCTCCCGATGTTCCCCGGCGAGCTGACCATGGTCGACACTATGGTCCATACCCAAGACGTCCGCCGTGCGCTCGACCTGAGTGGCGACCTCCCGACCGACGCCGTGCGTGCCTCGCTCGAATTCCTCACGACCAGCAAACGCGCCGTCGTACTCCTCGAACACAAGGGCCTCCTCGATGGTCTGCGCCTCGAGTCGACCGACTCCGACTGGTCCTATGGGGAAGGCCAACTCGTCAGCGGTACGAACGAAGCGCTCCTCCTCGGCATCCTCCGCCGCCCGGTCTTCGAAGAACTCAACGGCGACGGCGTGGCAACACTCCGACAGCGCCAACGCGGCTGACCGTCGGCGCCCGGTCCCAGTTGGGCGAACCAGCGTGAAGCGGGAACGTCAGGCGAGCCAGCGTCAGTTGGGAACGTCAGGCGGGAACGTGCGCACTGAAGAAGCCGCGCAAGGCATTGGCCATGATCTTGCGCGTCGCCGTCGGCGTGATCAACACGTCGACCGCAGCCGTGGAGGTGTGCGTATGCCCTTCGGCCTGCAGATGCTCGACCGGAACGCCGGCAGCAGCCAGCGCCTCGGCGTAGGCATCGCCCTCGTCGCGCAATGGATCGAATTGGCAGGTGACGATCATGGTGGGCGGAAGGCCGACGAGCGACTTGGCACGAAGCGGTGAAGCCTTCGGGTCGCTGCGTTGCTCGGGGTCGCAATAGTGATCCCAGAACCACGTCATCAACGACGTGGTCAGTACGTATCCCTCGCTGTTCTCGATGTACGAGGGGCGGGTGAAATCGCAGTCGGTCGCGGGGTTCAACAGCAGCTGCCCGATGATTGTCGGTACACCCGCATCGCGCGCCTGCTGGCACGCAACGGCGGCGACGTTGCCGCCGGCACTCCAACCCGCAACCGCGAGCTGGTCGGCGCGTACACCCAACTCGTCGGCGTGCGCAGCGACCCACTGCACCGCAGCGAACCCGTCGTCGGCGGCAGCGGGGAAACGAGCCTCAGGGGCGTGGCGATAGTTGACCGACACGATCGCCGCGTCGGAACGCACGCACAGGTCGCGGCACAGAGGATCGTCCGAGATGTGGCTGCCGAGTACCCAGCCGCCGCCGTGGAAGTACACAACCACCGGATGTGGCCCATCGGAATCCGGCCGATACAGCCGGTACTCCAAATCGCCGTCAGCACCCTCAAGTACGCCGTCGACGATTTCGCCGACATCGGGCCCCGGAGGCCGTAGGCCAGCCGCCATGTCCATGAACGCCCGCGCCTCATCGACCGAAAGCGACTCAAGTGGCGGCAGGTCCATTTCGGCCATGGCTGCCAACATCGCAGCGACGTCGGGCTGCACCGGGCGAATGACGCCGTCGTTGGTTGTCGAGCCCGCAGGGCCAGCGAGCGTGAAGCCAAAGTAGCCGCGCTCGACGACTTCGTTGCAGATCGCGCGGTAGGCGCCGACGCCGCCGGGATAGGGCAGGAACACCGACGGCTTACCGGGCACGTTCGCGCCCATGTACCAACTGTTTGCCGTGGGCAGCAGCGTCATGTTCGCGATGTCGTTCGAGTGCTTGACCCACTTGGTTTGGGCGAGCGTGGTGGGCTCGATCGTGTCGAGCTGTTCAGTTCGCATGTGGTCGACGAGGTCCGAAATCCAGTCGACGTGCTGTTCGATCGACACCATCATGTTCGACAGAACCGACGGGCTGCCAGGCCCGGTGATCATGTAGAGGTTCGGAAAGCCGACCGTCATCAACCCGAGGTAAGTCATGGGGCCCTCAGCCCACGCATCGCGCAGCGAGATGCCTTCGCGACCCGTGATATTGGCCCCGACGATCGCACCGGTCATCGCGTCAAAGCCGGTCGCAAACACGATTGCGTCGAACTCCATTGACTCGCCGGTCACGTCGATACCCGACTCGGTGATCGACTCGATCGGTGTCTGGAGGAGGTCGACCAGGCGCACGTTCGGCCGGTTGAAGGTGGCGTAGTAGTTCGTGTCGAGGCACGGCCGCTTCGTGGCGAAGTAATGGTTGGTCGGGCACAACAGCTCGGCGATCTCGGGGTCGTCAACGATGCCTCGAATCTTGTTGTGAATAAACCGACGCATCGTGTCGTTCGCCTCGGCGTTGATACCCAGGTCGGTGAACGGCGACAGCTGGCCCAGCTCGCCGCGTTGCCACGACTCCTCGTAGGCCGCATCGCGTTCCGCATCACTCACTTCGAGTGCACTCAGTTCGGCGAGGGGGACGAACGGTACGCCGATACGTGAGTGCCGTGCCTCCTCCCGATAGCCCGCAGGGTCCTGGCGGTACTCGACCAGCCGCTCATCGGCGATCGGCCCATGATGCGCGGGCATGGAAAAGTTCGGAGTCCGCTGGAACACCGTGAGCTGGGCGGCCTGCTCGGCGATGATCGGGATCGACTGGATGCCCGATGATCCGGTGCCGATCACGGCGACTCGCATTCCTGTGAAGTCGATGCCCTCGTGCGGCCATGCGCCGGTCGAGTAGGTCGCGCCCTCAAAACGCCCGTTGCCCGGCACGTCGGGAATCTTTGGCACCGACAGGCAGCCGGTTGCCATCACGTAGTGCTGCGCGATGACGTCGCCATCGGTGGTACTGACCGTCCACCGCTTTGCCGACTCGTCCCACGACGCCGACGTCACCCGTGTTTCGAATCGGATGTCGCGTCGCAGGTCGTGCTTGTCGGCAACGAAGTTTGCGTAGCGCAGAATCTCGGGCTGGGTGGCGTAGCGCTCTGACCATTCCCACTCGGACTCCAACTCGGAGTCCCAGCTGTATGAATAGTCGACCGTGAGGATGTCGCAGCGCGCACCCGGGTAGCGGTTCCAGTACCAGGTGCCACCAACGCCGTCGCCGGCCTCGATCGCGACCGCGCTGAATCCAGCGTCGCGCATGCGCTTCAACTGGTACATCCCGGCGAACCCGGCACCGACAATCACCACGTCGACATGCAGTGCACCCTCAGCCTGTTCAGCAGTCATCTTGATCCCCTTCGATCATCCCTGCTGCAGTGTCGCGCTCAGGGCTTGTGTAGATCGAAGCGCGGCCGAAGCGCCGCGCGAGCCCAGCGGTCAGTCGACGACGCGCGAGCGCCGCGCGCCCAGCCACCACACCGCGAGCAGCGAGCCAACAAGGCCACCGGTTGACGACAGGAACAGGTCGCCGATCGTGTCTTCATACGTGAGTGCCAGACCGCCGGCGCCGCCAAAGCCGTCTTCGGACACCGCCCACTCGAGGACCTCCCACCACACGATTGCGACAGCGCCAAACCCGTAGCCAAGCAGTACTGCGTCACGCCGGTCGTGGACATTGCGGAACCGGAAGGCGTGGAAAGCGCCGACCAGCAGGATCCAGTTCAGCGCATGCAAGACGTCGTCGGTCTGTGGGAAGTCGTCATAGACGCCGAGCAGGTTTCCGAGGGTGTCGATGAGGAACGGCGCGGCCAACAGCGCATCGGCGGTGTGTGGGTATGGATCCCAGGCCCGGAGACGCGCAATGACTGGGACGATCACGATCGGCGCGAGAAACAGGGGAGCGCGGAACCCCATCGCCTTCCCCTCCACGGTGTCAGGCGTGAGGCCGATCGCAACGGCGAACGCCACAACCAGGCCGAGCTTCACAGCGAAGTTTGCCCAGCGCGTGGCCGGGTGTCGATCAACTTTCAACACTCGCGGCAGCTCGTTACTCACCGACCGAGCATACGCACCACCGCCCTCCCGCCTCGCGACGTGCAAGCGCGGAAACCTCGGGCGCTCAGGTCGTGGCCGTCGCCCAGGATGCGAGTTCAGGTCCACCCAGCGCGGGGCTCCACAAGAAGCCCTGGCCGTAATTGCAATGCAGGCCCTTCAGCGCGGCGAGCTGCGTTTCGGTCTCCACGCCTTCGGCCACGACGGCCAGATCGAGTGCCTCGCCGAGGCCAGAAATGGCGCGAACGATCGACGAGTCGCCGGAATTTGTTCCGAGTCCTGACACGAACGAACCGTCGATTTTCAACACGTCGATGGGTAACCGCTGCAGATACATCATTGAGGAGTGGCCTGTGCCGAAGTCGTCGACGGCGAGCCGCACCCCCATCTCGCTGAGACGTTCGAGGACGCTGATCGACCGTTCGATGTCGTGCATCAGGGAGTTCTCCGTGATTTCGAGCGTCAGCTTTTGCGGGTCGATACCGCTCAGGTCGATCGCGGCCTCCACCGAGCCCACCAGTGTCGGGTCGAGGAGCTGGCGTGGCGAGAGATTGACGTTCATGGTCGCGTTGGGTATCACGCCGTGACGCGCCCACTCGACCTTCTGACCGAGTGCCTGATCGAGCACCCAGCGACCGATCGGAATGATCAACCCGGTCTCTTCGGCCACGGGAATGAAGTGGTCGGGGCTGATCCGCCCAAGGAGCGGATGCTTCCATCGCACCAACGCTTCCGCGCCATAAATCGAGTTATCGAGCAACGAAACCATGGGTTGGTACTCGACGAACAACTCGCCATGATCAATCGCCGAGCGCAGCCCGACCTCGGTGTTCAGCCGTTCCTTGGCTCGCTTTCGAGACCGGTTGTCGTACGTGCGTGACTGCGATCGTCCACCCTGCTTGGCCTCGTACATGGCCGCATTGGCGTCGCGGAGCAACGAATCGGCAGTGTCATTGTTGGCAGCGTAAGAAATGCCCATGCTTGCACCGACGACCAATTCGTGATTGTCAACCTTGAACGGTTGCTGCAATTCGTCGATGACCCGACCCGCCATTGACTCGACGGCCGACTGGCTGGATTCACGGTACAGCACCACGAACTCGTCACTGCCGAATCGGGCCACCACCTCGTCGGGGAAAGTGGCGATCAGCCGTTCACTGACTAACTGCAAGATGCGATCACCCACTGCGTGGCTGGTGCCCTCATTGATGACTTTGAACCGGTCGAGGCCAATGAACAACACAGCAAAGCCAATCTCACTGCTCTGCATTGTCACGAGTTGTGTTTCGATCTCTTGCATGAGCATCGGGCGATTGACCAACCCGGTGAGCGGATCGTGCGATGCCTGCTCAGCGAGAGCGAGCGCACTCGCTTTCCGCTCGTTGATGTCCGTCGAGACGCCGACGACGGCGATGAAGCCACCGTTTGCATCAAACACGGGCACCGACGATACGCAGATCGCAAACAACGTGCCGTCGCGTCGGTGAATGGTGAGATCACCAGACCATTGCTCGCAGCGAGCCGTCGCCCGGCCATATTCGGCGACGTCGTTGTCATCGCCCGACCCGATCACGTCGGTGATGTGTCGATCATGAGCGTCGTCGGCCGTCCAGCCGTAAATTTCGACAGCGATCTGGTTCCAGAACACGATGTGCCCGTGCTCGTCAGTGGCGATGATTGCCTGGCCGGCCCGGGCGAGCAGATCGGCCTGAAAGCGGATCTGGCTCTCCGACTCTTTCCTCGCCGTGATGTCTCGATAGTTGAGCACGATGCCGCCGACAGCAGGATCATCAAGATGGTTCGTTAACGAGACTTCGATCCAGTAGCGACCTCCGACCGGAGAGTCAATGAAGAGGTCATGGGTCTCCGAGGCGAGATATTGCCCGCGAACCCGCTCGAAGATTTCGACGACTTGGGCATGGCTGCTGCCGAGGTACTTCACGTGTGGCAGCCCGTCGACCTCGATGTGCTCCGCCGACTCGAATATGCCCTGTTTGACCAGCGGTGGCACTGCGGCGACGACGTTGCCGTACCAGTCGAGAATCCTGAACTGGTTCCCGGACTTCGCAAGGATGATCTCGGTGCGCCGCTGATTTTCCTTGAGCGCGTTGATCGCTGTCATCCTTTCGGTGATGTCGCGCCCGATTGACATCACACCGCGCGTCTGCTTTCCATCGGGATCAAGGAGCGGATACGCGTCTCCTTCGATCCAACGGATTGGCCCGCCTAGATGGCTTAATCCGACTACTTTACGGAGCACTCGTTGGCCGGTCTTCAGGGCAACGGGGCCGGGGAAGTCGTTGAAATTGAGTGGGTTGCCGTCCGCGTCGACGGCAACCCACTCGGGAACCACCTCTGGGAGAAACGTCTCCGTAACGTCGAACCCGAGCATGTCAGAAGCAGCCTGATTGCTCAGCATTACGCTCCCGTCGCTGCGCCACACAATGACACCATCGTTGAGGGACGCGATGACCGATCTAAAAATTTCGAGTTCTTGCTGTGGGTTCGGCGAACCCATTGGTGTCGAGGGATTCGGCTGGGGATTATCTACCATCTGAAGTGGTTCGATTTCCGTAGGGTGTGGTTGCATTTGCAACTTAGCGCACAAAGCGACAACGCGCAGAGTAGGCAATCTTTCTTAAGATGCATGCTGATAAAGACCTTCACAACGAGCGAAGGGCGATCCCGGTCGCCTTGTAACCATTGACATATCTTCGGGACCGTCCGGGCGAGACCCATCGTGTCAAGTGGTTTCAGATGACGATGTATAATCGTCGACCACTCCGAGTGGTGCTTGATTGAGGTGCGACTCCCGCCGGGCGACATCCGTGCGATATTTTGAGCCAGCCGTCGGCGGCTGAGCTGCGCGACACTGACGTATGGACACGGACTACCTGATCGTCGGCGCCGGAGCGATGGGCATGGCGTTTGCCGACACCATCCTGAATGAAACGCCTGATGCAACGCTCGCAATCGTCGACCGGCAAGGCCGGCCCGGTGGGCACTGGAATGATGCCTACCCGTTCGTCCGGCTGCATCAGCCTTCTGCCTTCTACGGGGTGAACTCGCGCCCGCTCGGCAACGATGTGAAAGACGCCGTTGGCTGGAATGCAGGCCTGTACGAACTCGCATCCGGCGCCGAAGTACTTGCCTACTACGACCACCTGATGCACCGTGATTTCCTCCCGTCGGGCCGCGTCAC
>JBNMOS010000029.1:0-31010 GCA_051275435.1 Ilumatobacter sp.
CTCCTGCTTTTCTCGGGCTGTCGCCCGAGCTTGCTCCTGCGTCGCTGCGGCGGGGCGGGGTGGGGCGGGGTGGCTGCTCCTCCTGCTTTTCTCGGGCTGTCGCCCGAGCTTGCTCCTGCGTCGCTGCGGCGGGGCGGGGTGGGGCGGGGTGGCTGCTCCTCCTGCTTTTCTCGGGCTGTCGCCCGAGCTTGCTCCTGCGTCGCTGCGGCGGGGCGGGGTGGGGCGGCTCCGCCGCTTCTCCTGCTTTTCTCGGGCTGCTCGCTGGCCTCCCGCTTACGGCCCTCGGGCTCCGGTAGATTGGGCCGATGGCCGTAGCTGATCCGATTCTGTTGGTGCTTTGCGCGCTGGCGGTCGGAGCGGTGGCGCAGACCTTGCAGCCTCTGCTGCGATCACACCCATCGAACGACGATGACGGTGTCCAGCGCGATCACTCGCTGCTCGGCGCTGTCCCGGAAGGCGCCGCGACGCACTTCCGCAGAAGGGATTTCTCCAATGGAACACTCAGACGACAACGAATCCGCCGGCTTCAAGGCCGACGATTCAGCGCCATCGGCTGAACCGCCGGCCAAACAACGCCAGCGCGGCTCGCGAGGCGGCCAGAATCGCAAACCTGCGGGTCAGCGGAGCGACAACACCTCTGAGTCGAACGACAAGAACGACGTTGAGATCCCAGACCGGATTCGCGAAGGCAAGCCGTCGGCCGAAGCTGCCGAGCGCGGCCTTGTCCGTAAGCCAAAAATTGGCGACACCAGGCCGGTGACGTCGACCCCACCTGCCGAAGCACCGGCCAATCAAAGCGACGCCAGCGAGGCCGACAAGAAGAAGCGCAATCGCCGCGGTAAAGGTGGTGGCGCTGGCAATGGCGGCGGCCAAGGTCATGGCGGCGGGCCCAAGCATGGCCATGGCAAAGATGGTGACAAGCCGAGCGACAAGCAAGGCAAGAACCAGAAGAACCGTCGTGGTCGGGCGAAGGGCCGTGGCAAGGGCGAGACGCAGCAGATGGACGATGCGTGGCTCGAGCAGCGCCGCGGGCGCGAGCGGAACGGCAAGCCAATCGGGCGTTACTTCATGTGCGTCCAAGCGCGGCCAGGTTTGGCGCAGGTCGCAGTACTTGAAGGCCGAAATCTGATCGAGCATTACGTCAGCCGCCCCTCGGACGACGTCGCACAGATCCACGGCAACATCTACATCGGCAAGGTGCAGAACGTGCTGCCTGGCATGGAGGCAGCATTCGTTGACATCGCCACGCCGAAGAACGCTGTGCTCTATCGCAGCGACGTGCAGTACGAGCCAGAAGACATCGAAGTCAAAGGCTCGAACCCGCGCATCGAGGACATCCTCAAGAACAAGCAGTTGATTCTCTGCCAGGTCACGAAGAATCCGATCGCGCACAAGGGCGCTCGTCTCACCCAGGAAGTGTCGCTGCCCGGTCGTTTCGTCGTGCTGATCCCGAACTCGCAGACCTACGGCATCTCGAAGCGGTTGCCGGATGATGTCCGAAAGCGACTGCGCGGCATTCTCGACAGAGTCAAGCCTGACGAGCACGGCCTCATCGTTCGTACTGCAGCCGAGTCGGCAACCGAGGAAGAGCTCATTGCCGACATGACCATCCTGCTCAAGGAGTGGGAAGTGATCGAGAACAAGGCCGCAAAGGCACAGCGCCCTGCGCTGCTGTACCGCGAGCCCGAACTGGCGGTGCGAGTGATCCGCGAAGAGTTCAACGCCGACTACCGCGGCGTACTCATTGACGACAAGCGCCTTTGGCAAGACGTTCGCGATTACGTCGCTGCGTTCAACCCCGATCTGGCTGATCGCGTTGAGTACTACGACGCCGACAAAGAAGGCCTCTCATTGTTCGAGCGCCACCACGTCCACGAGCAGGTCCACAAGGCGCTTGATCGCAAGGTCTGGCTGCCGTCTGGCGGCTCCTTGATCATTGAAGGCACCGAAGCGCTCACTGTGGTCGACGTCAACACCGGCAAGAACGTGGGCAAGTCGAACCTCGAAGAAACTGTCTTCCACAACAACATGGAGGCAGCGGTCGAGGTTGCTAAGCAACTGCGGCTTCGCGACATCGGCGGCATCATCGTCATCGACTTCGTCGACATGGAAATTCGCGAGAACCGCGGCAAGGTCGTTGAGGCGTTGCGTGACGCGCTCGCTCGGGATAAGACACGTTCGCAGGTCTTCGACGTGTCGGAACTTGGGCTTGTCGAGATGACGCGCAAGCGCATCGGTGAGGGGCTGCTGACCGAGTACAGCGAGATCTGCCCCGACTGCGATGGCCGCGGCGTCGTCGTTGATTACTCCATGCTTGAGTAGTCCCCTCGAGGGATTGAAGGTTGGGCATTCCGATGACGTCGGAGGTCTGAGCGGTAGTTGGGGTCTTGGTTGGGTGAATCGTTGTTTGAGAGCAACGGGGTGTTGCCGTGGAGCAACGATTCGCCGCACGTGCTACCACGGGACCAGGTCGAAGGGGCCCTGCTCCCAGGTAGCGAGCTCTGCTCGAAGACGGGAGTCGCGTTGGAGGCGGAACCAGGCAGCGGTGTCGGCCTGGCCCCGACTGGGTTCCGGTGCGGGGCGCAGCCGGGGTGCACGGTCGACGTGTTCATAGATTCATCATGAACGAGAGGTGTCACAGCGATTGGCCGTGTGCGATGCTGGTCTCATGAAGATTCAGATCACTGAGGATGCTCGCAAGGTGTTGGCGAAAAAGGGCGGAACGATGTCGATCGACTTCATTCGCCCCACTGGTTGAGGCAAGGTCGCAGAGGTGTCGGTCGACACCAACGTCAAGAACAAGAACCTCGCTCCGTACCGCAAGCTGCGCCACGAGGACTTCCGGATTCTGATCACCCCACAGCTCATCGGTATGGCCGAGCAGATGCGGATTGTCACCAAAGGCAAACTGACCAAGTCATTGTCGATCGAGTTTCAAGCGAAGCCCGGTGCCAGCGGCGACGACGACGCCTGTTGCATCTGAGCAGACTCGAAATGCGTAGTGTCGGTCCATGGCTGACCTGCTTGCGCTTTCCAACGATGTCATCGACAACGGGCTGACTGACCGCCCGTTCAACCGAATCAACAACGAACTCTCCGAAGTCGCTGATGGCCTCGCCATCGTCGAGAGTTTTAGCCACAGCGTCGTCGCCGACACTGGCGACGGGCTCGTGGCCTTTGACGCCTCGCACGTGCAGACCGGACAGCAGATCGTCGAGGCGATCAAGGGGTGGACCAGCGATCCGGTTACGCACATCGTGTACACCCATGGACACGCCGATCACGTCGGCGGCAGTGTCGCTTTCGACGCTGCCTACGACGACATCACCGTGGTCGGTCACCGCAACGTCGACGTCCGATTCGACAGATACGCCAAGACGAATGACTGGAACGTTCAGATCAACGCTCGCCAGTTCGGGGGAGTAGCTGGCGACTTCGGGATGGGTAAGTTCCCCGAGTTCATCCCGTCGAACACGCATCGGCCCGACCGCATCGTCGACGATCACGATGTGCTTGAAATCGGCAACCGGACCATCGAACTGCACCACGCACGTGGCGAGACAGACGATCACCTCTGGGGATGGTTTCCCAAAGAGAAGTGGATCACGTCAGGCGACTTCTTCATCTGGAACTTCCCGAACGCAGGGAATCCCCAAAAGGTCCAGCGGTACCCCATCGAGTGGGCCGAAGCGCTCCGCAAGATGATCGCGAAGGAGCCCGAGCTCCTGCTTCCAGCACACGGGCTGCCAATTGAAGGCAAGGACCGCATAGCTCGCGTGCTCGATGACGTCGCAACATCCTTGGAGCTCATCGTTCGCGAGGTCGTCGACATGATGAACGCCGGCGAAGTTCTCGACACCATCGTGCATTCGGTCACGGTCCCCGAAGATCTGCTCAGTAAGCCCTATCTCCGGCCGCTCTACGACGAGCCCGAATTCGTTGTGCGTGGGGTGTGGCGGCAATTCGGCGGGTGGTGGGACGGTGCGCCCAGCCGGCTCAAGCCGTCGCCCGATGCGGTCCTTGCAGCCGAGCTGGCAGCCCTCGCCGGCGGCGCCAGCGTGTTGATCGCTCGTGCCCGGAGTGTCGCTGACCAGGGAGATCATCGGCTGGCCTGCCATTTGGCCGATTTGGCCGGGTGGGCTGAGCCGGGCGACAGTGGTATTCACCGAGAGCGAGCGCTCATCTATCGGGGCCGCCGGAAGCAGGAAACGTCGCTGATGGCCAAGGGAATTTTTGCTGGTGCCGCACGTGAATCTGAACAGATCGCTGACTCCGACGCAGACTGAGGCCCCACGAACAGCGACCGTCACAGGAGCATTCGCGGCAATGACCCGTTATCATCGATTATCGCTATGTACGCAGTAATCGCCTCAGGCGGCAAGCAGGAAAAAGTGGCTGAAGGCCAGCGAGTGCAGCTCGAACTGCTCGGCGCAGACGAAGGTAGCGACGTGTCGCTCACCCCCGTCATGCTCGTCGACGGCGAAACTGTACTGGCAACGGCCGACGAGCTCGTAGGAGCTTCAGTCACCGGCAAGATCGTCGGCCGCGCAGCGGGTCCGAAGATCAACGGCTTCACCTTCAAACGCCGCACCAACAACCATCGTCGTTACGGCCATCGTCAAAAGTATGACGTGGTCGAAATTACGTCCATCAACTTCCCCAACTAAAAGGGCGCTGACTTCTCATGTCAAAGACAAAGGGCGGCGGTTCAACCCGCAACGGCCGTGACTCCAACGCACAACGCCTCGGCGTGAAGGTCTTCGGTGGCGAAGACATTCGCACCGGAGCCATCATTGTTCGCCAGCGTGGAACTCGTTTCCACCCCGGCAACAACGTCGGTAAGGCTAAAGACGATTCACTGTTCGCACTCGCCGATGGCGTCGTGCAGTTCGGTAACCACCGTGGCCGCAAGGCTGTCTCGGTCGTCTCCAGCAACTGAACATAATTCGAACTGATTGAAGGCCGGGCCGCAAGGCCCGGCCTTCGTCGTTTTCGGCTCAGCGTTCGATCTTCGTGGTGGCTCCTCAGGGGCTGTCTGCACGCGAAAAGGCCCGGTCACACTGCGCCAGGCACAGTGTGACCGGGCCTTTTCGCGTGGCTAGAGAGCCGCTTCGAGCTCGTCGACTGCTGAGTTCAATTCGGCCGGAAGCCGGTCGCCGAAGCGGCCGAAGTGCTCGCGAATCTGCGATACAGCGCCCTTCCAGCCTTCGGTGTCGACGGCGAGCAGGGCGTCGAGGTCAGCTTGATCAATGTCGAGACCCGACAGGTCGAGCTGTTCGGGCACTGGGAGCTTGCCGATCGGTGAATCGATGGCGTCGACGGTGCCGTCGACGCGTTCGAAGACCCACTTGAGGACACGGCTGTTTTCGCCGAATCCAGGCCAAAGGAAGCGGCCGTCTTCGTCGCGGCGGAACCAGTTCACGAAGAAGATCTTCGGCAGGTTCGACACGTCAGTGCGATCCTTCATCGAGAGCCAGTGTGCGAAGTAGTCGCCGTAGTTATAGCCGCAGAACGGGAGCATGGCCATCGGGTCGAAGCGGAGCTCGCCCTGTACGCCTTCAGCCGCAGCGGTCTTCTCCGACGCCATGATTGAGCCGAGGAACACGCCGTGATCCCAGTCGTTGGCCTCAGTCACGAGCGGCACCGTGGTGCGGCGGCGGCCGCCGAAGAGAATTGCCGAGATCGGCACGCCAGCCGGGTCTTCCCACTCGGGGGCGGCGGACGGGCACTGCGATGCCGGTGCGGTGAAGCGAGCATTCGGGTGCGCAGCGGGTGTCGTCACTTCGGGATTCCACGGATTGCCACGCCAGTCGGTGGCGCGCGCCGGGGGAATATCGGTCATCTCTTCCCACCAGACGTCACCGTCATCGGTGAGCGCGGTGTTGGTGTAGATGCAGTTGCCCCAGAGCGTTTCCATGGCGTTGCGGTTGGTTGTATTGCTGGTGCCGGGAGCGACGCCGAAGAAACCGGCTTCAGGGTTGATGGCGAAGAGACGGCCGTCGTCGCCAATCTTCATCCAACAGATGTCGTCGCCAATGGTCTCGGCCTTCCAGCCCGGGATCGTTGGGACGAGCATTGCGAGGTTGGTCTTGCCGCATGCCGATGGGAAGGCGGCCGCGATGTATTTCGACTCGCCCTGCGGGTTGGTGAGCTTCAGGATCAGCATGTGCTCGGCCAGCCAGCCATCGTCACGTGCCATCACCGAGGCAATGCGGAGTGCAAAACACTTCTTGCCAAGCAGCGCATTGCCGCCGTAGCCCGAGCCGTACGACATGATCTCGCGGCTGTCGGGGAAGTGGACGATGTACTTGTTTTCGGCATCGCAGGGCCATGGGACGTCGGCTTGGCCATCAGCGAGCGGGGCGCCGACCGAGTGAAGGCAGGGCACCCACTGGTCGTCTCCGAGTGCGTCGAGTGCTCCTTGACCCATGCGCGTCATGATGCGCATGTTTGTCGCGACGTAGGCGGAGTCGCTGAGCTGGACGCCGATGTGTGCGATCGGCGAACCGAGCGGGCCCATGGAGAATGGCACGACGTACATCGTGCGGCCCTTCATGCAGCCGGTGTACAGGCGGCGCATTTCGGCACGCATTTCGGCCGGGTCGCGCCAGTTGTTGTTCGGGCCGGCTTCTACTTCAGTGGCCGAGCAGATGAACGTGCGGTCTTCGACACGGGCGACGTCGCCGGGGTCCGAGTGCGCCCAGTAACTGTTCGGGCGCTTGGCCTCATCGAGTTTGGTGAACGTTCCGCTGTCGACCAATTCCTGGCAGAGGCGCTCGTATTCGTCGGCAGAACCGTCGCACCAGTAGATGTCAGCGGGCTGCATGATGGCAGCCCACTCGGCGACCCAGTCCTTGAGACGTTGATTGCTAGTGGTTCCACTCATTCGGTGCTCCCCGATCAGGCGACGCTTGTGTTCGAAAGTGTTCGAAACTGACGATAGGCGAAGAGGGGGTCCAGTGGGCAATGGGTGCCATGGTTAGAGCGCACTATCTGATGTGCGAATACCTCATCAGAAAAAGCGATACAGGCTTGACAAGCGATCGCCAAGACAGATCAGTGGTGCCCAGCCGGTCCGATCATCGCCAGTTCCTTGCGTGAGCGATAGCGGGCCAAGGCGCGACAAAAGCGAGCTGCAAGCTCGCGATGGCCGGATTACGTGAGGTGCGGACAAGCCGCAACGCCAGAGAGGCGGTTCAGTAGCCGGGGGTCTTCATATCGACCTCGGAGCCAAGGCTGAGCTTGGTAGCTCGGCCGGCATCGTCGAGTTCGAAAATGACGCGCTGGCCTTGACGGACCATGCGAAAGATCGACCCTGCCAGCGCATTGCCTGCAAGCTCGTAGTCGTTCAGGTCGGTGTCGCACATGACGAGACCGTCTCCTGTTGAGGGGTCGTAAGCCTTGATGACGCCCTGCATGAGATCAACCGAAGGCGCGGCCTCAGCCGGCCTTGACGACCTTGCCGGACTTGATGCAGCCGGTGCAGACGTTCAGGCGCTTGGTCGAACCGTTAACCAGCGTGCGAACGCGCTGGATGTTTGGGTTCCAGCGACGCTTCGTACGACGGTGCGAGTGCGACACAGCCATACCCCATGACGGGCCTTTGCCACACATTTCACACTTAGATGCCATTGGATTCTCCTGCGACGATTCGCTTCAAGTCAGATTTGTTCAAGCACGCTGGTGCCTGAAACAGCCATGTGAGGCTACCAACACAACTGCGGACCGCAACTTGTGGAGAAGCTTCGCCTCGTTCAAGGCCATGTGCCACACACCCTCTAAGCTCTGGCGCCGTGCCAACACTTGAACGGTTGAACACCGAAGCACTGCGCGACACGGTTCGCACCTTCCGAGACGCCGTCAGGGCGCACGCCGGTGGGTTGAACCGGTTGAATGTGTATCCGGTCCCTGATGGAGACACGGGCACGAATATGGCGCGCACGCTCGACGCTGTCGTTGCAGAGATGGACGAGACCGATCCCACCGACCTCGACGCCACGTGCGACGCAATCAGTCACGGTTCGCTGATGGGCGCCCGCGGCAACAGTGGCGTCATCTTGAGCCAGATCATGCGGGGCATCGCCACGACGCTCAAAACGCAGGCGCCGGTCACCGGAGCGAAGTTCGCCGAAGCGCTGCAAGCTGCAGCAACGGGTGCGTACCAAGCGGTGTTGAAGCCAATCGAAGGAACGATCCTCACGGTGGTGCGGCTGAGCGCCGACGGAGCCAAAGAGTCGGCCGATGCCGGTGGTTCGCTCGTTGAAGTCGTGCGTGCCGCGCAGGCTGCTGGCCGGATCGCCTTAGCGAACACGCCGGAGCAGCTCGCGGTGTTGAAAGAAGCTGGCGTGGTTGATGCCGGCGGCGCTGGGTTCCTGCTACTGCTCGACTCAGCCCTCCATGTGGTCGATGGCGAAGCGCTTCCCGAGCCCGAAGAAGACGACGGCACCGGTGGTGCGGTGGCAGCAGCGTTTAATCAACCGGTACACCGATCGGGGGGCACCAAAATTGGCGGTGCCAGCGAAGTTGACGTGGCCGATCAGCGCTACGAAGTCATGTACTTCATGGATCTCGCCGATGAACAAATCGATGCCTTCAAACAGGGTTGGGGTGCAATCGGCGATTCGATCGTCGTGGTCGGTGGCGACGGAATCTGGAACTGCCACGTCCACACCAATGACATCGGTGCAGCGATTGAAGTGCCGCTTGACCTCGGCGGTCGCCCGAAACAGATCCGTGTGACCGACCTCTTCGAAGAGGTCGACGAAGAACACGCCAAGCGCGAAGCAGCAATGGCCGGGGGCACGAACGCCAGCATCACTAAGGCCGGGGGTGGGCTCACGCCCGTCACCACCGCAATCGTTGCGGTGTGCTCTGGCGAAGGTCTCGTCGAATTGTTCGCCCAATTGCGCGTGCAGGGCGTCGTTACCGGCGGTCAAACGATGAATCCGTCGACTGCTGAGCTACTCGACACCGTCGCTGCGGTCAACGCCGACCAGGTCGTCATTCTGCCGAACAACAAAAACATCATCCCGGTCGCCCAGCAGGTCAACGCCCTCAGCAGCAAGCATGTGATGGTGGTACCGACTACGTCAATGCCGGAGGCGCTGGCTGCCCTCGTTGTGTACGACCCGGAGGCATCTGCTGACGTCAATCACGCCCAGATGGTCGAAGCGGCTGAGTCGGTTGCGACCGGCGAAGTTACCCAGGCGATTCGCGACACAAACTCCGACGCCGGCCCGATCAAGCAAGGCGATTGGATTGGCATTGTCAGGGGCGACGGCATCGCAGCGATCAGCGATTCGCCGCACGGTGTGTCGATTGCACTCCTCGAGCATCTGCTGGACGACGACGCCGAACTGGTGACTGTCATCACCGGCGAAGACGCCACTGCAGAGTCAACGGCAGCGATCGAAGGATGGCTGAGCGATCACCGTGCCGACATCACCGTCGAAGTCCAGCGCGGCGGACAGCCTCTGTACCCATACCTCTTCGGCATCGAGTGAGCGGAGTGCCCACACGAGCGACGATTGCTGCGCTCCGTGAAGGCCTCATTGAGCCAGCTCGATCTCGTCGTCACGCACCTCGCACTCCCCGCACCTGAGGCTCGTTCGCGAAAAGTGAAGTGGTTGTGGTTGTCGTCAATTCAGGGCCTCCGGTCATTCTCGGGCAGAATCAGGGCTGATGAGTGAGCAGGGCCCGATCACGATGCGGGATCTTTCGCTGATTTCTGTTGAGCGTTTGCGCGGCGTGGGGCCGAAAAAACAGGCGTCACTGGCCACGGTCGGAATTACCAACCTGCTCGACTTGGTCACCACCTATCCGCGGCGCTGGATCGATCGAACCAACGAGGCGCGCATCGCCGACCTGGTCCCCGGTCAGGAAGCTCTCGTGCTCGTCACCATCCGATCGGTCACGAAGCGCACCACCCGCAACCGCAAGTCGATGATTAACGTCAATGTCGGTGACGGGTCGGGCCGGATGGACCTCGTTTTCTTCAACCAGCCGTGGCGTGAACGGCAGTTCAAAGAAGGACTCCAAGTAGCGCTCTTCGGCAAGGCCGACACCTATCGAGGTGGCCTGCAGATGTCGAACCCGATCGTCGATCTGATCGGCGACCGCACGGGCAAGATCGTGCCGATCTACCCGCAGAGCGAGAAGGCGCAGATCAATACCTGGGAGATGGCTGGGTGGGTCGAAGAGACGCTTCGTCGATGCGCCGAACGGACCATTGCCGACCCAGTGCCCGAGGCGATCCGTCAGCGTCACCGAATGATCGGCCGGTCCGAAGCGCTCGCAGGAATCCATCTTCCGGACGACATGAAAACAAAGGAGTTGGCTCGCTACCGACTTGCCTTTGACGAACTCCTTCGGGTGCAACTCGTCTTGGTCTTGCGCAAGCGAGCGTTGGAACGCGACTCGCTCGGGATCAAGCACACGCTGGGCGGCCCGCTCGTCAAACGGTTCTATGAGTCGCTGCCCTTCCCGTTGACAGGCGCACAGGAGCGGACGATCGAAGAGATCAACGCCGACCTCGGCAGCGCCCAGCCCATGCACCGGCTGCTCCAGGGTGATGTCGGTTCCGGCAAGACAGTTGTGGCCGTCGCCGCACTGCTGGCAGCGGTCGACGGCGGACACCAGGGAGCGTTAATGGCGCCGACTGAAGTGCTCGCCGAACAGCACGCCACGAGCGTACGCGCGATGCTCGATGGCGTCACCGTGCCCGATCCCGGCAACTTGTTCGGCGATCGTCTGCTCCGAGTCGAACTCCTGACGAACCGGGTCTCCGGTGCCGAACGCAAGCAGGTGCTTGCGGGGCTCGCAGATGGCAGCGTCGACATCGCCATCGGGACGCACGCATTGATCCAAGACACCGTCGACTTCTCGAGCCTGGGTGTCGTCATTGTCGACGAGCAGCACAGGTTTGGTGTTGAGCAGCGTGCGGCGCTTCGCTCGAAGACGGCCAGTGGTGCGGTGCCCGACACTTTGGTGATGACGGCGACGCCCATTCCGCGTACGGCGGCGATGACGGTGTACGGCGATCTCGACGTCAGTGTCCTCGACGAGCTGCCGCCGGGTCGAACGCCAATCGTCACCATGTGGGCTGACGGCGCGCTGATGGAAGCGGGGGTATGGAATGACATCAAGGACGAAGTCGCCGCTGGCCGTCAGGCATACGTTGTCTGCCCGCTGGTCGGTGAGAGCGAGAAGCTCGAGGTGGCATCTGCTGAAGAGACCCTCGAGCGGCTTGCTTTCGGCGAACTGCAGGGGCTCAGGCTCGGCATGCTCCACGGCAAGCTGCCGTCGGACGAGAAGGCAGTCACCATGGATCAGTTCCGTCGTGGCGAACTCGATGTCCTTGTCGCCACGACGGTGATCGAGGTGGGCGTCGACGTGCCGAACGCAACCGTCATGGCGATTCTCGATGCCGATCGATTCGGCATCGCCCAACTCCACCAGTTGCGTGGACGCGTCGGGCGCGGGGCGCACGCCTCGACCTGTTGGCTGGTGACGCAGCAGAAAGAAGACGACGAGGGCAACGCAGTCGTCGGGAACCCGCGCGTCGAAGCGCTGGTCGCCACGACCGATGGTTTCGAATTGGCCGAAGTCGACCTCGACCTGCGCGGCGAGGGCACGTTGATGTCGACGGCGCAGAAGGGCCGAAGTGACCTGAAGTTGGCGTCACTGCGACGCGATCGCAAGCTCGTCGAACTGGCCCGCGAGGCGGCG
This sequence comes from Ilumatobacter sp., assembly GCA_051275435.1. GTDB lineage: Bacteria > Actinomycetota > Acidimicrobiia > Acidimicrobiales > Ilumatobacteraceae > Ilumatobacter_A. The sequence goes on from JBNMOS010000029.1 coordinate 11,728, forward strand.
TTCGAAATCGTCGATGGCGATCCGAATCTTGCGCGTAACGCGAATTTGGCCGATGAACTCGACCTCGTATTCAGCGATCGAGACGAAGAGTTCCTCGCTAAGTCTTGAGCTGAGCGAAGTCGTGATCTGCGGTCACACGGTGGCGGGCACGGAGCGACCGGCTACCAGTCGGGGCGGCCGTCGCTCTCGATGTCGGACTCGTCGAGCACGAGATCCCACCGGTCGAGGCAATCCTCGCAGCGGTAGGCAACGACGTCGTCGACTTCCCACGTGCCGTCCTCGCGTGGCATTGTCAAGAGGAAGCACCGGCCACCGCAATCGATGCAGGTGATCTGTGGCGGGGGAGCGAGCACGACCCCAGTGTGCCCGTATCCTCGCTCAGATGCGTGTTGTAGCAGGAGAACTGGGTGGTCGAAAGATCGTGTCGCCGGACGGGACATCGACTCGACCAACGACCGATCGAGTGCGTGAGGCGATCTTCAACTCGCTCGGGAGTTCCGGCCTGCTCGACGGCGCACTCGTTGCCGACCTGTTTGCCGGCACCGGCGCAGTCGGGATCGAGGCGCTGTCGCGAGGCGCCGAACGCTGTGTGTTCGTCGAACGTGATCGCACGGCCCTTCGTGTCCTCCAGGAGAACCTCGACACGCTCGAACTACGTGACCGTTCCAAGGTGATCACCTCAGACGCTATGGCGACCGCTTCGGCAATCGACTGCGACATCGTCCTGGCCGACCCGCCGTACGGCTTCGATGCCTGGGCCGAACTGTTGCGGGTGGTCCGTGCTGATCTGGTCGTTGCCGAATCGGGTCGACGAATTGACTGCCCAGACGGGTGGACGATCACTCGTGAGAAGAAGTACGGACGCACAGTGGTGACGTTCTTCGAACGCGCCGAACTAGTGTCGGGCGAGTGAACGGTTCCGCCACGAAACACCAGCGAGTGATGTATCCGGGCAGCTTTGATCCGCTGCACCTTGGGCATATCGACGTCATTGAACAAGCACACGAACTCTTCGGAGGCGTGGTCGTCGCAGTGATGCACAACCACGCGAAAGTGAGTGGTCTCTTCCCAGTCGCCCAACGAATCGAACTGGCCGAGCACGCACTCGCGCATCTCGATGGTGTCACCGTGGAAGCGCAGACCGGGCTTGCCGTGCAAGCTGCTGCGAAGCTCGGCGTCGACTTCATCGTCAAGGGGCTCCGCAACAGCGAGGACTTCGAAATCGAACAGCAGATGGCGCAGAACAACCACGCCGTCACAGGCATTCGCACCGTCTACCTCCCATGCTCTCCAGGCCTCGGCTACATCAGTAGCCGCTTTGTGAGGGAGATCGCCAAGTACGGTGAGGAAATCGGGCATCTGGTGCCGGCGAATGTTGCCGTCGCTTTACGCACCGTCTTCGCAGACAAGCAGGACTGAACATGAGTTACGACGACGACGACTACGACGAGTACGAAGACATCGACGACACCTATCCGGAGCCTGGCGCTCCGATCGGGCCGGTCGGCGATGCCGAGACATTGCTTCGCCGCGTCATCGACATCATCGCCGACGCACCGACGATGCCCTTGTCGTCGTCGCCGCGCATCGATCGCGACGAGGTTGTCGAACTGCTCGATGAAGCGCTTCACCGCCTCCCTGACGAACTTCGTCAAGCGCGTTGGATGTTGAAAGAGCGACAGGACTTCGTTGCCAAGACCCGTCGCGAAGCCGACGAACTACTCGAAGCTGCACGCGTCCGAGCCGAGCGAATGGTGCAGCGGACCGAAGTCGTGCGAGCCGCCGAACAGCGGGCGCGAACCGTCATGGAGACCGCCGATGCCGACTCGCGTCGATTGAAGCACGAGACCGAAGACTTCCTCGACCAGCGGTTGGGCAGCTTCGAGATCCTGCTCGACAAGTTGCAGAAGACGGTCAACGCCGGGCGTCAGCGCCTGTCGATTGGCGACGCGCAAGCGGACACGACGAACACAGGCGGCCTGCCGGTCATCGACGACTCCGCTGCCTCTAACGCCTTCTTCGACCAAGACCATTAGCAGCGGCGCCAGCTTCGGCGATCTCTGCGTCAGCGCTCACCGCTCGTTCGCGGAGGCCAACTCGGGTGAGTGCTTCCTTGACCTCGCCGAACCGTGATCCTCAGAACCTGTTTGTCGGTTCACTCTGCATGCCGGTGACGGGTGACTGAGGAACAGACTCTCGGAGCGACGGCCCGGCGGTAGCGTTTTCTCACATGGTGGACTTACTGCGGCCTCTTCGAATTAATGCGGTCGAACTTTTGCGGCGGCCGGGAGCGACGCTGCCTGTGGTCCAGGAGATCTCGGCTGAAGCGCTCGGAGTCGTCCACGAACGATTGAACGGCGAGATCGACGTGGCAATCGAACTCGAATCCATGAACGACGGGATCGCCGTAACCGGAACGGTCGGGGCACCCTGGGAAGCACCGTGTCGTCGCTGCCTCAAGGACCTGTCTGGCGTGGCCCGAGTCGACATTGATGAGCGCTACCAAATCGAAACGATCGATGAAGAGGCCTACCCGATCGAGAATGGTCAACTCGATCTCGTCCCAATGGTGCGCGAGTTGGCGCTGATCGAACTCGACGCCGAACAGGTCTGTCAGCCCGATTGCAAAGGCCTCTGCCCGGCTTGTGGCATCGACTGGAACACGGCCTCGTGCAACTGTGACAACACGGTGAGCGACCATCGCTGGTCCGCCCTCGACGGCCTCGTTCTCGACGAATGAAGGTCTGCGTGATGAAATTGGTTGCTATTCCAACCGAAATCATCACGGGAACAGATGTGGCCCGTCGGCAAGCGTTCGTCACGCAAGATGTTGATTGTGGCTGAGCGCCGATAACGTTGCACGTCGCTGCGAGGCTCCTCGCCGCCAGCGAATCAGATCTCCAGTCGACCAGAGTGGTCGATGCAGTAGCGAAAGAGCGAACGATGGCCGTTCCCAAGAAGAAGACTTCGAAGTCGAAAACCCGCAGCCGTCGTGCCAGCGCATGGAAGCTGCAGACACCGCCGCGGAGCATTTGCCCCCGTTGCGGCAACGCGAAGACGCCGCACACGGTGTGCGGCGAATGCGGCTGGTACCGCGACCGCGTCGTCGTTGAAGTCTGATCCCCACCGGATTCCCTGCGGACATGCTCCCCGTCGCCGTCGATGCAATGGGCGGCGATGCTGCCCCACAACCCAACCTTGACGGCGCTTTTGCCGCCGTCGCTGCTGGCACCCCGGTAATCATGGTGGGCCCTCAAGATCTTGCGGGCCTCACCTCTGGTGGTGTCACGCTCGATTTGATTCCAGCGTCCGAAGTCATCGGCATGAAGGACGACCCGGCGCAGGGCGTTCGCAAGAAGAAAGACTCGACGCTCGTTCGAGCCGCCGAGGCGGTGCGCGACGGAAACGCCAGCGCCATGATCTCTGCTGGCAACACCGGAGCCACAATGGCCGCGGCGCTGCTGCGGATGGGCCGTATCAAGGGCGTCAGGCGCCCCGCGATTGCGACCCCCATCCCGGTCCCGGGTTCAACGCCGACGGTTCTGCTCGACGCTGGCGCAAATGCCGACGTCCAGGCCGAATGGCTTGTGCAGTTCGCGCTGATGGGTTCGGTTTACGCTCGCCGCCGCTTCGGTATCGAGAATCCCCGTGTCGGCCTCCTCTCGATTGGCGAAGAGCCCGGCAAGGGCGACGCACTTCGTAAAGAGGCGTACGCCCTCCTCGCTCAGGCCCAGGGCATCAACTTCATTGGCAACGTCGAAGGTCGCGATGTAATGAGTGCCGACATCGACGTCTGCGTCACCGACGGCTTTACCGGCAACGTCGTGTTGAAGACGTTGGAAGGCAGCATGAAGTTCCTCATCGGGGCGCTGCTCGAAGCCTTTGGCGAGCCGGAGTACAAAGAGCACGCCGATGCACTGATGCCAGCGCTGCTTCCGCTGTACGAGACGCTCAATCCCGACACCTACGGCGGCGCCGTGCTGCTCGGCGTCGATGGCGTTTGCATCATCTCCCATGGCTCGTCGAGCGCCACTGCAATCACGAATGGCATAGCGGTTGCTCGCGAATTGGTCGAACACGACCTGGTCGGCGAAATCCGCGACGTCATCGCAGCTGCGATGCCGACCGACTAACGAGACTTCCAGGGCGGGAGCCCGAGCCTGGTGGACGGGTAGGGTGGCGCGATGAGTGAAGTCATCAGCCGCGACGAAGTCCTGAAGATTGTGCGTGACGCACTCTCTGACATTCTTGAGATCGAGCCCGACACGATCACCGAAGGCCAGTCGTTCGCCGACGATCTCGAAGCAGACTCGCTTGCGCTGATCGAACTCGTCGAAGCACTCGAAGAGGCACTGAGTGACAAGGTCGCTGGCTTCACCATCGAAGACGAGAGCCTTGAAGATTTGAAGACCGTGCGCGATGCTGTCGACTACGTGTACGAAAACGCCAACGAAAGCACCTGAAGCCTCCGTGAGCGATCCGGAATCCGGTGACCTGGCCGCACTCGCCACGCGAGTGGGCCACGAGTTTGCCGACCCGGAACTACTCCGACGTGCAATGGCACACCGTTCGTGGTGCGCTGAGACTCCCGGCGAACCGAGCAACGAACGCCTCGAGTTTCTGGGCGATGCCGTACTCGGCTGGGTGATCGCCGACATCGCGTTCCGCCGCTTCATCACGCTGCCCGAAGGGTTGTTGACTGATCTCCGCAAGAGCGTTGTCAATGCGAACGCACTCGCTGAGGTTGCCGAAGAGATCGGTATCGGCCAGTACCTGTTGCTTGGTAAGGGCGAAGCTGCTGCGGGCGGTGCCGAGAAGCCGTCGCTTCTGTCTGACGCGTTCGAAGCTGTACTCGGCGCGGTCTATCTGGACGGCGGTACCGCTCCGGCCTACGCAATGGTCGAACGTTGGGTGGCGCCGCGCATGTCGAGGTCGATCGAACGGCTCGATCAGCTCGACCACAAGACCCAACTCCAAGAACTCGCCGCTCGCGCCGGCAAGGGCGCTCCCGATTACGTCATTACGTCAACGGGCCCCGATCACGCAAAGCTCTTCCGTGCTGAAGTCCTCATCGACGGCGACGTTCTTGGTGCAGGGTCCGGTCGGTCGAAGAAGGCCGCCGAACAGGCTGCTGCTTCGATCGCTGCTGCTGCCCTGGCCTGAGCGATGCCCGAACTGCCCGAGGTTGAGACGGTTCGACGCGGTCTACAAAAGCAACTCGCAGGCAGACGTATCGAGCGAGTCGAAGTCGGTCGAGAACGTGTGGTCCGCCGGACGTCGCGCGAGGCGTTGATCGACGGCCTGACCAACACGACGGTCCTCAGCGCCGAGCGGCGCGGGAAGTACCTGATCATGCCGCTCGACTCGGGCGACTCGATGATGATTCACCTGCGGATGAGCGGCCAAGTGCTCCTCGCTCCTGCGGGTGCTGTCCGTCCAGCGCATACGCACGTCGTTATGCACCTCGACAACGGGACCGAGTGCTGGTTCGTCGACCCGCGCACGTTCGGAGAGGTCGTTGTCTATGACCCCGCAAACGTGGCCGTTGAACTCCCGCCCCTCGCCAACCTCGGCGTCGACCCGATTGCGGAAGACTTTCCCCGCACCGCACTCCGCAAGATGGTTCGAGGCACGAGCAGGGCGCTCAAACCCTTCCTGCTCGACCAGCAGTACGTCGCAGGAATCGGCAACATCTATGCCGACGAAATTCTCCACCGGTCGCGCCTCCGGCCCGAACGGCCCGCCAACACGATCGATGCGGCGGCGACCTGGCGGCTGCATTCGGCGATCATCGATATTCTCACAGCGTCGATCGAGGTGGGTGGTTCGACGCTCGGCGATGCGCAGTACGTCGACGTCGATGGCGAGAGTGGCAGCTTCCAGAACGAGCACCGCGTGTACGGCCGTACCGGAGAGCGATGCACCACATGCGGTCGAGGCTGGATACGGCGCATCGTCTCCGGCGGTAGGTCGACGCACTACTGCCCAATTTGCCAGCGCTGACCGCCCATGGTTGGGGGAGTGGCGTGCTGAGCAAGTAGCTTCTTGACCGCTGTGTACCTGAAGAATCTGACCATCAAGGGCTTTAAATCGTTCGCTGACAGCACGCCGATGGCGCTGGAGCCGGGCGTCACTGTCGTCGTGGGCCCCAACGGGTCTGGCAAGTCAAACGTTGTCGACGCCATTGCCTGGGTGCTCGGCGCCCAGTCACCCAAGTCTGTCCGCTCCCAGAAGATGGACGATGTGATCTTCGCTGGTACCGCTAAGCGCCCTGCTCTGGGCCGCGCCGAGGTCAGCATCACCATCGACAACTCCGACGGCACGCTCGGCCTCGACTTCACTGAAGTCACGGTGTCGCGCATCCTGTTCCGCACGGGTGAGTCCGAGTACATGATCAACGGCGTGAGCTGCCGCCTCCTCGACGTGCAGGAGTTGCTGAGTGACGCCGGTGTCGGCCGTCAGCAGCACGTGATCGTCAGTCAGGGCCAGATCGACGCAGTGCTCAACGCTCGTCCTGAAGATCGGCGTGCGATCATCGAAGAGGCGGCGGGTGTTCTGAAGTTCCGCAAGCGCAAGGAGAAGGCGGAGCGTCGGCTCGACGCCACCGAAGCGAATCTCCTTCGAGTGCAAGACCTCTTGCGTGAAGTCCGTCGTCAGCTCCGGCCGCTCGAGCGGCAGGCAAAGGCAGCGGAACGCCACGGCTCCTTGATCGAAGAACTGACCAAGCTGAAGACCTTCGTGTCGGGCCGAGAGATTGCCGGTCTACGCACCAAGCTCGAAGCGTTGGCGATCATCAAGCTCGAAAGCTCCACAGCCGAAGGCGAACTGAAGGCGGCCCTTGCAGCGCTCGATACGTCAGTGATGGCAATCGAGGCACAGCTGTCGGCACGCGGCGAAAGCGACATCAGCGACCGGCTTGTGCATGTCGAGCAATTGCGTGAACGCGCTCGCGGCCTCGCGGCGGTGCTCGTCGAACGGCGTCGCTCACTCGAACGCGACAAAGGCCAGTTGCTCGACGCTGGTGTCGTGGCGAACCTCGAGGCCGACGCTGCTCGTTTCCGTGAGGAGATCGACAAGGCCGCTGGCGAGCTCGGTCTGCTGGAGCCCGAGACGGGCCAGCTGGGCTTTGACGAGGAATCGTTCAAGTCCGAGCGTGAGAACATCATGGACGCGGTCCGCGCTGACCAGACCACGACGAAGGCAGCAAGCGCAGCAGCCGAAGTGCGCGGCGAACTCAAGTCGATTCGCTCATCGCTCGAACGCACCGAAGCCGAGCTACGCCGTCTCGTCAGCCGCAAGACATCGCTGAGCGAACGACTGCAGGCGTCTCGGGAAGACACCGAACGATTCCGCACCGATTGCGACGAGGCCGGAGCAATCGAAGCCCCGCTTGTTGGCGAAGTTGAAGTGGCCGAGCAAGCGCTTATCGAGGCGCAGTCGACCGTCGAAGCGCGCAAGCTGATCCGCAACGAGTTGGCCGAAGACGCATCGAAATGGTCGGCGCGTGTCGAAGCACTGCAGATGGCACTCGACGCGGCACGGGCCCGCGCCGGTGCCGAGCGGCTCGAAGGCGTCGATGGCGTCCTGGGCACGTTGCTCGACCTCATCGAAATCGACGAAGGCTGGGAGCCAGTCGTCGAGGCAGCACTCGGTGAGTCGCTGACGGCCGTGGTGGTCGACGACCCAACAGCGGGCCGCCGTGCGCTTGATGCATTACGCAGCAGCGACACGAGCGGCGCTGTCATCGCACTCGGCGCTCGACCAGCGGCACCGGCGACACCGGGCGTTGGCGATGCCGTCCGGCCGCACACTCGGAGCCAGCGCCCGGGCGTGAACGATCTGCTTGACGGGCTGCTTGGTTCGGCAGTCCGTATCGACGACCTGTCCGACGCGCTCGACGCGGCAATGCAGCATCCGGAAGCTGTCGTTGTCACCGGCGGAGGCGACCGTTTCGGCATCAGCGGTTGGCGAATCGGAACAGCCGGCAGTGGAGCGACGGCATCGGCGCTCGAAGAAGCGACCGAGCGATCGATTGCAGCCACGGGCGAACTCGAAGCGGCGAAAGCCGCAGTCTCGGAGGCCGAGCACACCCTCCGCACGGCGCAGAACACCGAACGTGAGCTGGCGAAGAAGCTTGACTCCAACGACGCTCGATTCAGCGCAGCGACGCAGGGCCTCGCACGCACCCAGGGCGAACACCGAGAGATCCACACCGAACTGGAAACGCTCGAACAGAACATCAACGACGCCGAAACCAACATCACTCGCGAGCAGCGACGAGTCGGCGAGATCGAGGCACTGCTGCCGGCGTTGGAGAGCGACGAGCAGGCCGAGGCCGAGGCGGCACGCGCCCGCGGTGAGCTCCGTGCCGAGCTCGAAGCTCGAGCAGCCCTACTTGCTTCGCGTCGCAAAGACATCGAGGTTCGCTACGCCGGGCTGCAGGAACGTCACCAGCTGAACGGGCGTCGCCTCGCCGAGACCGAACGCCGCCTGGAGGCCGACAAGGACGCACGCATCGCGGCCGAAGGTCAACGGATGGTCATCGAGCGTCAGATCGTCGTGATCGATCGGCTCGCCGGGCTCGTCGAAGCACATCGTTACGTCGTTGAAGGCCATCACGCTGAGCTGGCCGAGCAGCGCCGCAAACAGAGCGACGAAGTCCGGGGGCTGAGTTCCGAACTCGACACGCTCCGGCGTGAACGAGCCGACAAGGAAAAGTCGCTCGACATCACCCGCGAGCGGGCCCGCAAGGCCGAGCTCGAAGAGGCCGAAGCCAAACTGCGCCTCGAAACAGCGATCGAAACGTTGCGCCGGGACCTCGACATCGAGCCTGCTGTCGCAGAGGCCGCAGAGATGCCCGACGTGCCCGACGGGGCAACACCGGCGGGCCGCGTTCGCGAGCTCGAGCGTGAACTGCGGTTGCTCGGACCGATTAACCCGTTGGCGCTCGAAGAGTTCAACGAACTGCAAACCCGCCACAAGTTCCTTGAAGAACAGCTGGAAGACGTCCGGACGACTCGCCGCGAACTTTCCCGTGTGATCGCTGCGGTCGACGCCGAGATTCAGAACGTGTTCGCCACGGCGTTCCAGGATGTGGCCAAGAACTTCACCGAGTTGTTCGCGTTGCTCTTCCCGGGCGGCAAGGGCAACCTCAAGCTCACGCAGCCCGACGACATGCTCAACACCGGCATCGAAGTCGAAGCGAAGCCGAGCGGTAAGAACGTCAAGAAACTCTCGCTCCTTTCTGGTGGCGAGCGCTCCCTGACGGCACTGGCGTACCTCTTCGCTGTCTTCCGTTCGCGTCCGTCGCCGTTCTACGTGATGGACGAAGTCGAGGCTGCGTTGGACGATGTCAACCTGCACCGCTTCCTTGGCCTCATTCAGGAGTTCCGCAAGGACGCCCAGCTCATTGTCGTCTCGCACCAGAAGCGCACGATGGAAGCTGGCGACGTACTTCTCGGCGTCAGCATGCAACCCGGCGGGTCCTCCAAAGTCGTCACCGAACGCGCGTCTGAGGCCTCACAGCTGGCCCGATAGCTGCGTTGCGTGAACTCCTCATTGAGCAAGCTCAACTACGTCGTCACGCGCCTTGCTCTCGGGCCACCTGAGAGGCCTCAGAACTGAGGATTGCCCTCGCGGGCCGGGTTCTTCTTCGGGGCCCGACCTGCCGAGGTGACAGATAGCGTCGGCGATTCATGGGTATTGAGTTCTTCTTTCTGATCCTGGCGGTCTTCGTCGTTGCGTTTGGCATCGGCGTCGTCCTCCTCAATCGTCGCAAGTCGGTCGGTCAACCAGCGCCGGGTCGGCCGACGCAGGTCAGGCCGCCGGTTCCTCAGCCAGAGGGCGACACGCTCGTCGCTGCGCCTGAGGCCGCTCCGGTCGTCGAAGAAGAACCTGCACTCGAAGAGGAACCGCCGGCTGGCACCCTTCGCGAGCGCCTCGCAAAGGCCCGCTCGACGTTCGCTGGTGCAATCGCGGGTGTGCTCGGCCGTTCGGCAATCACCGACGAGTCGTTCGACGACCTTGAAGAGGCGCTCCTGCGCGCCGACGTCGGTGTCGCCATTGCAGGCGAGCTCCTCAGTGGCCTGCGTGTCAAGGTCGCGAACAAGGAGATCGCCGAACCATCAGACCTCCTCGACGCACTGCAAGCGGAGATGACCGCCCGGCTTGTCGGCTCGGACCGCTCCCTCAACTTCGAACAGTTCGATCCGGGGAACCCCAACGTCTGGATGTTCGTCGGCGTCAACGGCGTCGGCAAAACCACCACTATTGGCAAGCTCGCCAAGCAGCAGGTTGATGCTGGGCGCTCCGTGCTGCTCGCAGCGGGCGACACATTTCGTGCGGCTGCAGCCGAGCAGCTCACGGCCTGGGCCGAGCGCTCCGATGTCGACATCGTGCGCGGTGCCGAGGGTGCCGATCCCAGCTCGGTCATCTTCGATGGCGTCGAAAAGGCTGCCGCCAACAAGATCGAACTCGTCATGGCCGACACCGCGGGCCGGCTGCACACCAAGAGCAACCTGATGGACGAACTCGGCAAGGTTCGCCGTGTCGCCGAGAAGGGTGCTGGCACGGTCACCGAGACGCTGCTCGTTATCGACGCGACGACCGGTCAGAACGGCCTGACACAGGCACGGGAGTTCGGCGAGGTCACCAATGTCACGGGCGTCGTACTCACCAAGCTCGACGGCTCGGCCAAGGGTGGCATCGTGTTCGCCATCGAGACCGAACTCGGCATCCCGGTCAAGCTCGTCGGCATCGGTGAGACCATCGGCGACCTGATCGACTTCGACCCCGAAGAGTTCGTCTCGGCGCTGTTCGAACGCTGAACCTCCCGGTCGGGGAACCGGCTGCCCGATAACGTGGAGGTCGATGTTCGACAATCTCTCCAACCGCCTCGAAGGCATCATCACCAAGGTCCGGGGCAAGGGCCGCCTCACTGAGTCAGACGTTGACGAGGTGATGAAGGAGATCCGTACGGCGCTCCTCGAAGCCGACGTCAACCTGACGGTCGTCCGCTCGATCTGTAACCGCATTCGCGAGCACGCGATTGGCGCCACGCGATCGACGGCCCTCGACCCAGGCCAGCAGGTGGTCAAGGCAGTCAACGACGAGCTGACTCGAGCACTCGGCGGCGAAACGCTCACCATCACCTACGCGTCAAAGCCGCCGACCGTCGTACTGATGGCCGGTTTGCAGGGCTCCGGTAAGACGACGAACTCGGCCAAGCTCGCTGCGTGGTTCAAGGCGCAGGGGCGCAACCCGATGATGATCGGTGCTGACCTTCAGCGGCCAGCAGCCGTTGAGCAGCTCCGCACACTCGGCCGTCAGATCGACGTGCCAGTTTTCTCCGACCCTGAGGATCCGATCCGCACGGCAGCGAAGGGTCTCGAAGAGGCCAAGCGTTTGGGTCGCGACGTCGTGATTGTCGACACCGCGGGTCGTCTGTCGATCGACGCCGAGATGATGGAGCAGGTTCGCCTGATCTCCGGCGCGGTCAAGCCTGACTACACGTTCCTCGTCATCGACGCGATGACTGGTCAGGATGCAGTCCAGACCGCCGAGGCATTCCACAACACGCTCCAAATCGACGGCGTCATCATGTCGAAAATGGACGGCGACGCGCGCGGCGGTGCTGCGTTGTCGGTCAAGGAAGTCATCGGCCGGCCGATCGCCTTCGCATCGACGGGGGAGAAGCTCGACGAGTTCGAGCAGTTCCACCCCGACCGCATGGCGAGCCGAATCTTGGGCATGGGCGACATGCTCACGCTCATCGAGCAGGCCGAGAAGGCGTTCACCGAAGATCAGGCCCAGGCAGCCGCGACGAAGTTGATGGAGGGGCAGTTCACCCTCGACGACTTCCTCGAGCAGATGCAGGCGCTGAAGAAGATGGGCTCGCTCGGTGGGTTGATGGGCATGATGCCCGGCATGCCGAAGGAGCTGAAGAACGCCAAGATCGATGACGACGATCTGAAGCCGATCGAAGCAATCATCACATCGATGACGCCCGAAGAGCGCACTTTCCCGACGATCATCCAGGGCACTCGTCGGGCGCGCATTGCTGCTGGCTCCGGGACCACCGTGGCCGATGTCAACCGCCTGGTCAAGCAGTTCGGCGAGATGCAGAAGATGATGAAGAAGATGGGCATGGCCGGCAGACCCGGCAAGGGGAAGAAGGGCAAGAAGGGCAAGAGTGGTCAGAAGATGCCCAAGGGTTTGCCGCTCGGTTTCGATCCAGCAGCGGCTGGTTTCGATATCCCGGGGCTCCCCGGCACCCCCGGAATGCCCGGCATCCCCAACTTCCCCCGCTGACTCAGTCGGGCCAGATGTGTGGATGTGATCCTTGTCCCGCGTGGGAAGGCGCCCTGGCGCCGTTAGTCTTTCGGCGTTCTCAATTTCTCGAACACGTACTCTGGAGTGACGATTAAAGATGGCAGTCAAGCTGCGGCTCACACGTATTGGCAAGAAGAAGCAACCGCAGTACCGCATTGTGGCGGCTGATTCCCGTTCGCCTCGCGACGGTCGGTTCATCGAGATCCTGGGTCACTACGACCCGCGACAGGATCCGTCTGGCCTCACGCTCGACAACGACAGGGCTGTTGCCTGGCTGAAGGAAGGCGCACAGCCGACCGAGCGCGTTGCCAAGCTCCTCAAGGTCTCTGGCGCTGCCGAGCAGTTCGAAGCCGAGAAGGCCGCCAAGTGAGCGATCTCGCTCCCACGGCTGTCGCAGTTCTCGAGCACATCGTCCGCTCCATTGTCGACGATCCCGACGCCGTCACCGTTGAGGTCGACGAGTCGGGCAGCCGCCCCGCATTGAACGTGCGTGTCGGCGACGGCGACCTCGGTCGCGTCATCGGCCGGCGTGGCCGCACCGCTGCCAGCATCCGCACCGTCACTCGTGCAGCTGCCAGCAAAGACGATGTCGAACTCGACATCGAATTCCTCGACTGAGCAGGCTGGAGGCCGCTATGGCCCGATCCACCCCAATCCCTGACGGCTTCCTTGAAGTCGGTCACGTTCGGCGCGCCCACGGGCTGCGCGGTGACGTCTTCGTGCAGTTGGTCACCGACCGTACCGAGCGACTTGACGTGGGCTCGACGCTGGCAACAGCGAAGGGCGACCTCGTGGTCGGCGCAAGCAAGCTGCTTCCGAATGGCCGTTGGGTCGTGAAGTTTGATCAGATCGCTGACCGCACCGCTGCCGAGACCTGGACCAACGTGGCGGTCCATGCCGCACCAATCGCTGACGCCGAGGCGCTCTGGTTCCACGACCTGATCGGTTCGAAAGTCGTTGAAATCGACGGCACTCAGCACGGCACGTGCTCCAATGTTCTGACCAACCCGGCGTCTGACATTCTGGAACTCGACACGGGCCATCTCGTCCCGACCACGTTCATCGTCAGTCATCTTGACGGTGTGGTTACGGTCGACACTCCCGATGGGCTCTTCGACCTCCTGGACAAGTGATGTCTGCTCTCCGGATCGACGTCTTTTCATTGTTCCCGAAGCTCATCGACGACTTCTGCGCCGAGAGCCTGCTCGGCAAAGCGCAAGAACGGAACCTGCTCGATCTGCGGACTCACGACATTCGTGAGCAAACCACTGATGTGCACGGCACCGTCGACGACAGCCCCTTTGGTGGCGGTGCCGGCATGGTGATGAAGGCCGAGCCGATCTTCGATGCTGTCGAAGCTGCCGAACCGCCTCGTCCGCTGTTGCTGTTGAGCCCGGGCGGCCGTCGATTCGATCAGGCGATGGCGTTCGAACTGGCCGAACTTGCCGAGACCTCGGGTGGGTTTAGCCTGCTTTGTGGTCGGTATGAGGGCGTCGACCATCGTGTCCGGCAGTATCTCTGCGACGGCGAGGTCAGCGTTGGCGACGTCGTGCTCAGCGGGGGAGAGGTCGCGGCATGTCTCATCATCGAGGCGGTCACGCGGCTGCGCGACGGGGCAATGGGTAACGCGGCGAGCCCGATCACCGAGAGCTTCGGCGAGTCGGGATTACTCGAAGAACCCCAGTTCACACGGCCTGCGGAGTTTCGTGACTGGGGCGTGCCAGACATCTTGCGCAGCGGGAATCACGCCAAGATCGAACAGTGGCGCCGGGCACAGCGACTGCACCGGACGCTGCGCGACCGCCCTGACCTGGTGGAAGCTGAACTGTCGGCTGCCGACCAGAAATTGTTGGACACGTTCCCGCCTGTCCCATATTCCTGATTCGCCCGTATCATCTACTGGCCCTGTCAGCGCGGGTCCGCATTGACAGCACATTCTCGACTCGATTCACTTGGACGTAACGCCATGAAAGCCACCGACATCATCGACAACGACTCACTCCGGACTGACATTCCGGACTTCCAGGCAGGCGATGAACTCAAGGTTCATGTCCGCGTGGTCGAGGGTGGCAAAGAACGCATCCAGGTCTTCCAGGGTGACGTCATTGCCATCCAGGGTGGCGGCCTGCAGGAGACCTACACGGTCCGCAAGCTCAGCTATGGCGTCGGAGTCGAGCGCACCTTCCCGATGCACGCTCCGACCGTCTCGAAGATCGAAGTCGTGAAGCGCGGCGACGTTCGTCGTGCGAAGCTTTACTACCTCCGGGACCGTAAGGGCAAGGCCGCCAAGATTCGCGAGAAGCGCAGCTTCTGATGCGCCGGCCGGCGTCGTGTCGGCCACCACTCGAACGTGCGCATTGAGCGAACGTTCCCCTTGGGCTGATCGCCCCAGCAAGTACCTACTGCTGGAGGAACGCGCCCATGGGCACACCCGAGACGTCACACGAACCCGATCTGCGTAACCGCGCCCGAGGCCAGTGGGGTGAGAACCTTGCGGCTCGACACTACGAGCGGCTGGGCTGCCCAGTAATCGATCGCAACTGGCGATCGCCCACAGGCGAGCTCGATCTCATCGTGCTCGACGGCGATGTCCACGTTTTCTGTGAGGTCAAGACCCGTGCCTCTGACCGGTACGGGCCGGCAGCCGCTGCAGTGACCGTGGCTAAACAGCGTCGTATTCGCCAGCTCGGCGTCGAATGGTTGCGAGCCCATGACCTCGGCCATATGCCCGTCCGTTTCGACGTCGCTGCAGTCACCGGCAATCGAGTGGAACTGATCACGGACGCGTTCTGATCGATGACCATCCGGCCTGGTTAGCCGAAGAACGCCCAGCCAAGTAGGCCAATGGCTACCGCGAGGCAGACGACAACGAGGGCGTAGTCGAACGGCTTGGCGTTGTACGGGCGGTTCGGGTCGAATCCCACGCATGCAGTATTGCGGCCTTCGAAGCCGAACCGCACCGCAGCTATGGGGCGCGCCAGCCCAAGTGGAGCCCGGGTGTGACCGATACACCATTGAACGATCACACGTTCACAACCGGAGTTTCCGTACCCTTGAGGACTTCGTGGCCCGAGGAGACAGGCGGGCAGGAATCCCCCCCCACCCCCCCCGTTTCCACAGGAGCCTCGCTTTGACCACTACTACTCTCGATCAACCGACGCGCGCCAACATGCGCAGCCGCTTCCACGACGCATGGCTGTCGAACCCTAAAGCCGACCTGCTGTCGGGCCTGGTCGTCGCACTCGCGTTGATCCCTGAGGCAATCTCGTTCTCCATCATTGCCGGTGTCGACCCCAAGGTGGGGCTCTACGCATCGTTCTCGATCGCCATCATCATCTCGATGGTCGGTGGGCGCGCTGGCATGATCTCGGCTGCCACTGGCGCCATGGCACTGGTCATTGTCCCGCTTGTTGAGGACTACGGCGTGCAGTACCTGTTCGCTGCAACCGTGCTCGCCGGTGTGCTGCAGGTGGTCTTCGGCTGGCTCGGCGTCGGCAACCTGATGCGATTCGTGCCGCGCACGGTGATGCTTGGCTTCGTCAACGCCTTGGCGATCCTGATCTTCCTCGCACAAATCCCCCACATCATTCTCGAAGACGGCGACAAAGATCAGCTCCCGCTGAACCTCGCGTTCATCGTCGCTGGCCTCGCCATCATCTACGGGCTGCCACGCATTACCAAGCTGGTGCCGTCGCCGCTTGTCGCGATCAGTGTCCTGGCTGCAGGTGCCATCTACTTCGACTGGTCGTTGCCGACCGTCGGTGACATGGGTGAACTGCCCAACGCGCTGCCTGGCTTCGGTCTGCCCGACATCCCCTACACCTGGGAAACGCTCAGCATCATCTTCCCGTTCTCACTGACGCTCACGTTCGTCGGTCTCCTTGAGTCGCTGCTCACAGCGCAGCTGCTCGACGACCTGACCGACACCGACTCCGACAAGAACCAGGAGTCGCGTGGCCAGGGCATCGCCAACGTCTTCACCGGCTTCTTCGGCGGAATGGCTGGCTGCGCCATGATCGGGCAGTCGATGATCAACTATCGCTCGGGTGGCCGAACCCGGCTATCGACGCTTGCTTCTGGTGTGTTCCTGCTGATTCTGATCATGGTGCTCGGCGACGTCGTCGCGCAGATTCCAATGGCGGCACTCGTCGCCGTGATGATCATGGTCGCGATCGGTACGTTCAACTGGAAGAGCATCATGCCGAAGACCACGCAGTCGATGCCGAAATCCGAAACCATGGTCATGGCCGGCACGGTCATTGTGGTTGTCGTCACCCACAACCTCGCGTATGGCGTCGCTGCGGGTGTGTTGCTGTCGGCGGTCGTCTTTGTCCGCAAGGTCAGCCACGTTGTCAGCGTCACGAGCGTGCTCGACCCCGACAACCACGAGCGCCTCTACGCCGTCAGCGGTCAGCTCTTCTTTGCCTCGACAAACGACCTCGTGCACCAGTTCGACTACGACGCCGTCAAGGTCGACCGTGTCGAGATCGACTGCACAGACGCCCGCATCTGGGACACGTCAGCGGTCGTTGCGTTGAACGCTGTGGTCGCAAAGTTCGCAGAACGCGGGATCGAAGCACACCTGGTCGGGATGAACCCGCACGCCGCAGACCTGCACACGCGGACCAAGGAAATCGTCTCCTCAGATCACTGACCGGTCGACATGACCAGTCCGAGTCGTATCCGGTTCGTAGGGTAGGGGTTGTGTTGAGTCGGTTGGTGCGGTGCACCCTCGCCATGGGTGCGCTGGTCATGTTTCTCGCTGCACCAAGTGCAGCCGCGACGCCACCTCCGCCCGACGACGCAATCCCCGAAGACGTCGGTGCCGACCTCATCCAGGTTCCCCCCGGCTGCATCGCGCCTGACCCTGCCGATGTGGCTTTCGTGGGCAAGGCAGTTGCCAAGGATTTCGAGAAGGTCCGATTCGAAATTGTGCAGTTGCGTGCCGGTTCGGCGAGTGGTTACGCGATCGACGGCTTGGTCGACGTGCTGTATCTCGAGGATGCAAAGTTCCTCAATGTCGATGAGGAGTATCTCGTCGGTGCTCGGTTCGACCCTGCGCTGGGTGGCCTGTACTCGAACGTCCGACCGCCGGAACCGCTTTTCGGTGGCAACGACGTGATTGGCTTGAACGACACCGATGTCGAGTGTCCGGTGATCGATGACCCGGTGCGGACGCTGCAGCCGGACGGCGCAAGTGTCGACTCTGGCGTGGTCGCCCCGCTGTTCCGCGAGAAGCGACTCCTGCTCGCTGCACTCGGCGTACCGTTGGCTCTGGCCTTTGCGGTCGTCATCGGTCTTGTCCTGCTCCGCACGGTGTGGGGCCTGTTCATTAAGAGCATCTTCGAACTTGGTCGTGCCGCAGTCACGCCGACGCCGGACCACACGTCGGTTCGAGTGCGCGAACACCACACCAACGTCGCTGAGGATTAGTTTCCGCAACGCTCGCGCCTTTTCGTTTCACGAACTCTGTGACAGGCAGTGTGTACGTTCACAGTTGTGATCGAATCGGTGGAAGCAGTCGCCTACGGGCGTGCAGCGTCGGAAGCGTTGGCGGGAGCGGTCACCAGTGCGAAGGCTGCGGGTCCACTCGTGCCGGTCACGGTCATCGTGCCGTCCAACTTTGTTGGCCTGTCGGCGCGACGGCTGCTCGGTTCGGGAGCACTCGAACGCGGGGGCAAGGGCGGCGTGGCGAACGTTTCATTCGTAACGCCATTCCGTCTCGCCGAAATGGCGGCGGCCGACCTGCTGCTCGAACAGCAACCGATTACCAACCCGGTGCTCGGCGCTGCGGTCCGTCAGGTGCTCGCTGCAGACCCCGACGTCTACCGGCCCGTCGCCCAGCACGAAGCCACCGAGGCGGCGCTCGCCGCGCTCTTTGCCGAACTGTCGAATGTCGACGAAGCCGGCCTCGAGTCGATTTCCGAAGAGGGCTCCACTGCAGCACTCCTGGCGGTCAAGTTTTACCGCCGCATCGCGGCCCAGCTTGAAGGGTTTCACACCGAGCACGACCTCGCAACGGCTGCTGCTGACCGGCCTGACCTCGCTGATCGACTCACCTCGTTCGGTCACCTCATCTGGTACCTCCCGGCCCCGGTTACGCCGGCAATTGGCCGATTTATCGGTGAGGCATTGCGGGCCGCCTCGTCGTCGTCGGTCATTGTCGGGGTATCGGGCGCATCACGAGCCGATGAGCCGACGTGGCGGGCCTGTGAAGCTGCACTCGTTGAACGCCGCGCGGTATCTGTGCCGATCGCCTACGGCGACTCGATCGTCTCGGTCACCGATGCGGCAGAGGAGATCCGAGAAGTGTGCAGCCGCGTGATCGGGCTGGTTGCCGATGGGGTGCGGCTCGACCGCATCGGTGTGTTCTTCCCGGCACCTGACCCGTACGTGCGGATCATCGAGCAGCAATTCGGGGCTGCAGGTATTCCGGCGAATGGCCCCGACCCGCAGCGGCTCGCCGACTCGGTCGCTGGTCGAACGCTGCTTGGCGGGTTGGCTCTGCCCGAACAGCGTTGGCGGCGCGACAGAGTGATGTCAGTCATCAGTGGCGGTCCGCTGCGCTTCGACGGAGCGTCGGTCCGGCCTGGCGACTGGGACGCGCTCTCGCGAGATGCCGGCGTCGTGATCGATCATGCCGACTGGCGGCGCAAAATTGAATACGACGAGCAGCGCACGGCCGAGCGGATCACCAAGCTCGAAGGCGGCGCGCAGTCTGATTCGGTGGCGTACCAGCTGCAGCGGCTGCACGATCGAGTTGCCGACGGCCGGCGGTTGATGGCGTTCGTCGACGGGTTGCACGCGATGGTTCAGGCCGTCGAGGAGGCCGATACGTGGCCGACCAAGTGCGCGGCGGCAACTGCACTGTTGCAGTCGCTGCTGGGCGAAGAGCGCCAACACACATCGTGGCCAGATCACGAACAGGAGTCGTTTGCTCGGGTCGAGGATGC
>JBNMOS010000030.1:0-30103 GCA_051275435.1 Ilumatobacter sp.
CCGTGGCCGTCGATCATGATCTCGTTGTGTTCGGAGAGCTGCACGGTTCCGTCAAGCCACTCCGTGTTCGGCAAGAGGCCAATCTGCACGAAGATCCCGTCGAGGTCGACTTGGTGGTCAGTCTCATCAGCACGACTCCGATAGGTGAGCGCAGTGACCTTCTTGTCGTCACCGAGTACCTCGGTGGTCATGGCGCCGGTGACGATCGTGACGTTCGAGAGGCTGCGCAGTTTGTTTTGCAGTACATCGTCAGCGCGCAACTCGTCAGCAAACTCGAGCAACGTGACGTGCTTGACGATGCCGGCAAGGTCGATCGCAGCCTCTACGCCCGAGTTCCCACCGCCAATGACTGCGGTGCGCTTGCCCTTGTACAACGGGCCGTCGCAGTGCGGGCAATACGCCACGCCGCGGTTCGCGTACTCGGTTTCGCCGGGGACACCCATCCGGCGCCAGCGTGCTCCAGTGGAGATGATCAACGAACGCGCCTGCAGTGCAGCGCCGCTCTCGAGGGTCAGGGTATGGAGGCCGCCGACCCGTAGGGCCGGATCAATACGCTCGGCGCGCTGCGCCGTGATGATCTCGACTTGGTGATTCCGGACGTTGTCTTCGAGCTCCGCAGCAAGCTTTGGGCCTTCGGTGTACGGCGTGGAAATGAGGTTCTCGATACCCATCGTGTCGAGGAGTTGCCCACCAAAGCGTTCGGCCACAATGGCAGTCCGTAGGCCCTTGCGGGCGGCATAGACCGCAGCGGAAGAACCGGCCGGGCCGCCTCCGACGATCAGGACGTCAAACGGGTCCATGGCGGCGATTTTCTCGACCGCGCGATCGCTGCTTCGGGAATCGATCATCGCAACGAGTTCTTCAAGGGTCATACGGCCCTGACCGAATTTCTCGCCGTTGCGGAACACCGTTGGTACAGCCATCACCTCACGAGCTGCAACTTCGTCTTGGAATGCGCCGCCGTCGAGCGCGACATGTTCGATGTTCGGGTTGATGATGCTCATCAGGTTGAGCGCCTGCACGACGTCGGGGCAGTTTTGGCAACTCAGTGAGAAGAACGTCTCAAAGCGATGCGTTCCTTGGATGCCTCGGATCTGATCGAGTAGATCGGCATCAGCGGTCGACGGATGGCCGCCGACTTGCAGAAGCGCCAAGACGAGCGAGGTGAACTCGTGGCCAAGTGGCACACCGCCGAAGGTGACCGACACATGAGGGTCAGCGACTCGGGTGATGCGGAACGAGGGGCGGCGTTCGGCGGAGCCGTCGAAGCGCACGCTGATGTCGGCGGACAAGACGTCCAACTCACCGAGGAGCTCGGTGATCTTCGCGCTGGTCGGCGAGTTGTCGAGCGAAGCAACTAATTCGATCGGTTGAACGATCTTCGGAAGATGGGAGCGGAGTGCCTCGGTGAGGAGGGCGTCAAGAATCATGTGTTCAGTCCGATCGGGTTAGATCTTGCCGACGAGGTCGAGCGAGGGTGCGAGCGTGGCTTCGCCCTCTTCCCACTTGGCGGGGCAGACCTCGTTCGGGTTGGCGCGCACGTACTGGGCGGCTTTGACCTTGCGGAGCAGTTCGGTGGCAGACCGACCGATGTTGCCGGCGTTGATCTCGATGATCTGGATCTTGCCGTCGGGGTCGATCACGAAGGTGCCGCGCTCTGCGAGGCCGTCATCTTCGATCATGACCTGGAAGTTGCGGGTGATGACGCCGGTGGGATCGCCGATCATCGGGTAGGTGATCTTGTTGATCGTCTCGCTGCTGTCATGCCAGGCCTTATGCGTGAAGTGCTTGTCGGTCGACACTGCGTAGACCTCGACACCGAGCTGCTGGAACTCCGCGTAGTGATCGGCGAGGTCACCAAGTTCGGTCGGGCAGACAAACGTGAAATCGGCAGGGTAAAAGAACACGATCGACCACTTGTCGCGCATGTCGGCGTCGGTCACGTCGACGAACTGGCCATTGTGGAATGCGGTCGCTGCAAACGGCCTGACTGCGGTGTTGATCAGTGATGTTGACATGCTGTTACTCCTGCTGGGGGGTGGCAAAATTGAACAAGATCACGCTATGTACGACGGTTCCGATCGTTCCGATGACTTCTGTCTCGCAAGCTCGACATTGCCGGGTCGGACCAGATGTGAGATGTGATCGGGCGTTCCCAGATCGTCTGCGCGACTAGTGGATGAGGCTGTCTTTGGGCTGGAGCACACCTCTGTCGAGCATGCGGTCCCGCCGTGTTAGTCGAACGGGTGTCGGTCAGAGCCGGCTGAAGCGTTCGGCTTCTGCGACGAAGTCCGCCCGACCGGCCTCGGAAATTGTGGGCACGATCGAGTCAATCGCAGCGATGAGATCGCGATCAGTGATCGTGGCCGACGCATCGCCCTGGCGGACCGAACGGAACACCCCGGCAGCCGCGTGTTGAATCGCGCTGGCGATATCGGCGGGGGTCAACCCATCGGTGGGCTCGACCATCGCCAGCGGGTCGATCGCCGAACCTGGAATCGCTCCGAGCATGTCGTTCAGCAATGCAAGACGCGCCTCGGGGTCTGGTGGGCCGATGGGAATCACGAGGTCAAATCGACCGGGACGCACGACGGCCGGATCAAGGGCCGCAATCGAGTTTGTGGCGCACACCAAGAGCCGACCCGGAGCCTCGCGTACCCGCACCATCGCCTTGAGCAGTTCGTTCACCACGGCTTGGGTCTCGGGTCGTGCGGCCCGTGAGCTGGCGATGTCGTCGACTTCATCGATGAACACCACCACGTGTTCGAGCGCGAGCAGATCGTCGAAGGCCCGGCCAAGTTCGTCAGCCATCATCGATGCTCCTTGCGCTCCAAGCTTCGAGGGCAGGAGCTCGACGAACGGCCAGCCCAGTCGGCCTGCAATGGCTTTTGCAAATGACGTCTTACCGGTTCCGGGTGGACCAAACAGGAGCATGGCCGACGGAGCGATCACCCCAAAGTGGCTTGCCAACTCGGCCTCGATCAGCGGCGCCAGCAGCCGTTGTTCAACGATGTCGCGCTGCATCGTCAGCCCGGAGAAAGATTCCCATCGAGACTGATCGATCAGCTCGCCGTTCCAGCGTTCGAGAATCGAGAACGCCGTAGGCCGAAGTGGCTCATCCTTTTCATAGAGCGCCAGGTTCGGCGTGACTTCGAAACCGCGATTGACGAGTGCAACCGCACCGACCTGATGCTCGGTGAGCAGTGCAACGATGCGGTGACAGCCTTCCTTCAGGAATGCGGCTTCGGCACGTCCAACCAACGCTGAGCCGATGCCCTTGTTCCTCCACTCCGGCGCGATCGCGATGGCGACGATGCGACCGATATCGCCTTCGCATCGGCCGACGAGGACCGCGACGATCGAGTCACCAACACATGCCACGACGTTCGTTGCCGGCGACCTCAAGTCAGCGACAACTTCGCTCAGTTCGACGTGAGCAATGTCGGCGCTCCGGGCGCGTTCGATGAGCCGAACAACATTGGGCATATCGTTTGCTTCTGAAATCCGGACTGTCCATGACATTGCCGGAGAGTAAGACAATCACGAGGTCCTTGGAACGTCGAGCTCCAGAATCAAACGATTCGAGCGCGAGTGGACTAACGGCGCGTTCAGTGGGGCGGCACGTAGTGCAATCGCTGGCTCGCAGGCAGCAGCCTGCCGCCGACGGTCTTGAGATCGGCCGCGCGCCCCGGGCGGCTACGGACATGCCGAGTCGTTTGGCCCGATCGCAGCCATCGTTGATGTCGGTGAGCAATTTCCCGGAGTGACCCCCCGGTAGAACCTGAAAAGAATCCATGCCTAACTATGCTTTATCAGCGATAAGCGTGTTATACATTTTTTGTCGTCAAATCTGACGGCCACTGCCATTCGAGGAGCGTCATATGGAACTCACCCTGAGCGAGGTCCAGTTCAACCTGGTCTACAACTCGTTCTCCTTTGTCATCGCCAGCATGGGAGCAGCACTGCTGTATTTTCTGCTGGTGCGCAGCCGTGTTGCTCCGCAGCACCGCATGGCAGTCACGTTGTCGACCCTTGTCGTCGGCATTGCGCTCTACCACTACGTTCGAATCTTTGGCTCTTGGAACGACGCATTCACATTCACTAACGGCGAATACGTTCAGGACGGCACCCCGTTCAACGAGGGCTATCGATACGTCGACTGGCTCCTCACCGTTCCTTTGCTGCTTGCTGAACTCGTGGTGGTCCTGAAGCTCGCAAAGAAGACGACGCGCAGCTTGCTGGTGCGCCTCACGATTGCCGCTGTCGCAATGATTCTGCTCGGCTATCCCGGCGAGATCGCCGCCGCCGACGACTCGGCCCGCACCATCTGGGGCATCGCAT
The DNA here is from genome assembly GCA_051275435.1 of Ilumatobacter sp. Classification (GTDB taxonomy): domain Bacteria; phylum Actinomycetota; class Acidimicrobiia; order Acidimicrobiales; family Ilumatobacteraceae; genus Ilumatobacter_A. The sequence goes on from JBNMOS010000030.1 coordinate 4,342, forward strand.
CCACGATCCCGTTCCTATACATCTTGTACGTCCTGTTTGTCGAGCTCGGCAAGTCGGTCCAACGCCAAAGTGGCGGCGTCAAGACGCTGCTCGACGCCCTCCGCTACGTCATTTTGGCAACGTGGGGCATCTATCCGATTGCCTACATGCTTCCGTCGTTGATCGACAACCAAGGCAACGCAGAAGTTGCACGTCAGGTCATGTACTCGCTCGGTGACGTGCTGGCGAAGCCCCTCTTCGGGCTCCTCGTCCTCGCCATCGCGCTGGCCAAGTCCCGAGAAGACGGCTACGTCGAAGCTGGTAGCAACGAACTCATCGCCTCCGATGGCGGTACGCCGGGTGTCCCTGACGACGCCAGCGAACTCGCCGAAGCCTGACCCGTCTCGACCGATGCGGCCGTGCGTCCTACCACCTTCCCCCCGAGGTGGCAGGACGCACCCGGTCGACTGCTTTGTTAGCCGCCCGTCACCTTCAGCAGGAACCGAAGAACCATGACACTCACCGCCGAAATCCCAGACATCGAGATCGACCGATACGCCGATTGGCAGGACTTCGCTGCCTGCAAGGGCCAGATGCCGCTCTTCTTTGCCCGCAAGGCCGAACGACCACAGGCCCGGGCCCGCCGAGAAGCGAAGGCCGAAAAACTGTGCAAATCGTGCCCGGTCCGATCGCAGTGCCTCGAATCCTCGCGCGAGAATCGTGAATATGGATTCTGGGCGGGAGAGTCAGAAGAACAGCGCCACCTCGCCGGCTACACGCTGACCGCGCCGATCGGAATCCGCGCCCGCCATGCCCGAGGCGACTCACCGATCGCCAGCTGAGCCAATCAACAGTGCCTGATCAAGTGGACCACAGCATGCGACGCATCGCCGTCACCTGTTGTCAGTCCGCAGCAGGCTCAAACTGAAAGCGTTGTTCAGACCGCTCTCGTGGACTGCCGAACAATCAACTCGGGAGCAAGCGTCACGGTATGGGCGGATTGTTCGGGGTCATCGATCAGCGTCGCCACCAATTGTGCGGCAAGTCGGCCCATTTCATATGCGGGCAACTTCACGGTCGTGAGCGCGGGGGTGAGGTGGGCTGTCAGCGGCACGTCGTTGTAACCAACGATCGAGATGTCGTCTGGGCAACGAAGGGCACGTTCGGATGCGAGATGCATGGCTCCGATCGCGATCGAGTCGTTCTGGGCGAAGACCGCCGTCGGCAGGTCAGAGCCGGCTTGCTCAAGGAGCGTCTCCATCAGTAGCCGACCGGCGTCGAGGGTCGGAAGGCGGATTACGTCGTCGACCATGATGGACTCCACCCCGGCATCAGCGATTGCGCGGGAGAACCCTTGAGTACGACCTGCGAACGATCCGATGTCCTGCGGCCCGACGAGCTGGGCGACCCGAGTATGACCGAGTTCGAGAAGGTGTTCTGCAGCGAGACGTCCACCCATGATGTCGTCGGCCGAGACAGTGGTGATCCCACTGTTCGGCCACTGCCGAACAGCCAGCACGGTGGGGATCTCCTTGGACAGGCGTTTCAGTACGGATTGATCCCCTTGTCGTCCCGCGGCGCAGATAATGCCATCGACGCGCTGTGCGAGAAGCCTGTCGCAGATCCGTGCGAGCTCCTCGGATGAGTCCCGGGTTTCGGTCATGATTGGCAGCAGCCCTTGACCGCCGAGCCCGCCGGCAATGCCGCGCAGCACCGGGCCGATAAACGGGTTGCTGATGTCAGCGACGATCACGCCGATGATGCCTGTACGCCCGCGCCGCAGCGCTGAGGCTTGCTGATTACCCCGATAGCCGAGCGTTTCGGCGGCTTCGAGGACGCGCCGACGAGTTGCCGCGCTCACCAACGAATTCTTGTCAGGGCTGAGCGCCCGCGACGCAGTGGCCACGTTGACACCGACGTGTTCGGCAACTTCTTTCAGGGTCACATGGGGCATGAAGCACCTACCGAACGACCTTGCACTACTTCACCCATACGTACTCCACTTCCGACATCAACTGAACAGCACAGTGGACCGGATCGGACCGGACCGGACACTATCGAATGGGGCCCCCGTCGCGTTTGCATAAAGCCGCTGGAAAACGCGATCAGGACCCCGGGTGGATGTTGCATCCACGCAGGGTCCCGATCGCCTTAGGGGATCTCAGTCACTCAAATGAGACGACTCACCACTCCGGGGCGACCGACGGATCGGCGGCATTCTCGCCGGTGACCTTGACGGACGGCATGAACTTCACGATGCGCTCGCCGGAGTCACCGGTGAGCACCTCGTAGGCGGTCGCCGCGGCGTTCTCGCCGTCCCACGAGGACGACTGGAACACGGTGCCGTCGACCTGACCGTCGATCACGAGCGGGTTGCCGAGGAAGGTGTTGCCGATCGAGGTGATGATCAGCGACGCCGGGTCGATGTCACGAGCAATGAGGGCATCGACTACACCGGCAACCATGGTGTCGTCAGCGGCGTAGACGCCACCGATGTTCTCGGCTCCGACGGCGGTGATCATCTCCGAAGCGGCGAGCTGTGAGTCGTCCTTGTTCCAGTTGCCGGTTTCGCGCTGGAGGATTTCTACGTTCGGGCACTGCTCGTTGATGGTGTCCTCGAAGCCGTTCTCACGGTCGATGGCCGTGGTGTTGCCGGGTGCGCCGTTGACCATGAGGATGCCGACGTCGTCGCCACCGGCGAATTCGCAGAACATCTCGGCCGAAGACACGCCCTGACCGTAGGTGTCGGGGCCCGAGTACGCCTGGGAGAGTTCCTGGTCCTCGGGGATGAGGTCCGAGTTGGTCACCGTCACCGGGATGCCGGCAGCGCCGGCGGCCTCGAGACACGGACGCACCTGGTCGCCGACCGCGGGCCACAAGATGATCAGGTCCGGCTGGGCCGCAACCGCTACTTCGCAGTCACTCGCCTGCTGTTCGCCGTCGTAGCCGGAGTTGACGATGTTGAGGTTCAAACCGAGCTCGGCGGCCTTCGCCTCGAATGGCGGCAGGTAGGTGGTGCCGTACGGCTGGTCGGTGCCCTGCGGCAGCAGGGCGAACACCTCGAACGAATCGCTCGTAGCCGCCTCGGCTGGCGCGTCGGCTGGCGCGTCGGTCGTGTCAGCGGAGCTGTCGTCGTCGCTGCCGCAGGCAGCGAAGATGAGGGCGCTGGCGGCGAGCAGACCGATCGTTGCACGGCTCTTGTGTCGGGTGTTGGTTCGTGGGTTTCGCATGGTTCTCCCCTGCTGTTGTGGTTACTTGCTTTTGTTGATGTGACTGTTATTGGCCGAACGCCGAGCGTCCGGTTCACTTGCGGATGCGGGATGGTTTGTCAAGCCGCAGGATCTGGTGCCGAGCGGCTGCGAAGGAACGCTCGAGCGCTCCCGACAACCGTACGAATGCTGTTCGGGTCGGTGATCACGGCCACGAACAGGACGAGTCCGATGACGATGTTCTGGACGTCGGACTCGACGCCGTTGAACGTCATTCCGACCTGCAAGATGGCGAGCGCCGCGGCGCCGAGCAGCGTTCCGAGTACAGAGCCCCGACCACCGGTCAGGAGGATGCCACCAACGATCGCGGCCGCGAAACTGGTGAGTAGTGCGTTGCCGCCTGCGGTCGGATCGGCAGCAGTGAGCTGGAGGGTGACGATGACGCCGGCCGCAGCTGCAACGAATCCCGAAATCATGAAGCCGGTGAACACCCGCCGACTCACGGGGATACCTGCATCGCGGGCCGCTTCCCGGTTGCCACCGACCGCGTAGAACTCTCGCCCGACGCGGACGCGGGTGAGGAAGACGTGCATGGCGATGAACGCCAGGATGAAGATGAGTACCCGAGGCGTGAACTCGCCGATGAGCGGCTTGCCGAAGTCGAGCGCGAAGTCCTTGTTCGCCATCGTGACCGGTTCCTCGTCGGAGATGACGAACGCCATTCCTCGCAGGAAGAACAGCATCCCGAGCGTGGCGATGAAGGAGTTGATGCCCACGACCACGACGAAGAAGGCGTTGACGGCGCCGATGACAAGGCCGATGGCGAGCGCGACGGCGATCCCCAAAACGAGATTGTCAAAGCTGGCCATCACGACGCCCGAGACCGCCAGGATGCTGGCGATGCTGAGGTCGAGCTCGCCCATCAGGATCACCGCGGTCAACCCGACCGCCGTGAGGCCGATCAGGGCGATCCGCCCGAGTGTCACCTCATAGGCGGTGAACACCGTCGACTCCCAGATGAGGGCCCAGATCGAAACCACGATGAGCAAGATGACGGCTCGGCCCTCGGTCCGCCGAGCGAACGTCGTCTTGACCCGACCGAGCAGGTCGGTGTTCTCGTTGCCGAGGTCGAGGGTTGCGGTCTGAGTCATGAGTTCCCCACCTTTCGAGCGAGGGCGTCGACCGAGACGGCGAGCACGATCAGGGCACCGATCGCCATTTGCTGGTAGCCGAAGCCGTATCCGGACAAGACCATGATGTTGGTGAGCGCACTCACGAACACGACGCCGAGCAGCGTGCGAAGCACACTGCCCTTGCCGCCGAACACGCTGGTGCCGCCCACGATGATGGCGGCAAGCGCCTCGAAGTCGAAGCCGTCCGACATGGACGAGACCGCAGTGTTGGAGAAGGCGGCCAGCACCCAACCACCGAGCAAGGCACCGAGGGCGGAGACCGTGAAGGCCCCGATCACGACGAGCGGAGTATTCACGCCGGCCAGGCGTGTCGCCTCCCGGTTGGAGCCGAAGGACTTGACGAGGAATCCGAACGTCGTTTTGGTCAACACGAAGTGCATGGCCAGTGTGACCACGATGAGCACCAGCATCGCGAGCGGGAACGGGCCGATCTCGGTCTTACCGAACGTGGCGATGACGCCATCTGAGTCACCGAAATAGATGCTGCCGCCACTCGCCCACCGCAGGAGACCGAGTCCGATGAAGGTGGTCGAGAGAGTGACGATTACCGCGTTGGCTCGGAAGACCCCCACCGCCACGCCGTTGACAATGCCGTACACGATCGCCACCAACAAGCCCACGGCCATGCCGAGAAGCATGTTGTTGGAGTTGCTGACTGCAATCAGCAAAACCGCCGAGGTCGCCACTTGGGCGACCACGGAGAGGTCGAGATAGTTGGCGCTGATCACCACGAACGTCATGCCGACGGCCACGATCCCGATCGGGGCGGCCCGGTTGAACACATCGGTGACGTTGTCCAGGCTGGCGAACCCGTCGATGAAGATCCCGGCGAAAACCAGCAACAACACCGTGAAGACGACGACCCCCTGCTGGGACATCCACACGAGGACGTTGAAGTCCTGCTGCTCGACACCCACCTCCTGATCGGCGGGTTCGGGTGTTTCGCCCTGCTGGACGGTGGTCTCGACAGTCATGCCGCACTCCCTGACGCTTCGCCGGAGGCAAGCGACATCACGGACTGCTCGTTGGCCTCGGCACCCGACAACGTGCCGACAATGCGGCCGTCGCGAACGACGTGGATCACGTCGGACAGCTCGAGCAGCTCGGGGAGGTCGGAACTCACCACGAGTACCGCGGCGCCGTCTGCCGCCAGCTGCTTGACGAGTCGGTGGATCTCGACCTTCGCTCCGACATCGACGCCACGGGTGGGCTCGTCGAGAATGATGAGATCGGGCTCCCGACCGAGCCATTTGGCAAGGACGACCTTCTGCTGGTTGCCGCCGCTGAAGTCGCCTGCCGCACGCCTGATCTCGGGCGGCCGGAGCCCCGTTTCGTCGGCGAGGTGCTTCGCGAATTCGGCAATCCGCCCGAACAACAGGACACCGTTCCGCGACAGGCGTCGACGGTTCGGGAGCGCGATGTTGTCCGACACGGTCATCGTCAGCGCCAGCCCGTCCGTGCGTCGCTCTTCTGGGATGTACGCGACGCCAGCCGCGATCGCCGACTGATAGCTGGTGATCCGTCGAACCGACCCGTTGACCGTGACCGTCACGTCGCCGGCTGACCTTATGTCGGCGCCGATCATCGCACGCACGAGTTCGGTCCGACCTGCACCAACGAGGCCTCCCAGGCCGACGATCTCGCCAGCTCGCACAGCAAGGTCGATTCCGTTGACTCCGATGGCCCGGATGCCGGTGGCGCTCAGCACCACTTCGCCCGGGGTGGCCGGCTCACGGTGGCTCTCCAGGTCTTGTTCGAGGTCGCGACCGACCATCTTGCTGACGAGCTCGTTCGGGCGAATCTCGCCGATGTCAACGGTGTCGACGTGCTGGCCGTCACGAAGAATGGTGACGCGGTTGCAGATCCGGAAGATCTCCGGGATGCGGTGCGAGATGTAGATGATGGCCAACCCCCGTTCCGCTAGGCGCTGGAGCATGTCGAGGAGGTAGGTGGTCTCGGCCGGCGTGAGGGTGGCGGTGGGCTCGTCGAGGATCAGGACCCGTGGTTTGCGTGCGACCGCTCGTGCGATCTCGACGAATTGACGGAGCGCCACCGACAGCCGAGCAATCGGCTCGTCGAGGTCGACCGAGACGTTGATCTCAGCGAGTGCCTCAGCGGCGATGCGTCGCTGCTCGCCCCTGTTGGTGAAACCGGCTCGCGTCGGCGTGAACCCGAGGTTGATGTTCTCGGCGACGGTCATCTCGGGGACGAGGCTCAGCTCCTGGTGAACGAGCGAGACGCCCGCCTCGAGCGCCGACTGGGTGCTGCCGGCCTCGAGTCGCTGACCATCGACCAGCACGGAACCTTCGTCCGGCTTGAGGATCCCGGCGAGGACCCGCATCAGCGTGGACTTGCCGGCGCCGTTCTCGCCGACGAGTGCGTGGATCTCGCCGGGTTGCACAGCGAGACTTACACCGTCGACCGCGGTTGCTCCGCCGAACCGCTTGACGATATTGCGGGCTTCGATGATCGGAGAACCGACAGAGGTGGCGTTGCGGTCGGCCGTCACGTTCTCGTTCATGTTGGCTGACCCCCATCAGTGGATGCAGGGATGCATCCAGTGGGAGTCAACGTAACGGAGACTGCAATCGATTGCAAGAAACAATTTTCGAATGTCGATACACGTTGAAAAGAGTCAGTAAACATGACTCAATAATTGAATTCAGGTCTTGCAATCGATTGCAGTTCGTGGCTACTCTTCGCTCATACCTCGACGGCAGTCCTTGTCGAGCTGACGCGAAAAACACGGTAGGAGAACACTGAATGGGTGAGTTTGCGATTGCGGTGACACCATCGCCAGGCGGCATGGCCGTCGACTTCGAAGAGCGCGTCAACTTCTCGCGGCTCCGCGATTATCGCTTAGCGCGCACGCGTGCGGCGCTCGATAATTCGAGGGCCGGAGCGTTGCTGTGCTTCGACACGAACAACATCCGCTACACCACGAGTACGCAGATCGGCGAGTGGGCGCGCGACAAGATGACCCGCTACTCGTTGCTGGCGCGAGACGGCGATCCAATGATCTGGGACTTCGGGTCCGCCGCGGCGCACCATCGTCTGCACGCCCCGTGGCTGAAGCCGGAGAACTGTCGCGCTGGGCTGAACGGCCTGCGCGGCGCAATCCCACCTGAAAACGAGCTCTTCAAGCGGACTGCCAAAGAGATTGCCCGGCTACTACGCGAGCAGGGAGTTGCCGACATGCCGCTGGGCGTCGACATCGTCGAACCACCGATGTTGTTTGCTCTGCAAGCAGAAGGCATCGATGTCATCGACGGACAGCAGATCATGCTCGACGCAAGGCAGATCAAGTCGGAAGACGAGATCATGTTGCTGAACACGGCGTGCGCCATGGTTGATGGTGCGTACCAGCTCATTGCCGACGTGCTCAAACCCGGCATCCGTGAGAACGAGATCGTGGCGCTGGTCAACCAACGTCTGTACGAGCAGGGCTCCGACGACGTCGAGGCCGTGAATGCGGTGTCGGGAGAACGCTGCAGCCCTCACCCGCACAACTTCTCGGATCGCATTCTGCGCCCCGGCGACCAGGCCTTCTTCGACATCATCCAGTCGTTCAACGGGTATCGCACTTGTTACTACCGGACGCTCAACGTCGGACGCGCCACACCTTCCCAGCACGATGCGTATACGAAAGCACGTGATTGGATCGATTCTGCGATCAGCATGATTAAGCCAGGCGTGAGCACCGCCGACATCGCCCGAGGTTTCCCGGCGTGCACCGAATTCGGCTTTGACAACGAGTTTGAAGCGTTCGGTCTGCAGTTCGCCCACGGCCTCGGTCTCGGGTTGCACGAGCGGCCAATCATCAGCCGAGTCAATTCACTCGAGCACTCCATGGAGATCGAGGAGAACATGGTGTTCGCCATCGAGACGTACTGCCCTGCGAGCGACGGCGTGTCTGCGGCAAGGATCGAAGAAGAGGTGGTCGTCACAGCGGATGGTTGCTACGTGATCACGCTCTTCCCCGCCGAAGAACTCTTCATCGCAAACGAATACTGAGGAGCGTTCTGATGACAACGATGCCGACCTACGAGGAGTACGGGAAACACGCCCCTGTGTTCCCAACTCCCGTCGACGAGACCAATGCCGACCTCGACATCACGCCCGAAGCGCGTTTGAGAATGTACGAGATTCAGCAGCAGGTTCGACTCTTCGAGACCCGCGCCTATGACCTCTTCCTTAAGGGACTGGTCAAGGGCACGAGCCACCTGTCGCTTGGCCAAGAAGCGATCGCCGCCGGGTTTGGCGCGGCGATGCGCTCAGACGACTGGACATTCGCGACCTACCGCGGGCACGCACACACGATTGCTCGCGGCGTACCCCTCACACCGATCATGGCCGAACTACTCGGCCGCGAGAACGGTCTGATGGGCGGCAAGGGCGGGTCGATGCACCTCACGAGCGTCGAACACGGCGTAATGGGAAGCTACGCAATCATCGGGGCCCATCTGTGCGTCGCCAACGGGGCAGCCTGGACCTCACAGTTCAACGACACGGGCCAGGTTGCGGTCGCCTTCTTTGGTGACGGCACGACCAACATTGGGGCATTCCACGAGGCGGTTAACTTCGCCAAAGTGTGGAACCTCCCCACCGTGTTTGTCTGCGAGAACAACCTGTACATGGAGTACACATCGATTGCCGATGTCGTCCCGGTTGTTAACCCTGCTGCCGATCGGGCCAGTGCCTACGGGCTGGAGTCGATCCTGGTCGACGGCAACGATGCCGACGCGGTGTATATCGCAGCGAGCGCTGCGCTCGACAAGGCGCGTTCCGGCGGTGGGCCGTCGCTCATCGAGGCGCAGACGTATCGCCATCACGGCCACAGCCGAGCTGATCCGGGCACGTATCGCCCGAAGGAAGAGATTGAGGCGTGGATGCAACGCGATCCGATCCCGATGTATCACCAACGAATGCTGCAACTTGGTGTGGGTGAGGAAGCACTCACCGCCATTTCTCAAGCTGTCGCAGCCGAGGTGCAACAGGCAACCGACGAGGCAACCGCCGGGGCTCTTCCGAGCCTCGACGTAATTTACACCGATGTATGGGCTGATGGAGGCTGGGCATGGCGCAACTGACATATCGAGACGCGATCAGCGTCGGGCTGGCGCAGGAACTTGCGCACGATCCCAACGTCGTGTTCCTCGGCGAAGATGTCGCCGGGGCTGGCGGAGTGTTCAAGGCAACCCCCGGCCTCCTCGAACAATTCGGACCGAAGCGGGTGCGCGATGCACCGATTTCCGAGCAAGCGATTCTTGGCGCCGCGATGGGCGCGGCGATGACCGGGCTCCGGCCGATCGCTGAGATCATGTTCAGTGATTTCCTCGCGGTTTGTTGGGACATCGTCGCCAACGAAATCGCCAAAAGCCGCTACATGACCAACGGCCAGATGTCGTTTCCGTTGGTGATTCGCACTGCAAACGGAGCTGGCTCTCGATTCGGCGCACAGCACTCGCAGAGCGTCGAAAACTGGGCGATGATGATTCCGGGCATCAAGGTCGTCGCACCGTCAAACGCTGAAGACGCAATCGGTCTGCTCGCTGCAGCCGTCCGCGACCCCGACCCCGTGCTGTTCTTCGAGCACAAGTCGATCTACCCGATGAAGTTCGACGTCCCCGATCGCGCCGGTGACATTGTCGACGAACTCGGCAAGGCCAAGATCGTGCGCGCCGGCACCGACGCAACCATCGTCGCCCTCGCCCTGATGGTTCCACGCGCTCTCGAAGCCGCTGAGCAACTCGCGGCCGAAGGCATCAACGTCGAGGTCATCGATCTGCGATCGCTCGTTCCGCTCGACACCAAATGCATCTTGGAGTCGGTGGAAAAGACCAGTCGATTGATCACCGTCGAAGAGAACCCTCGGCTGTGTGGGTGGGGCGCAGAAATTGCCTCGATTGTCGCCGACGAAGCGTTCTGGAATCTCGACGGACCGATCGTGCGCATCACGACACCCCACGTGCCGCTGCCGTCGGCAGCGAACCTCGAAGACGCAACCATTCCGTCGGTCGAGCGCATCGCCACAGAAATCCGAAAGGCAGTCAATTCATGACCGTCAGTGAAACCGGCACGGCAGCAGGCACCCCGTCCGATGCCATTCTCGAACGGGTCCCGACCGACCTGTACCTGAATGGTGCCTGGCGCCCCTCCTCAGACGGCACCCGCATCGACGTACAGGATCCATCGACTGAAGAGACCATCGCATCGGTTGCCAGCGCGACCGTCGAAGACGGCCTCGCAGCGGTTGCCGCTGCGTACGACGCACTTCGCCCGTGGGGTGACACCGCCCCACGCCACCGCGCGGAAATCCTGCGTAAGGCATTCGAGATCATGACCACACGGTCCGACGAGATCGCGGAACTGATCGTCCGGGAAAACGGCAAAACGTTTGCGGACGCCAAGGGAGAAACGGCATATGCGGCTGAGTTCTTCCGGTGGTACGCAGAAGAGGCTGTGCGTTCGCTTGGCACGATCTCGACGGCACCCGGTGGCGACAAGAAGATCCTGGTGCTCCATCAGCCAGTCGGCGTCGCTGTTCTCGTCACTCCGTGGAACTTCCCGGCAGCGATGGCTACCCGCAAAATCGCACCAGCGCTCGCCGCGGGCTGCACCGTGATCCTCAAGCCCGCTTCTGAAACACCACTGACTGCGCTCCTTGTCGCACAGATTCTCGAAGAGGCCGGGGTCCCGCCAGGCGTCGTGAACGTACTGCCGTCGCAGAATGCCGGTGCTCTGGTGAGCGCAATGCTGCATGACCCCCGGGTCCGCAAAATCTCGTTCACCGGATCAACCCAGGTCGGCAGGATCCTCCTCCGTGAGGCAGCCGACAATGTCGTGAACGCTTCGATGGAACTCGGCGGCAACGCACCGTTCCTCGTGTTCGACGACGCCGATCTCGACGCCGCTATCGAGGGCGCGATGGTTGCCAAGATGCGCAACGGAGGCGAAGCGTGCACGGCAGCCAATCGCTTCTACGTGCAACGCGGTATCGCCGACGAATTCACTGCTCGCCTTGTTGAACGCATGGAGGCACTGAACGTCGGCGGGGGCATGGAGCCCGATGCCGAGCTCGGCCCGCTTGTTAGTGCGCAAGCCCTCACCGATGTGAAGCATCTTGTCGATAACGCAGTGAGGGCCGGAGCGACGGCGGTAACCGGCGGTGCGCCGCTCGATGGTCGCGGACACTTCTATCCGGCAACGGTGCTCGTCGATGTCGACCCAGCATCGGACATCTTGCGTGAAGAGATCTTCGGACCGGTTGCGCCGATCGTCATCTTCGATGATGAGGACGAAGCGATCAGGCTCGCCAACGACACCGAATACGGGCTCGTCGCATACCTGTACACGGCCGATCTGACCACCGGAATGCGTGTCACCGAACGGCTCGAGGCTGGAATGGTGGGCCTCAACCGTGGCCTCGTGTCTGACCCCGCTGCACCTTTCGGTGGCGTCAAGCAGAGCGGGATCGGCCGCGAAGGCGGCCACGAAGGAATGCTCGATTACATCGAACCGAAATACGTCGCCACCAACTGGTGACGGCTGCGCCAAACAACCGGAACAACCCTGAGGAGATTTCAATGGATACGACACGACTGCAGGACAAGATCGTTCTCGTCACGGGCGCAGCCCAGGGCATGGGTGCTGCCGTGGCAGAGCACTACGCCGCGCAAGGCGCAAAGGTGTGTGTTGGCGACGTCAACGTTGATGGGGTCAATGAGGTGGCTCAACGGATTAACGATGCCGGTGGCGCGGCGATCGCCGTCGACTTGGACGTCACCAAACGCGCCGACATCATCGCCGCCGTCGCGGCAACCGTTGAGGCCTTCGGCTCGATCAACGTGGTGCTCAACAATGCTGGCATCAACAAGCCACTCATGTTCTTGGACATCACCGAAGAGAACTGGCACAAGATCATGGACGTCAACGCTCTCGGCGTCCTGATGTGCATGCAAGAAGTTGCTCGTCAGATGATCGCTCAGGGCCCGCAAGCCAATGGCGAGCCGTACAAGATCATCAATGTCGGCTCGATCCTGTCTCGCCAGGCGTTCGACGACGTCATCCCCTACAGCTGTTCAAAGCACGCAGTTCTCGCGATGATCAACGGCGGAGCGAAGGCTTTCGCCGCGAACCACATCACCGTCAACGGGTACGGCCCCGGCGTTGTCGAAACTGAATTGTGGCGACAGCTTGACAAGGACCTCGTCGCAATCGGCAAGTTCGAAAATGAGGGCGAGTCGATGGATCAACTCGCCGAGGGCATTCTGCTCAAGCGGTACTCGCAACCGGAAGACATTCTCGGAACAGCGTCGTTCCTCGCCAGCTCAGAATCCGACTACATGACCGGCCAGCTGTTGATGATCGACGGCGGCATGGTCGTCCAGTAGCCAACGCCGATACCGAAATTGCAGGCACACCATGCACGAGTCATTCGACCTCAGCGGTCAGACCGCGCTCGTCACTGGTGCGTCTCGCGGCCTCGGCATGGCAATCGCCCACGGGCTCGCGCTCGCCGGCGCAGACATCATTGGGGTCTCAGCAAACCAACAACCGCATGGGTCCGAAGTTCAGGCGCTCGTTGAACGTGCCGGTCGCCGCTTCGTCGGCCGCCGTTGCAACTTCGCCGAGCGATCGCAGACGCATGCGCTGGTGGATTGGCTGAGCAGCGAGGGTCACGTCGTTGACATTCTGATCAACAACGCCGGAACGATCCGGCGCGCACCGGCTGCTGAACACACCGACGAAGACTGGGACACGGTGCTCGAGGTCAATCTGAGTGCGCCGTTTGTCTTGGCGCGTGGGCTCGGCAAGCAGATGCTCGAGCGAGGCAACGGCAAGGTGGTCTTCGTGTCGTCGATTCTTGGGTTCCAAGGTGGCGTTACCGTCCCGGGTTACGCCGCAACGAAGAGCGCTCTGATCGGATTGACCAAGGCTCTGGCCAACGAGTGGGCCGGTCACGGCGTCAACGTCAACGCAATCGCGCCGGGCTATATCCGCACCGACAACACCCAAACGCTGCAGGACGACGCCGAGCGCTCGAATGCCATCGCCACCCGGATTCCGGCTGGCGACTGGGGGGCGCCTGACGACATCGCGGGTACCGCCGTGTACCTCGCCTCACCAGCGGCGAGCTACGTCCACGGCACCGTCGTCACCGTCGACGGCGGGTGGATGGGACGCTGACGGCCCACCCCCATTCACTGCTACAGCGCAACGCGACCTATCGAGGAGTTCAACCCAATGGCAGACATCACCCTTCCCCAACTCGGCGAAACCGTCACGGAAGGAACCATCTTGCAATGGTTCAAAAGCGTGGGTGATTCGGTCGCAGCCGACGAGCCGCTGTTCGAAGTATCGACCGACAAAGTCGATACGGAGGTGCCCTCGCCCGTGGCGGGGATCCTCACCGAGATCCGAGTCGAAGAAGGCGAGACCGTCGATGTCGGAACCGTGATTGCCGTCGTCGGCGGTCCTGACGATGTCTCCGATCCGACGCCGACAGCCGAGCCGGCAGCCGAGCCAGCACCTGAGTCAGCAGCTGAGTTCCCCTCACCCAATAGCGGAGCGCTCGCGCCGCCGGTGACGGCGGAACGCCTCGTCGATGCCGTTCCGGCGTCGGCCAGCGCGGGCAGCAAGCTCCTACTCTCGCCGGTGGTGCGCCGCCTGGTCAGCGAACATGCCCTCAACGTTGACGCAATTCATGGCACCGGCCCCGGCGGGCGAATCACGCGCAACGACGTACGAGACCATCTCGATGTCGTTGTCGCGGAGGATGCGTCCGCCGGGGCCGGTGCCGTCCAAGCCGCCCCGTCGGCACCCACACCGCACCGCCCTACTCCGATCGAAGTAGCGCCGGCTTCGGTGGGTCAACGGGATCGATCGGTTCCGCTGTCGAAGATTCGTCAACTCACCGGTGACCACATGATCATGAGCCGGGCCACCAGCCCGCATGCATTCAGTGTGGTGGAAGTCGACTACGCAAACGTGGACATTGTCCGCTCCGCCGTGAAGGCCAAGTGGAAGGCCGAATACGGCTTCAGCCTGACCTACCTGCCGTTCATCGCGCGTGCCGTCATCGACGGCCTTGGAGAGTTTCCACATCTCAACGCCAGTGTTGGCGATCGCGAACTCGTCGTTCACAAGTACATCGACCTGGGGATCGCGGTCGATCTTGACTATGAGGGCCTCCTGGCCCCGTTGCTGCGCAACGCTGAGACCAAACGGCTGGCGGCGATTGCTCGCGAAGTTCACCACCTGGCCGACCGGGCCCGCCACCGCGCGTTGGGCCCCGATGAGGTCAGCGGCGGCACGTTCACGCTGTCGAACAATGGATCAGCTGGATCCGTGTTGACAATGCCAATCATCAACCAGCCGCAGGTCGGCATCATTTCGACCGACGCCGTTGTCCGTAAACCAGTGGTGGTGACCAGTCGGCACGGTGACGAGGCCATCGCGATTCATCCAGTGGGCAACCTCGCCATGAGTTGGGATCACCGAGCGTTCGATGGCGCCTATGCAGCCGGATTTCTGAAGCGCGTCAAAGAAATCCTAGAAACAAAGGACTGGTCAACGGAGATGTAACGCTCCGTACGGCGGCAGCGCGGTCCAACGGCACACGGACCGCATGAACTCAGGCAAGCGACACAACGAAGGGGTTTGAGATGATCACAATCGTCAGCGGGGGCACCCAAGGCCTCGGAGAGGCAGTCGCACGCCGACTCGCCGCCACCGGATTTACCACCGGCATGGTGCTGGTCGGCCGGTCGGCCGGTCGGGGTCAGGCACTCGCCACAGCGCTCACAAGCGCAGGGGTCGACACCATGTTCGTCGCCGCGGACGTCTCTGATGCCGCTACGCCGCAGTCGGTCGTCAGCGCAACGCTCGAACGGTTCGGTCGAGTCGACGGCCTCGTCAACGTTGCCGCAGCGACGACTCGCGCGACGCTCTTTGAAGATACGCCAGCACATGTCGATAGTCAGATGAACCTGAACGTCAAGGCGCCGTATTTCATGATCCAAGCGGTGGCCAGGGAACTTGTCGCGCAAGAGGGTGGAGGGTCGATCGTCAACGTTGGTTCGACCTCGGGCCATGGTGGCCAGACGAAATTGACCGCATACTGCATGTCTAAGGCGGCGCTGACGGTGATGACCAAGAACCTCGCGTTCGGGTTGCTGCGGCACGGGATCCGCATCAACCAGGTGAACCCGGGTTGGATGGAGACGGAATCAGAGCACCGCACACAGGTCGAACAAGACGGCGCTCCCGAGAATTGGTTGGAGCTCGCAGCATCGAGCCGCCCACTCGGACGTCTGGTCCAGCCTGACGAGGTAGCGAATGCGATTGCCTACTGCCTCTCGCCGGACGCCGGATTAATGACCGGGAACTGCATCGACGTCGACCAATCCGTGCAAGGCGCCGGCGACCCGCCCCTCCCCGGTCTCAGCGACACGATCCACCCAACGCCATAACTAGCGGTTTTCAGGTTGGGAGGGTGTCGGTGATCGCGGGCTACCGCACGAGGATGAGTAGCTCTGTACTGTCGGGCCGGGCGACATTTGACAAGGTGGTCCGGATGTCCGTACATTACAGGGGTGGCGACGTCGAGGCTCCAGCCTCGCGATGCATCAATGGACCAATGAGGAGTGGACGAGATGACTGTGGATCGATCTGCAGGTATGTGGGACGAGCGTTACGCGTCCACTGATTACCTGTACGGGCACGAACCGAACGAGTTCCTCACGTCGATGGCATCGACGATGCTCAAGAGCGGACGGGTGCTCTGTCTTGCCGACGGCGAAGGGCGAAATGGCGTGTTCCTGGCGCAGCAGGGATTTGCTGTGACCACGATCGATCAGTCGAAGCGCGGCGTCGACAAGGCCCGACAATTTGCTGCAGAATCGGGCGTCGAACTCGACGCTCAGGTCGGCGACCTGACCACCGCTGATCTCGGTGAACAGCAGTGGGATGTGATCGTTTCGATCTTCGTTCACATGCCGCCCGACATTCGGGCGGAGCTGCATGCCCGCGTAGTTCAGGCCTTGTCGCCTGGCGGGTTGTTTGTACTGGAGGCCTACACGCCGTCGCAGATTGGACGGGGGACCGGCGGGCCGCCCGTACCAGAAATGACGATGACGCTGGAGGGCCTGCGAACCGAACTCGATGGCCTCACGGAGGAGCATGGGGTCGAGCTGGTGCGATCCGTTGTCGAGGGAGCCGGCCATTCGGGTGACGGTGCAGTCGTTCAATATGTAGGTCGGCGACCGACTCACTGAACCCTTCCAACCGCACAACGTTGGGCTGCAGAGATCAATGGGCTGGTATTGCAGCCGTGGGACAATCGAGAAGCGGCGGGAGTATGCGGATGACTGATCCCGCAAAGAATCCGGCGACCGGGCCGAGGCTGTGGGTGCCCACTACGACGAGGCATGCACCGGTGTCGGCGGCTTCGTGGGCCAGCCCGGTGGCGACGTCTCCCTCGCGGACTGCGGTGGTGATTTCGATCGTTGGGTGCTGAGCGCGCAGCTGGCTGGCGAGTGCTTCGAGTTGTTGGCTGATTCCAGAATGGAGAGTCGACATGTCGAAGGCGAGGTTGCCATCGATGTACGCCGGGCGCTCGACAACGCTGACGAAGTGCACGGCAAGCTGGCGTTCTTCAGCTAAGGCCAGCGCCCAACCCGCCTCGGCGTTCGCCGAATCTGCTGGTCGGCTGAGCCCGACAACGACGGTTCCGTTCAGCGGCACGGGTTCGGTGGTGTCGTTCGTCAGGATGAGTGGTGCGTCACAGCGATGCAGGAGGCGGCTTGCGACGGAGCCGACGTGATGCCGACTCCACCGACTCTGCCCGAGGTGGCCGATGATGATTGCGTCCGCCTTGGCCGCCGCTGCCGTATTGAGTAGGGCGCTCGCAGGGTCGTCATCGATCAGTTCAGTCGCAAGTTCGGGCCCGCGGTTCCGCGCAGATTCAGTCCACGTCGTCTTCAAGAGATGGTCGTGTTCGGCTCGTATCGGGTCGAGGTTGACTTGTGCCGCGGCGGCAAAAAATTCGATTGCGGGCGCGATGGCATGCACCGCCGTCAACCGGCCGACGCCAACCTGTGCTGCTGCCCAATCAAAAGCCAAACGAGCGCCTTCAGAGCCATCGAGGCCGACGACCAAGTGCTGGAGAGGTTGTTGCTTGCTCACACCGTGATTCTGCGCTCTTCGACCGCCATGCAATAGGGCATTGCGTCCCTTGGAGATGAGGCCCGCCTGAACGCGCTGACCCATCGCGCCCCAACCGATGTCGCAGGCATCATGCACGACGGCGGTGGGCGACTCGTCTCGATTGAAGCGTGACCTTGATCGACGCGTGACGGCGATCGCTGAACGACTGGCCTGGACCGGTTGATCTGTTACGAAGTCGGGTTCTCGACCGGGACCAGAGCGACCGGGCAGGACGAAATCGCGGGAAGCTGACCTGCGACGGCCGCACCGAGGATGCTGGCGATTGTTCCGTGATGGTGGTTGCCCATGACGATCAAGCTGGCGCCGATGTCGCGAGCAGCTTCGTCCAACATGGTGGCCGGGAGTCCTTGCCGGGCCTCGGTCCACACTTTCAGCGACGGGTGACGTACGCGAAACGTGGCGCCGAGCTGGGTAGCGAACTCGACGGTGGACTCGTGCAGTGCGGTCCAATCGACAGCGATGCCGGCACCCGGATACATGCTGAACGCATCTCCGGCCGGTACCGGTTCGGACACGCAGACGATGTGCACGCCCAAGCCGACCTCGAGCGCGAGCCGAGCGGCCCACTCGAATATGGCGTCGACCTGCGGAGACGGTCCGTTCAACCCCACAAGGATTGGCCCGTCGAGACCTTCGGGTCTGGTGGCCTCGTTGGTCACGATCACCGGGACGTCGGCGTGGCGGAGCAGCTTCGTCGTGATGTCGCCCACATGGTGGGCGCTCCAACTCCCGTGGCCGTGGTGCCCAACCACGATTGGTGCATTGTCGTTCCGGTGAGAAACCGCCAAGAGCGCGTGAGCCGGATGGTCGTCGAAGAACGCGGTACTCACCGAGACGTCGGCGTCGTCGGTATCTGCGATCCACGCTCCTTCGAGAAGTCTGACGTGCTCGGCGCGCATCGGGTCAAGGTCAACTTGCAGCGCCGCGAACAACAGCTCGGTGCCAGGCGAAAATCCATGAACAGCTGTCACGTCGCCGCCCTTTGCCTGGGCGACTGCCCACTGGAATGCGCGCGCCGAACCGTCGGAGCCGTCGACGCCGACGACACAACGACCAAGAACTGACTTCTCTCTTCCAGGTTTCATTCTTTGAGCCTCATCGACTGTGGGCTGGTCCCGGTAGGGCCATTCGCCCCTCCCGCTCACGCAGGGGTCTGAGGTGCTGCGGTTGAGGTGCTGCGGTTGAGGTGCTGCGGTTGAGGTAAGGGGCCAAAAGGCTCTACGAGCGCTGGATTGTCGGAGGCAATGTGGAAGCAGGGAAGGAGAAGTCACATGAAACAGATTCTGGTGGGTGTCGACGGGTCGGCTGCGTCGGCGGCTGCGCTGCGGTTCGCCACGCAGTTTGCGGTTGGGGACGGCGCCGAGATCATTGCGGTCCACGCGTACCAGCATCCATACGCTGAACTGTCGCCAGACGACCGTGAACGACGGCTCGCGGATTGTTCGGCCGTGCTTGACAGAACCTGGGTGCGTCCAGCGATCGACGCCGGTGTCATCGTCCATCAGCGGATCCATGAGGGTGACCCGCGCGAGATCGTCGACATCGCGAACTTCGAGGGTGCTGATCTGCTCGTACTCGGGCGCACGGGCAGCGGGACTGGCCCAGGGTTGTTGCATCTCGGCAGCGTCGTCGAGTACGCCGCCCACCACGTCCACACGGCGCTTGCTGTCATCCCACCGTACGTTGCCCTGCCCTTTGCGCGCATGGTGATCGGCGTGGATGGTTCGCGGGAGGCTGCATCAGCGATCGACTGGTGTGTCGATCACAGGTCGACGCGCAATGCCGATGTACTGGCGGTCTTCGTCGAAGCACCGGTCATTGACCCCATCAAGACTCCCGAGTCTGATGGCTGGCGAGAAGTCGTTGAGCACGAGATCGTGAAATGGACATCGGGGCTCGCTGAGGCGGGCGTCTCCGTCACCCCCATTGCCAAACGTGACATCCATCCTGCAGATGGGTTGGTCGGTGTTGCAGCGGCACATCGAGCAGATGTGCTTGTGATCGGGACCCGTGGCGCCGGGCGATTCAGTGGCATCCGCGTTGGTGGAGTCGCGATGAAAGTGTTGCACCACGCAGCGTTGCCCATCGTGCTCGTGCCACCCACATCGACGTGAGAGCAGACCAACGATGCGCCTGAGCGATCTTCTTGAGCGGGCAGGACTGGCTGCCGCGGAGACCGAGGAAAACCAACTGGACTCCTGACACGGTTGCCGCGTCGGGTCATTGCAGAGCGCCGACCAAGACCGTGATCGTGTCAGCAGATGCCACCTCTCCGTCGAACCCGTCGCCGTTGATCACACCGATCACGATGACGTCGTCTCCCACGGCGAGTTGTGCGACATAACCCTGATCAAGCTCTGGCAGGTCAGCCTCGAACCACTGATCGTGTGGTGCGACAAATACGACCTGGCGAACAGCATTCTCGTAGGCCGCCAGTTGTGCATCGAACGCTGCGAACACTGCGGCGTCAGCGATGGTCATGACGAGCTCACCGCTCGGCGACCAGAACGTTGTCGCGCTGTCGCCGTATGTCGCGAAATTGGCGTCTCCGAACTCGAGGTCGTTCTCGGTGACCTCCAGCAAGGTCTCGCCGCTGCGGTCGTCCGTGATCTTGACGATCGATCCTGCTGCGCCGAACGTTGCTGTGAGCGATTCGGCCGTGATCGTCAATAGTCCAGGCTCGACGGCTGGGGTGGTCGTGGCAATTGCCGCCGTCCCCGCTCCGCCGATCGCTGCCAACTGCAACCAAACGCTGCCACCGTCCGCCCGCTCGTCCATTTGCAGCACCGTGTCCCAAGACCTGCCGTCGGTACTCGTCACGAGTGCCGACGAATCCCCTTCGTATGACAGCCCGATCACGGCGTCGTTGTTGGCCCCGACGATGACGACCTGTTCGAAAGGTTGACGCTCAGTCATCTCCCAATCTGTGCCATTCGTCGATGTGTAAAAGGTGCGAGTCGACTCGAATTCGCCGTGCTCGATCGTTGACGCAACGAAATCGTCGTCGACAGCAAACAGCGAGTCGAATTGTGTGGAGGCCTTGTTGGCGAGGGTCGCTTCGGCCCAGTCCGTTCCGTTCGATGAGTGCAAGATCAGCTGTTCAGCCTGTTGCTGGCCGCGCGTCTCATCGGCCTGCTGGTACGCCTCGTTCATCAGCATGTCCCAGTCGTTCCACGACAGACTCAACGCCACTTCCCCGGATTCGTCGTCGACGAAAACCGGTGCAGGCCCCCGATACAGATCGACCAGTGCGCCCGACGTGACGACGACACCGTTGTTGGCATCGGCAACCTCGTAGCTGTTGCTTGCCTCGTCGATACTGATCTGAATGCCGTCCCATTCGATTGCGATAGGAGGCATGGCAGGGTCGGCGGGGATCGGAATGGGGAGCGGCGAAAAATTGCGATTCGGCTGTTCCCATACTTCCCACGGCACCACAGTGAGCAGCTCGCCAGTGGCGTTGTCGTAGATCGCCTGTCCTTCGTTGTTCCATGTGAAGATGTCGGCAGATTGGCCCGTTGAAACCACTCGGCCGGACTCGATGTCGGTCAGTTCGTAGGTGCCGGCGAGGTCGTTGAGTTCGAAGCGGAGGCCGCCGGTGTCGAACGCGACGGAACTCTGAAGTTCGCCAACTGATCGTTCGGCGGCGACAACGATGCCGTTCGCGTTGCTCGCGGCGGAAAGCAGGGTGACGCCGCTCAGGTCAGTTCCGGGCGACGACAGGTTGATCGAATCCCAGCCGCCATCATCGTTCATTGACCAGGCAAGCGGGTCGACGCCGTCAGCACTTGTCTGTTGCCCGAGGCCGTAGATGGTGCCGTCGAGATCAATGGCTTGGTACATCGTCGTGCCGGATTCGAGTGGGAGCTCGCGTCGAGCCCACCGGTCGCCGTTGGCCGAGGTCCAGCTGATCACGGTCTGGACCGGGCGCGAAACGTCCCACGCAAACGCAATGGCCGTCAACCCTGCGTTGCTGACGCTGACGTGAGACAACCACACGTCAGGTCCGACCGCGACCGGTAGTTCAAGCTGATGGATCACCCAGTCGATCACCGCGGCCGGCAGGCGTTCCGTGGTTTGGACCTCCTCTTCTGCAGCAGCCTCAGACGGGACAGGTTCGTCGACCGGTGTGTTGTCTGGTGCGGTGCTGGTTGCCGTCACCGTGGATGCCGGGCCGCCACCTGCCGGGCGGTCGATCTCGGTTGCGGAACAACTTGCCGAGGCGATCAAGAGAGCCAGTGCGCAGAGGCGGGCGGCCCTGGCTTGTGTCCGTGAACTCCGCGTCGGTGTCATCTCGGCATCTCCCTGGCCAGCATCTCGCTGCAGTGGCTCGGCGAGTAGAGCCGAACGTCACGGAGACATGGCCGAAATGACGTCAGACAAAGCGGAAGCGCGAGATGACCTCCGCCCCGTGATCTCGTTCCACGACTGGAAATCGGGATCGGCGGCCGTCTTCTTCTGCTACCCGGCGGATTTCACCTCGGTCGGTCTTTATCATCGACCCCGACAACAAGTTGCGACTATCGCCGACGTACCCGAAGTAGGTCGGCCGTAACTTCGACGAGATCGTGCGAGTGGTCGACGCGCTCCAAGCCACCGACCGCGACACCATCGCAACGCCGGCTGACTGGCGGCCGAGTCATCGTGTCGCCTGGTGTGTCGACTGAGGACGCGAAAGCAAAGTTCCAGAACGTGGTCGAAGTCACGTCGTACCTCCGGTACGCGGACGCCCCGTCTTCCTGACCGAATCCGCTGCCGGCTGAATCACCGGATCTTCAAGACCATGCAGCCTGCCAGGCACTCGAGGTTGCGGCTGTGCTCGCCGGATCGAGTCGCAGGGGACCTCGACTGACAAGCTGCCCACCTGTTCAAGCATGACCCGTTCGGCATCGACGACATCCGGAACTCGGATCCGCTGTTCTACCCAGCGACCCATCGAAGTGGCGCCTCGGGCCGCGGTTGCCGAGCCAGCTGCCGAGCCAGCTGCCGAGCCAGCTGCCGAGCCAGCTGCCGAGTCAGCTGCCGAGTCAGCTGTTGAGGTGTCGGCGTGCGGCTTCGTGCACAAGCGCCTGGAGTTCTCGGGGGTCTTTCTCGGCGGCGGCCGCGGCCAGTTCTTGACGCCGTTCGGGTGACAGCTCGACGGCGAGCCAGCGGTCGATCTCTGCCAGCTCGCGGATCATGAACATGGTCAGTCGTCGTGGCAGTTTGCCGCGGATGATGGCGACACTCTCCGTCTCGCCCCACCCCTTCAGGACCATCGCGTATAACGCGAGCGGGATGATCATTGCTGAACGGTCGCCGTGGCGATATGCCTGCTCGATGTTTTCGTCGGCGGTGCGGATGGCCTCGGCGAACCTGCCGAGTTCGTACTCGGCCCAGGCCCGCACCCGCAGGGCACCGAACCAGTTGCCCGCACCGACGACTCCCAACCCCACAGCGCGATTGCCGTGCTCAAGCATCTCGTCGAAATCGCCACGGGTGTACGCCCAGATCGCTGCAAGGAGTGCGCCATTGGAACGCATGAATTCCGACGGACTCGCGTCGAGAAACGCCAAGTCGGTGCGCAGGTCATCGCGCTCTACCGAAGCCTGGTCAGGGTCTGACGGCAGCAGGGCCGCACTTTGCGGATACCAACCCAAACTCCAACCCAAACCCCATTCCGGGCTCCGAGCCTTATCGCTGAAACGGCGGACCAGTTCCAAGGTCCGCTCGTCGTCGCCGATCAACTGGCTGACGGCCAAGGCACTGACCTGGACACCGAATGAGACCTCCGGGCCAGCCTCGGCAACGCGCAGCATCTCCTCGGCCGCCGCCCGGAGCTCACCGAACCGATTGTCGAGCCAGATGTCGATTGTCCGCAGAGCGAGCAACTCGGCTTCTGATTGAGACCCGACCGCGCCCGGAGCAGCGAGCGCCTCATCCGCCCATCCATGAATACGCCAGTCGATCATCCCGCGAAGCGAAGCGAACGGGGTGATCAACGCCGCTGCCCGCTCGACATCGCCGAACCCCAGCGCGTGGTCGAAGGCTCGACGGAGATTCGGGATCTCGACCCGGAGCCGGTTCGAACCACTGAGCGGCCCTCTGAGGACACCATCGACGGTGGCCTCGACCACAGTCACCAGGTGCTCGTGAAGCCGATCGAAAACATCAACAGTGGATCCTTGCCCGTCGAGCCGCTCCTCGGCATAACTCCGAATTGTCTCGAGGTACCGATAACGATGGAAACCCTCGACGTCGACCGAGACCAGCAGCGACTTGCTCACCAATGCCTCAATCAGGTCGACCACATCGGCACCCGACACATCTTCGAGGACGGCGGCGGCACCATCGAGCCCGAAACTGCTGGCGAAAACTGAGAGCCGTTCGAACGCGCGTTTTTCGTCGTCAGCGAGGAGTTCGTATGACCAGTCGACGGTCTCGCGCAGCGTCTTCTGTCGATCGCGCGAACGGCGGCGCCGTCCACCGGTCAGCACCTCGAAGCGCTCGTCGAGCCGGGCGAGGAGTTCTGCGGGCTGCAACACGTTGACACGCGCAGCGGCTAGTTCGATCGCCAACGGGAGACCGTCGAGGCGTCGACAGATCTCGGCAACCACGCCAACGTCATCGGCGCCCACCTCGAAGGTTGCATCGACATGTCGAGCACGATCGACGAACAGAGCGACCGCTGCAGCGTCATTGCCCGAACCATCGAGGCCCGGGATGGCCACGAGATGTTCGCCGTCGAGAGCGAGTCCCTCCCTGCTCGTGGCGAGCACAGTCACAGATACCGACGATGCGAGCACTTCCTCCACCAGATCGGCGGCGGCATCGATCACGTGCTCACAGTTGTCCAACACGATCAGCGCCCGGCGACTCGAGAGCGCAATAGAGACCGCGTCGAGCGTCGACGTTGTCAAACCGAGCGCCCGCCCGAGCGCCGGCAGAACTTCCTGGTCGTCGCTGACCTCATTCAACGGTACGAACACGGTGAGGTCTTGATCAAACTCCATGCGCTCGGCGACCGCGATTGCCACTCGGGTCTTGCCGACTCCGCCGACACCGACGAGCGTGACGAGACGAGCAGTTGTTAACCGTTCGACGACCTGACCGACCAACTCGTCACGACCGACAAGCGAAGTCAGCACCGCCGGAACCGGCGATCGCTGCGTGGCGACACGCAGTGCCGGGAACGTCGTTGTTCCGAGTTGCGCGATCCGTTCCGGCTCGACGACCCCTTTCAGCAAGAACTCACCAAGGTCGACAAACTCGCCGTCGCACAACTCGGCTGTGACCGACGAAAGCAGCACTTGGCCACCGTGCCCAGCGTCCATGATTCGCGCACAGCGATTTAGCGTCATCCCGTAGAAATCGCCGTCTCGTTCCTCCGCATCACCAGTGTGCACTCCCATTCGCACCGGAAGCTCGAGCTCCTGTTGCGCAGCCTCTGCCGCGGCCACGGCACTCGCTGCCGACTCGAACACTGCGCACAGCCCATCTCCGGTGTGCTTGAACACGTGGCCGTCGTTGGCTTCGATGACACCGACGAGCGTTGCATCGTGATTGGCAAGCGCCGCCGCCATCACATCACGATCGGCCTGCCAGCGCCGCGTCGAATCCTCGATGTCCGTAAACAAAAAGGTGAGCGTGCGCCCTCTCATTCCTGCCACTCTGTCACGACTCGAAACTATTCGACCGACACGACCAGCGGGGGAATTCAGTCAGGGTGAGCGGCGTGCGAGAACCGCGTATCGTGGTTTGCTCCGCTCAGCTTGGAGACTTGGATGACCAGACACCCAGAGGCACTCAATCAGAAGTTCGTCGAATCGCTGCCTGACGATGGCCCGGTAGCCATGGTCAACTTGGTGCGATTTCGAGATCGATCGCTCGATGGCAACGGGACAGGTTGGGATGCGTACTCGCGGTACAGCAAGGCCGACATGCCGTTGCTGAAGCGGGTGGGAGGAACCATCTTGTGGGCGGGCCATGTCGCGGGCGCCGCGCTCGGAGATCTGGGTCCGGGTCGCTGGGATTGGGTGGTTGTTGTGCACTACCCGTCCGCGTCAGCGTTTCTTTCGATGATGACGTCACCGGAGTATCAGCTCGCGAACGTCGATCGCGAGAACGCTGTTGAGGATCATGTGATCCTGGCAGCGAACGAGACCTACTCGA
>JBNMOS010000031.1:0-29941 GCA_051275435.1 Ilumatobacter sp.
ACCGCGACAGCTACATCCGTCGCCTGCAGATCTTGGTGGATTACGACATCCGCGAGCGCCTCGACCAGATCGCAGCGCCCACCCTGTTCCTCGCTGGTGATCGTGATCGGTTGCTGCCGTCGGTCCGGTGGGGGAACTACATGCGGGATCGCGTACCCCAATCGTCGTTAACGGTTCTTGAGGGATACGGCCATGTGTGCCTGATCGACCACGATCTTGATCTGACCGAATACGTTGTTCCGTGGTTCGACGAATCGTGTGCCGAAGAGCCCGGCGAGTAAAGAAGCGGGACCTTCGGCCCTGCAACCTGGCCTGCAACTACGTCACAATTGAATTACAGGCGGCCAGGCGGCCGCCACCCAGATCAAGTGGAGGTGAGTGGTGTGTGAGGCACCGTTTGCACTCCGTTACTTCTGGCGCCTCGGCCACTACGGCTAAGCGACCCCCGGTTTTCGGGTGCTGAACCACGGTTCGGCTGACGAGCCAGTCGGGCCGAGGCGCCACTTTCGCGTGGCCCGGCGCAACTCAGGGTCAGACCTGAAGCGCCGGTCGCCCCCGTTTGGTTCGTCGTTCGGTTCGCCGTTCGATATATTCGACTTTGGCTAGGCGGGTAGAGATCGGAGATTGAAGTGACGCAAGTGCAACGGGAGCAACCTGCTGACGGTCCCCCGGCCCCCCTGAACGAGC
This sequence comes from Ilumatobacter sp., assembly GCA_051275435.1. Lineage (GTDB taxonomy): Bacteria > Actinomycetota > Acidimicrobiia > Acidimicrobiales > Ilumatobacteraceae > Ilumatobacter_A. The sequence goes on from JBNMOS010000031.1 coordinate 688, forward strand.
TCAGTTCCCGACGGGCCTGGGGCGTCCTCGAGTCGGCACCCGACGGAATGCTGATGACCGACGGCAATGGTGTCATCCTCGCCGTCAACCAGCAGGTTGAACGGCTTTTCGGCTATGACCGGGCGGATTTGCTGGGCCGGGAGATCGAGATTCTGCTTCCTGAGCACCTCCACCATGTCCATCGAGCACACCGCACCCGCTACCGGGCCGAGCCGATGGTCAGGGCTATGGGCGGCGAGCTTCAGCTGCGCGCTCGGCGGAGCGACGGATCGGAGTTCCCCGTCGAGGTCAGCCTCAGCCCGCTGCAAGACGATGACGGATTCGCGGTCGTCGCCTCGATCCGGGATGTGACCGAACGCGAGCGCGCCACGGCCTATCTGCGACGGATCCAAGCGGCCATCGACGCTGTGCACGATGGTGTCTTCATGTTCGAAGCCAACACGCTCCGTTTCGTGTACGCCAACGACGGGGCCTCGGTCCAAACCGGCTATTCGCACGATGAGTTGCTGACGATGACGCCCCTCCATATCAAGCCCGAGTTCACTCGTGAGGAGTTCGACGCGCTCATTGCCCCGGTCGTGAACGGTGAGATCGATCACCTTGCGTTCCGGACGATACATCGATCTAAGTCCGGTCATGACATGCCTGTCGACATCCTGCTCGAATGCCGTCGTGACGCCGACAACGCGCATGAATCCACTGGTGTCGGTACCAACCCGCTGCTTGTTGCAATCGTCCGAGATGTGACCGAGCAGGTTGCTGTTGAGCAACAGTTGGCGCTGTCGGAACAGACCTTTCGCACATCGTTTGAGCAAGCACCTGTTGGGATGAGCGTCGCCCGTGTGCTGCCTGACGGCATGCGCATCCTCGAACGGGTCAACGAATCGTTCACCCGCATGCTCGGGCGTTCGGTTGATGCGCTGATCGGCTCAGACTTCATCGATATCACCCACCCTGATGACCGGCAGCAGAGCATCGACGCGTGGGTCGAAATGTCTGACGGAACCCGCAACGCGTTCATCAGGGAGCAGCGGTACCTGCGTGCCGATGGCGAATACGTGTGGGCGCTCGTCCACGCCAGTGTGATCGAGCGCGTCGACGGAATCCGAACCCTCACCCACATCGTTGACATCACTGATCGGCGTGAGCGCCAGGCGGAACGCGTCCGCGTCACCACGATGGAGGACCGGGAACGGATCGCACGTGACCTCCACGACCTGGTCATTCAGCGGCTCTTTGGCGCAGGCATGAAGCTGCAGGCGGTGATTCCTCAGATGGGGTCTGAGACCGCAGTCGCCCGTACTTACGAGACCATCGACGAACTCGACATGACAATCCGCGAACTCCGTTCAGCGATCTTCTCGCTGCATCGTCGAGATAGCGATCGCTCAGCAGCCGACGACCTCGAGTTGGCGGTCGAGCAAGCCGTCGACCGCCTCGGGTTCCGCCCGACCCTCGTCCTCGATGGTCCACTCGGTGCGGTCGCTGAAAAGCAAGTTGTTGAGCTTGAGGCGACCGTTCGTGAGGCGCTCTCGAACGCCGCGCGTCATGCTGGCGCCTCGGCCGTCGAGGTTCGAGTCGAAGTTACGCACGCGAGTGTCAACCTGGCCGTCATCGACGACGGCAGTGGCGTCGACCCCGCTCGACCGCATGGCAATGGCTTGAGGAACATGGCCGAGCGTGCCAGCAGGCTTGGCGGCAGTTTCGAGTTGGACACCGCTGAGGCCGGCGGGTGCACGCTCCGTTGGAGCGTGCCGCGCTGAACATTGCGGCACGGCCACTGCAGCGCGACTTGGGACCTCAGGCCCTACGGCTCGGCTGGCGCACGGCAGAAGATGGAACTCCAGAGAGACACACAACCCTCAAGGAGCTGAGCCATCATGAAGGCACATCCCGGCGACAAGCTGGTGATCTCCGGCCATCGAATCGGAGAACCAAAACGGATCGGACAGGTGAAAGAGGTCCGCGGAGAAGACGGTGCCCCGCCCTACCGAGTCGAGTGGGACGAAACCGGTCACATCACCCTGCTGTTCCCTGGCCCTGATTGCACCATCGAACCAGTCGGTGAGTACGCCCCAGTGCAAGGAGCGGTCCGATGAAGGTACGTGACCTCACCTGGCGCGAGCCCGTCACCATCGAGGTCGACGAGACCGTTGCGCATGCGGCCCGACGCCTTGCTGATGCCGGCGTCGGAGCACTTATCGTCGTTGATGCTGGCCGACCCGTCGGCATTGTCACCGACCGAGACCTTGTTGTTCGGGGCCTCGCTCACGGCGTTGCCTCCGACAGCCGAATCGATTCGTTGATGTCGATGGGCGTGGTCGCACTCGATGCCGATGAGGACGCCGACGAGTTGTACGCCCTGTTTGCTCGCCAGGCGATCAGGCGAGTGCCGATTGTCGATCACGACACGGTGGTGGGTGTCGTCAGCCTTGACGACGCGTTGGTGTCGACCGCTGGGCAACTTGGGGACCTTGCCGGGGTGCTCTCGACACAGATCATGTTTCCACATGCTCGCGAGGAACCTCCCGTTCCGGCTGTGTTCGACGCGTAAGATTCGGTGATCGACGACACAACCACACCCCACGATGCCGCGCTCGCGGTCCGCTTGCTCGACGGCTCACCTGACGGTCTGTTACTTGTTGACCGCGACGGCCGTATCGTCCTCGCGAATCGTTCCGCAGCATCGATCTTCGGGTATTCCGACGGCGATCTTGTCGGCCACTCGGTCGATGAACTCGTTCCCGATGAGCATCGGCAGCAGCACATTGAGCATCGTCGGCACTACCGGGAGAACCCTGAACGTCGCCCGATGGGCAACGACCTGCGCTTGTTCGCCCAGCACCGCAACGGCGCGATGTTCCCCGTTGAGATCAGCCTCAGCCCGATCATGATCGACGGCGAGGTCCACACTGTCGCGACGGTTCGCGACGTCACTGAACGGCAAGAAGCCCGCGCCCGGCTGCTTCTTTACGAGGACCGCGAGCGGATTGCACATGACCTCCACGACCTTGTTGTCCAACGACTCTTCGCGGCGGGAATGTCGCTGCAGTCGGTGACCAATCTCATCGAGTCGCCGGTAGCCCGAGATCGGATCCTCGAAGTCACCGATGAACTGGACGAAACGGTTCGTGCCGTCCGTCGGGCGATCTTCGCGGTCGGCACACACGACGAATTTCAGAGCCTGACGGGTCATCTCCATCGGCTGGTTCACGAGCGCTCGCCACACCTCGGGTTTACGCCTGAGCTCGTGATCGCGGGTTCCGTCGACGACCTGCCCGACTTCATTGCCGACCAACTCGTGGCGACGCTCACCGAGGCGGTCTCGAACGTTGCGCGTCATGCCGAGGCAACCGTGGTGACTATCCAGGTCACCCGAACCGACAGCACTGTCAGTGTGGTCGTACGCGACAACGGTCGCGGTATCGGCGCCACGCCGCAGCCACTTGGCGGCCTGTCTCACCTGATGTGGCGAGCAGCCGAGCTCGGGGGGTCGTGTTCGATTTCGCCGGCTGAGCCAAGCGGAACCGAATTGGTCTGGCAGGTTCCCGTTTGACCCGTTGACCGGTCAGGTAGGTCAGTCGTCGTGCTTTTGGCGCTCTTCGAGCCGCGCCGACAGTGCAGCTGCTTCGGTGCGCCGCGACATGCCGAGCTTGGCGAGCAAGTTAGACACGTAGTTTTTGACCGTCTTCTCGGCCAGGTACATCTCCTGCGCGATTTGCCGATTAGTCATGCCGTCGCCGATGTAGTCGAAGATGCGCTGCTCCTGGGGTGTGAGGTCGAACAGTCGACCTTCCTCGCTGTCGCGGAGGCGCCGCATGGCCATTCGCACCTCGGCGTCATCGAGGATGCGACGCCCTGTTGCGACTTTGCGGATCGCATCGATCAACTCGGTGCTGCGAATCTGCTTGAGGACGAAACCAGCGGCGCCAGCGAGCCCTGCGTCGACGAGTGCGCGATCGCTGTCGAATGACGTGAGAATCAGGGACTTCACATCGGGGAAGTCCGACGTGATTTGTCGACACACGTCGATCCCGTTGCCATCGCCGAGCCGCACGTCGAGGATTGCGACATCGGGTGAGCACTCCTGCACCGCATTGATCGCGTGTGCTGCGTCCCCCGCCTCACCGACGACCGTCATGTCGTCTTCAGCCTCGAGTGCAGCTTTCACACCTTGTCGCACTAGTTCGTGATCGTCGAGCAGGAAAATCTTGATCATCTTGTCATTCTTCCTGGTCGACAGTGGCGCTGTCGACATTGGCCGACGCGACGACCGGTTCGGCCACTGTGGAATGTGGCACGACGACCATCGGTCGCTGGACGTGGTGGAGCAGCCACGTCGACACCGAGCCGAGCACTGCGGCGCCGATCGCGCCATGCCCGCGTGCGCCCATCACCAACATGTCTGCAGCAGCGCCACGATCGGCGAGTTCGGGGCGTGCCCGACTTTCGACGAATCGATGTCGCACTTCGATGTCGGGGCGATTGGTCCCCTCTATCGATCGGGCGAAGAGATGCTCGAAGCGCTCACGGGCCAGGCCGCTCCCTTCGGGGAGCACGAATTGATCGGCACCGACGGCCATCGGCGTGGGGTCCCAGATCGATACACAGTCGATGATCGACCCAGGGGCCGCGAAGTCGACGGCCCACAACAGCGCTGCTGTCGAATTGGCCGAACCATCGAACGCCACGACGATCGAGCGCACCGGGCTGGTCGATGCGGTCGACGGAATCACAGCCACCGGTGCAGAGGAGTGGGTGGCGCACTGCGTGCTGGTCGAGCCGAGCACCAGTCGGGCGAACCCGCCGCGTCCCCGCGAGCCGACGACGAGCAGGGAGCCGTGGGTCGCGGCCTCAATCAGCAGTGACGATGCTCCGCCCTGGCCGACGCTGCGCGTAACGGATGCGGTTGTCAACGGGTCGAGGTCGCGTGCCAGAGCATCGACAGTGGCGTGCGCTGATTCTCCGAGAGCGTCGAACGACGCCTCGATGGTCAGTGCACTCATCGAGCCCATCGCGGTGGTCACCGGGATGCTCCAGGTCGCCAAGAGCTGCAGCTCAGTCGCTCGTCCGTCAGCCTGGGCAGCTGCCCACAGTGCAGCGTGTCGGCTGCTTTCGGACCCGTCAACCCCGACGATCCATCGACCTCGATGATCGCTCGGGTCCGTGTCGGACGGCTCTGCGGGTGGGAATGTTTCAACCATATTCACCAGTGGACGCGACAGATCGGTGCAATTGGCAGAGTCGAAGGTCCCGGATGATGGGTTGCTGGGACCTTGTGCTCTGCCCATTGGGATGCTGCTCGAGGGAGAGTCGAGACGCTGCCCGAAGAAAAGATTCGGCCAGGACCTTGAAGGAGACCTCATGACACTTGACTTCCCACAAAAGCGGACCGACCTGCGACACGGCTATCGCGAACTCGGCACTGCACTGCCCGACGTGATGGCAGGGTTCAGCGACATGCACCGGGCTGCAGTGGCCGACGGCGAGTTGTCGCGTGCCACGAAGGAACTCATCGCACTGGCGATTGGCGTGGCTGCACGATGCGAGGGCTGCATCGCCCTACATGTCTCCGCCGCGCTCAAGGCGGGGGCGACCGACGGGCAAGTCCACGAAGCACTTGGAGTCGCCGTCCTGATGGGAGGGGGCCCGGCGTCGGTGTATGCGACCGAGGCGCTCGTTGCGCTCGAGCAGTTCTCGGCGGAGCGGCGACCCACGAATGTTGTTGCCAACTGAGCGAGTGCTGGTGAGTGCACCCCCACAGCGGTGGTGGGCAATGGATGCCAGCGACGTCGCGCAGACGCTCAATGTCAGTGTCGAGCGCGGCCTTTCCGAACCGGAAGCTGCTGAACGACTCGTCGAGTACGGCGCCAACGAACTCGAGCATCGCCCAGGACCCACGCTGCTCAGACGGTTCGTCGGCCAGTTCACCGACCCGCTCGTCGCGCTGCTCCTCGCGGCCATCGTGATCTCACTGATTGCGTGGCTGATCGATGGCGAGACGACAGTTCCGGTCGAGGCACTCGTCATTGCGCTGATCGTCGTGGCGAACGCGGTGATCGGGGTCTGGCAGGAAGGGAAGGCAACCCGTGCTGTCGACGCGCTCCGCCTGCTGACTGCGGCGCGGAGCACGGTCGTTCGAGATGGGCGAACAATCCGTGTGGCGACGGCGACGCTCGTCCCCGGCGACATCGTGCTGCTTGCCGAGGGCGACACGATCGGGTTCGACGGCCGCCTTGTCGAAGCCGCGTCGGTCGAGATCAACGAGGCACCCCTCACCGGCGAGAGTGTGCCGGTCAGCAAGGTCACCGGCGTGCAGCCGGTCGACGCCGTCGTTGCTGAACGTTCGAACCTGGTACTGAGCGGGACCGCCGTTGTGCGGGGCCGTGGTCGTGCGGTGGTCGTGGCGACCGGGCAGAGGACCGAGGTCGGCCGGATTGCGACACTGCTCGACGAGACGTCGAATGAGCCGACGCCGTTGCAGCGCCAGGTTCAACGTCTTGGGCGAACGCTTGGCCTCGCAGTCATCGCCCTTGCGGTGGTGGTCGTCGCCGCCATCATGCTCACGTCCGACGTCGACACCACGGAGGAAGCACTCGATGCGTTGCTCGTCGCCGTCTCGCTTGCCGTCGCCGCCGTCCCCGAGGGACTCCCCGCGATCATGACGGTGGTGCTGGCGCTCGGAGTTCAACGAATGAGCCAGCGAAACGCCATTGTTAAACGCTTGCTGTCGGTCGAGACGCTCGGCTCGGCTTCGGTGATCTGTACCGACAAGACCGGCACGCTGACGCGCAACGAGATGACCGTCGTCCGTGCCACTGCAGCAAGCGGGCACTCGACGATTACCGGGGTTGGATACTCGCCGGTTGGAGAGATCCTTCCTGACGTTGGAGTGGATCGTGACGAGATCGTTGGGTTGATCACGGCTGGAGCGATGGCGTGCGATGCGACCTTGGAGCAGCACGATGGCGAGTGGAAGGTCATCGGCGATCCAACCGAGATCGCGCTGGTCGTTGCGGCTGCGAAGATCAACGGACCGACCGGGCTCGCCGATCCCGGAGAGCGAATCGACGAGGTCCCGTTCGACGCCGACCGGAAGCTGATGTCGGTGCTCGTTGCCGCTGGCCCTCTGCCTGATTCGTCGGTTGATGAGGCGCGCTTGGTCCAGTACACGAAGGGTGCCCCGGACGTGTTGCTCGATCGTTGCACCACAGAACGGAGCGGCGGCGCGGTCGCTGAGCTGTCCGACGAACGCCGTGTTCGGATTCACCAAGACATCGGGGACTTTGCCGACGGGGGCCTCCGGACGCTTGCCGTTGCGACTCGCGTGCATCAAGATCGACCGGCGTCGTTCGATGAGCGCTGCGAGTACGAGATGACGTGGCTGGGCTTGGTCGGGATTGCCGACCCGCCGCGGACCGAGGCTGCCGAAGTGATCGATCGGGCGCGTTCCGCTGGGATCAGAACGATCATGCTGACGGGTGATCATCCTCGGACCGCGGCGGCAATCGGCTCGGCACTCCGGCTGCCTGGCACTGATGCGCCGGTGGCGGGTGAGCAGCTCGAGCATCTGAACTGGTCCGACGCTGCTGAGGTGAACGCGATGCTCGAGTCGACCGATGTCTTTGCCCGGGTCACGCCGGAACACAAGCTCGAACTGGTCCGCGCACTGCAGCAGAGTGGGAACATCGTGGCGATGACCGGTGACGGCGTGAACGATGCGCCGGCACTGCGTCGTGCCGACATCGGTGTGGCGATGGGTGGGGTCGGTACCGATGTGGCGCGCGAGGCCGCCGACATGGTGCTTGCCGACGATGACTTCGCCACGATCGTCACGGCGATTGAAGAGGGCCGCAACATCTTTGCTGACATCCGTAAATTCCTTCGTTACCTGCTTGCGTCGAACGCCGGAGAAGTGCTGGTGATGGTTCTCGGCGTGCTCGCAGCCGGATCGCTCGGCCTGCAGACCGGGGAGGGTCTAGCTGTGCCGCTGCTGGCTACTCAGATCCTGTGGATCAACCTGCTGACCGACAGCGCTCTCGCGCTCGCATTGGGTGTCGATCCGAGCGTCGAGGACACCATGTCCATGCCGCCGCGACAGCTCAACGATCCGATTATCGACCGGGCGATGTGGGTGACGATCGCGGTCGTCGGAACCGTGACCGCGATTGCCGGGCTCGTCGCACTCGACCTGGAACTTGCAGGCGGTTTCCTGGGAGGTGACGGCGATCTGGTCTCGGCTCGCACAATGGTGTTCACCACGGTCGTCTTGGCGCAGGTGTTCAACGCGTTTAACGCACGTTCAGACAGGGTGAGCGCGTTCGTCAAGATGTTCGAGAACCGACTTCTGTGGGTGGCTGTCGCAGCCACGGTCACGCTGCAAGTCGCGGTGGTCCACCTCGGTGTACTCAATCGAGCGTTCGAGACCACACCGCTCTCCGTTGGCCAGTGGCTGACGTGTTGGGGTCTGGCAAGCACGGTGCTCATCGCGAACGAGATCCGCAAGTTGATCGGTCGACGTCTGCGCCGGTGACCACTGCGCCCGTGATCTGGGTGATGTTGCCGCTGTCTTGGTTGGTCATGACCTTCGTCCCTAGCCGGTGTGATCGTGTTCGTGGCTTGATTGGTCTATGGGAAAACTTCTCGAAAGCAGAGCGCAGCCTGCGACCGGCACGGAGGTGTGGGAGCGGGCCCGAGAGGATCTTGGGCTGACCGTAGAGTCCGATACGAACATCGGTCGGCTTGCGACAACCCGTCACGTCGACGCAGGCCGCGGTGCGGTGACGGCGATCCGATGGTTCGGGCGCGACGACAACGCCGCCGACGAACCGGTCGATATCACCTACGAGATGCTAGACCGTCGCACGAGCAGATTTGCCGGGGCGCTGCACTGTCACGGCATCGTTCCAGGCGATGGCGTTGCAACCGTTGCGGGCCGAATCCCCGAGCTCTATGTCGCGGCACTCGGCGCGCTCAAGGCCGGCTGCATTTACTCGCCGCTGTTTTCCGCGTTCGGACCCGAACCAATTGCACAGCGACTCGCGATCGGCAAGATCAAGGTGGTTGTCACCACGCCGATTCTCTTCCGCCGAAAATTGGCCAAGATCCTCGACCGGCTTCCCGATCTTGAACTCGTAGTGATCGTCGGCGCCACCGAAGACTCCCACGTCGACGCGTCCCGCTCTGCTCGGGGCAACGGACCCGTTATCGAGTCGTTCGGCGTCTTTATCGGCGAGGGCCATGACACCTTCGCCGCTCCGCCGACGCTACCAGACGCGCCTGCGCTGCTGCACTTCACCAGCGGGACCACCGGGGCCCCGAAGGGCGCACTGCATGTGCACGAAGCCGTCGTTGCACACTTTGCGACGGCGCAGGTGGTGCTCGATCTTCGGCCTGACGACGTGTACTGGTGCACTGCCGACCCCGGCTGGGTGACTGGAACGTCGTACGGGATCATTGCCCCACTCGTCAGCGGGGCAACGGTGATTGTCGACGAGGCGGACTTCGACGCCAGCCGGTGGTATCGACTCCTTGTTGGCAACCACGTCAACGTCTTCTACACCGCGCCGACTGCCATCCGCATGCTCCAGCGGATCGGTGCCGACTCGGCGCCGACAGAGTTTCCCGATCTCCGGCTGGTGGCGAGCGTGGGTGAGCCGCTGGACGCCGAATCCGTGGAGTGGGCCAAAGAACTGTTCGGAGTCCCGGTCCTTGACACGTGGTGGCAGACCGAGACGGGAGCGATCATGATTGCCAATCGTCGAACCGAGACTGTTCGTCCCGGGTCGATGGGGCGCCCGGTTCCGGGCATCGAGGTTGCACTGCTCGAGCGAAGGCCTGATGGCGAGCTTGTACTGGACGAGCACGGCGATCCCCGAGTGATCGATGATGCAGCGCAGTCGGGTGAGATAGCGCTACGGGTCGGCTGGCCGTCGATGTTCCGCGCGTACCTCGATCGAGACGAGAAGTACCGGTCGTGCTTCGTCGGCAGCAATCACGAGTGGTATCGATCGGGTGACCTTGCACGACGCGATGCCGACGGGTATTACTGGTTCGTTGGACGAGGCGACGACGTCATCAAGACCTCCGGCCATCTGATTGGACCCTTCGAGGTCGAGGCGGTCCTTGACGAGCATCCTGCTGTTGCCGAGACCGGTGTGATCGGCAAACCCGACCCAACTGCCGGCGCGATCATCAAGGCCTTCGTCGTGCTCCATCGTGGGCACGAGCCCGGCGAAGAACTTCGGACGGAATTGATGGCTCACTGTCGCCGACGCTTGGGCGCAGCGGTGTCGCCACGCGAGATCGAGTTCGCCGACGATCTGCCGCACACTCGCAGCGGCAAGATCATGCGACGACTCCTTCGGGCGCGAGAACTGGGCGAAGACGAAGGCGACACATCAACGCTGGAAACGCCGAGTGAACCGAACCGAGGCCCGAAATGAGCGCATTTCGGCTCGACGGACTGACGTCGGAAATTCCGATGCAGCTGCTCGGCGACATGATCCGCGTCCGTGTCTTTGAGGAACGGTGTGCAGAGCTCTACGCCGATGCCAAGATCCGCGGATTCCTGCACCTGTACATCGGTGAGGAGGCCATCGCTTCCGGTGTGATGCAGGCGCTGACGCCTGATGACAATGTGCTTGCGACGTACCGTGAACACGGGCATGCACTGCTCCGAGGTGTTCCGGCCGAGTCGATCATGGCCGAGATGTTCGGCAAGTCGAACGGATGCTCCGGAGGCCGCGGCGGCTCGATGCATCTCTTCGATGCCGATCGCCGGTTCTACGGCGGCAACGCGATCGTCGGTGGTCACCTGCCGCTTGCTGTGGGCCTCGCGCTGGCTGACAAAATGCAGCAGAGGGTGGCCGTAACGGCATGTTTCTTTGGTGAAGGAGCAATGGCGGAAGGTGAGTTCCACGAGGCGCTGAACCTCGCAGCTCTGTGGAAGTTGCCTGTGCTGTTCTGCTGCGAGAACAATCGGTATGCCATGGGTACATCGTTGGAGTCGAGCGAATCGCAAGTCGACCTCGCGCTCAAAGCGGCGGCCTATTCGATTCCGGCGTGGGCAGTCGATGGAATGGACGCCCTCGAGGTGGCGCGAGCCGCTGGCCGGGCAACGGAGATGATTCGGGGTGGAAGCGGTCCGGTTTTCATCGAGTTTCAGACCTACCGGTTCCGAGCCCACTCGATGTTCGACCCCGACCTGTATCGGTCGACGGAGGAGGTCGAACGCTGGAAGCTCCGCGACCCCATCACCAACTTGACCCGGTGGTTGATCAAGAGTGACATGGCCGACGACGCCGAGATCGAAGCGATGTGGGAAAACGCCAGGTCCGAGACAGACAGGGCGGTGTCTGTTGCCGAGGCGGGCCCACTCGAACCGCTCGACGGCTTGTTCGACCACGTGCTCGCACTGCCCATCGACCAGATGCTGATCGGAGAGACACCGTGACTGAGATCGTGAGTGAAAACAAAGAACAGCCGTCGCCAGCGGATGGTGGCGTCGTTGAGACCACATATCGCGAAGCGATGCGGACTGCCATTCGCCAGGCGATGCTCGATGACGATCGCGTCATCGTGTTAGGCGAGGACGTCGCGGACTATGGCGGTACGTATGCGGTCACCAAGGGGCTCCACGAAGAGTTCGGTCGTGACCGCGTGCGGAACACGCCGCTCTCCGAATCGGGCTTCGTTGGAGCGGGTATCGGCGCAGCCCTCGGTGGGCTTCGCCCGATCGTCGAGATCATGACGGTGAACTTCAGCCTCCTCGCACTTGACCAGATCGTCAACACTGCAGCAACACTTCTGCACATGTCCGGAGGGCAGCTCAACGTCCCGATCGTCATCCGAATGACGACGGGCGCCGGGCGGCAGCTCGCGGCCCAGCACTCGCACAGCCTCGAAGGCTGGTATGCACACGTGCCGGGGTTGAAGGTCATCGCCCCGGCCACCGTCGACGATGCCCGATGGATGTTGCCCACCGCACTTGCTGACCCGAACCCGGTGATCATTTTCGAGCACAATGCGCTCTACGGTGAGCGCGGGCCGCTGGACACCGAACGAGGCCCGGTCGATATCGACCGCGCGGCAGTCCGTCGGCACGGTGACGACATCACACTCGTTGCGTCGGGAGGCATGGTCCCCAAGGCGCTGGCCAGCGCACGCCAGCTCGCTGACGCCGGGATCTCGGCCGACGTCATCGATCTTCGATCGCTTCGCCCGCTTGACGCCGACGCCCTGCAGACATCGGTCATGCGCACGAACCACGCGATGGTGATCGACGAGGGATGGCAGACCGGGGGGCTGAGCGCCGAAGTCGCAGCGCTCATCACCGAACGATGCTTCTGGTCACTCGACGCACCCGTTCGCCGCCTCGCTTCGGCAGAGGTTCCCATCCCGTACGCACGACATCTCGAAGAGCACGCCATTCCGCAGATCGACGACATCGTCGCTGCGGCGACTCGACTCCTGGAGGCCGGCCGATGAGCATCGCACCGTCCGCGTTGGCCGAGTATTCGATGCCATCGCTCGGCGCCGATATGGATGAGGGCACGGTCATCGAGTGGCTCGTCGGCATCGGCGACACGTTTGAGCGTGGTCAGGTCGTCGCGAGAATCGAAACGGAAAAGTCGGACATCGACATCGAGATCTGGCACGACGGTGTGGTCGCCGAGATCGTCGTGGGGCCGAACGCAACGGTGCCGGTCGGAACGACACTCATGCGTTTCCACGGCGTTGGTGTCGGGGTGACGGAGACACATGCTGCTTCGGTCGCTCCCAAACCTGAGCCCGACGGGCAGACGACTCCGGAGTCATCGGTGGTTGAACGAACCGTTGACGCACGGCGCCAGGGCGACTCGGATGTTGTGTGGGCGTCGCCGCTCGCTCGGCGTCTTGCCGGCGAGCAAGGAATCGCGTTGGCTGATGTGGTCGGCAGCGGGCCCCAGGGCGCGGTCCGCGCTCGTGACCTCTCGGGGTCGGTGGCATCTTCAAATGACGAGCCAGGCGATGAGGTCGCAGTCCCGCCGGCGGCCCGCATGAGCCGGTCGGATCGAATGCGGTCGATGATCGCTGCTCGGATGACTCGGTCGAATCACGAGATTCCGCACTACCGACTCGAACGCAATATCGACCTCGGCAGTCTCGTCGAGTACCTGTCGACGATCAACGAGCAGCGTCCGATCGCCCAGCGCGTTGTCCCCGCCGCAGCCCTGGTTCGAGCGGTAGCGATTGCCGCTGCACGACACCCTGAGCTCAACGGCACGTGGTCCGACGACCAGTTCCGTCCTGGGCCGGGTGTCAACGTGTCCGTCGCGATCTCGCTGCGCGGCGGCGGGTTGGTGACACCGACGATCCGCGACGCTGACGCGGCATCGCTTGACGAAGTGATGGCACTCCTGCGCGAGTTCACGACAGCGGCGCGTTCCGGAACGATGCGGTCGGAGTGGACGACCACAGTCAGCTCGATCACCGTGACCAACCTCGGCGAGCGCGGGGCCGACCTCGTCCACGGCCTGATCTCGCCACCAGAGGTTGCTCTCGTCGGCTTCGGAAGGATCTTCGAGCGACCAGTGGTCGTCGACGGCGTGGTGGTGGCTCGACCGGTGGTGACCGCAACCCTTGGCGCTGATCATCGAGCCACTGATGGTGCCGTCGGAAGCCGTTTCCTGTCCACCGTTGCGAGTGCCCTCGAGGAGCCAGAATGCCTGTAAACCGACCAACCGAAGTACGCGCACACGTCATCGCTGCAGTCACAGCGACAGCTCCTGATGTCGCCGGTGAGATCGATGATCTCGACGATGACGTCGACCTGTTCGAAGAATTCGGACTCGACTCGATGGACCGACTGAGCATCATGACTGCGCTGGTCGCGTCGACCGGAGTCGAAATCCCGGATGAGCAGTACACCGAGCTCACGACCATGCGCCAATTGATCGATCATGTCTCCTGAGTGCTGATGTCGAGGGACCTTGTGCCCTTGCGACCCTCTCCACATCGTGGTCTGATTGATGTATGACCACCAGCGACAGTGGAGCGCCCACCGAATCGTCTATGGAGGAACTCTCGGTGTCGACGTGCTGGGCGTTGCTCCGCACCGTTCCAATTGGCCGGATCGCGCTGCCGAGTGCAGCTGATATCGAGGTCTTCCCCGTCAACTTCATCGTCGACGGTGGGACCATCGTGTTCCGTACAGCAAAGGGAACGAAGCTGACCCTCATCGGTGACGGCACTCGTGCGACGTTTGAGGCAGACAAGATCGATGTTGCAGATCAGCTCGTGTGGAGTGTCGTGCTCAAGGGGTCGGTGCGCCAGGTATCGGGCCTCGATGAGGTCAGTGCGACCTTCGACATGGAGCTGCCGACCTGGCACGCAGGGCCCAAGCCAACCTACGTTCGGATGAAGCCCCAGCTCATCACCGGCCGCCGGTTTTCCGTCGACATTGACTGACGGTTCTGCGACCTGAGGCGGGGGCCTTGGATGGCTTTCAGTAGGCCCACATCCGGGTCTGCGCCTCGGCACGGCTCGGGTTGGGGAGCCGCACCACGACGACGGGACACGTCGCATTGCGTACGAAGCTGGCAGTAATGCTTCCCATTGCGAGGCGTGATAGTCCGCTGCGACCGTGCGACGAGGCGACGATCAGCGATGCGTCGTGCCGCGTTGCATAGTCGACGACCGCTCGGTCTGGATGCTTATCGTGGAGTTCGTCGAACTCGACCGCGTGTGCGGAGAACGAGCGCAACCCATCGGCAAGTCGTGCCGGGTACGCGGTGTCGAGGACGTCGTTGTGGCCGCTGGATGCGGCGGTCTTGGGGTCGGCAACACTCAGGATCAATGGGGTCGTTCCGAGTTCGATGGCCCAGGCAGCTGCGAGCGGGAGCGCGACCTCTGACTCGTTGGATCCATCCACGGTGACGATGATCGGACCGGTGAAGTCGTTTGATTCGGCCTTCGGTCCGACGAGGACGATCGGGCCGAACGTCCGCTGCAGTATGTCTTCGGTGATGCTGCCGACGATCGCCGCAGAACGACCTTTGCCGTGTGAGGACATGACCATAATCGCCCCCGGATGGAGGGCCATGACGGTTTCCAATTCAGCCGCGACGGTCCCGATCGCGAGACGGACGTCGGTCGAGACATCGAAATCAAATGGACCCCGTTGATCGATTTCGAGCTGCAGTTGGGACTTGGCCAACCGACCGTCGAGCGGCTCTGAGGCAACGTGCACGATGCGGATCTGGCTGTTGGACCGTGTTGCGAACGAGCGCGCCACGTCGAACGCGCGCCATGACTCAGTCGAGTTGTCGACGGGGACGATGTACTGCTTGACCATGTGGTTTCCCTTCTCGGCGTGGCGCGCGTGGGTCGCCATCTGTTGTCCAGCATGGAGCCCGGTCGATGGCCGCGCTAGGGCCGGAGGTCCTGTGAGGCGAGGGTCTTCCGGCCCTATGGCCGGTCGTTGAGATGGCTCAACATCAAGATTATGAACTTCTCCTGGACCGTTGGACTCGATGGATCAGAAGGATCTGCGTCGGCACTGCGCTGGGCGAACCGCATTGGTGTGGCCCGAAACGAACGTGTGGTGCCGGTTGCTGCCTGGCACGTCCCCCTCCCCATCTGGCTGATGTCGGGCCGGCGCGCTGTTGATGTTGATCGGGCTGGCATCAAGGCCGAGGTCGAGGTGCATGCCGCGGCAATGATCGAGGCGCTCGCCGAGCATGCCTCGGTTGACGAGCCCATCGTGGTCGAAGGGCACCCGGCACCGACGCTCTGTGCGATGTCCGGTCCTGCTACGCCGGTCGTAGTGGGCCGCCGAGGGATTGGCGAACTCAAGCATCGCCTGCTCGGCTCGGTCAGCCAGTACATCGTGACGCATGCCGAGGGGCCGGTCGTGGTGGTGCCCGATGATTGGCAAGACAGACCGCTGCGTCGGATCGTCGTTGGGTTCGATGGCAGTGATCATGCGGCGGCAGCACTGCGCTGGGCGTTGGAAGTTGCCCCCGACGAGGCCGAGATCGAGGTCCTCGTCGCTATCGATGTCATTCCGTGGCTCAGCCCCGAACTCGTCGTCGAGCGGCATCCAGAAGCGGCGGCGGCGGCGAGAGAACGGATTGCAGCCGTCGCAGATCAGATCGACCCTGTTGGCCGCGCTGGCCGAAACTTTGTCCTGCACGGCCCTCGTCAGGCGTTAGCTGAGGCGCTGTCCGACGCGGATCTCGTCGTTGTTGGCCCGCGCGGTATCGGCGGGCTGGCCAGAGCAGTGCTCGGCTCGGTGACCATGTGGCTCCTCCACGATGCCGCGTGCCCGATCGCAATCGTGCCGATGGCTGAGTAACGGGTTGCAGTCCGCACGGTTTGGCAGTCCGGATGGAGGCGACACGGGCGTGTCAGCTGGCGACAGCAACGAGGCCGATGGTCACGGCGACGTAGACGCCAATGAGGAGCACGGCGGTCTCGCGCCCGAGCGTCGAGCGCCATGTGGCGATTGCTGTTGCAGCGAGCATGCCCGCAGCGGCCACGAAACAGGCTGCCGCGGCAGCTGCCGAAATGGCGGTCGGGGTGATCGTCGGGCCGATGCCGATTGCCAGCGTGGCGTCGAGGAATGACGATCCGAAGAGATCGCCGAGCGCCAGGGCCGCGGCGCCACGGCGGATCGCGGTCCAGTCGACGATCAGTTCTGGAAGTGATGTTCCCAGTGCGAGGACGATCGATCCGGCGAGGATCTCGGGAACACCGAGTGTCTCGGTGATCGCCACGAAGCTCTGAACAACGAGGGTCGCGGCGACGGCCACGACGACGAGCCACAGCCCGGTGCGGGCGACGTGCTGGCTGAGTTGGCGGGGCCGTACCGTCTCGACGGGCTGCTCGCCCGACAGTGATTTCATCGCGATGACGACAACGAGCCATGCGAGGAGGAGCATCGTGCCGTCAAGGCGGCTAAACGATCCATCGCGAATCAGCAACCCGATCGCGCCGAGCGCCACGGCGGTGAGTGTGCCGAGAATTGCAACGCTGCGACGATCAGCTGTCAAGCGAGTACTGAAGCAGAGAATGCCGAGTACGAGCGTCACCTGTGTCACTGCCGAGCCGGCCGAGTCGCCGACGTTCAGGTCGCCGTGCCCTGTCGCTGCCGAGATGATCGAGTTGGCGATCTCGGGAAGATCGGTGCCGATCGCCATCACGGTCATGCCGATGAACCCAGATGAGATTTGGCTTGCATCTGCGGCGCGGAGCGCATGGGTGACAGCGCGCCGGCTCGCGAGTGATGCAGCGATGAGGCCAACCACGAACGCGGCGGACCAGAGGGCGATCATGACGCTTCAGGACTGGACGACGAAGGGCAGCGCGTCAGCCAGGGCGAACGTTCGGAGCGCCGGGATGAAACTCCGCTCCAGGTTCGGGCACGACGGCGTCGCCACTCGTGGGCTGCTGATCGGCTTCCCAACCGATCGACGCATCCGGCGAGACGTGATCGACGATGTGGAAGCGTCGCCCGGTGATCTCCGTCGGTGAGATTTTGACGAAGTTTGGCTTGGGGTGCGCCGCCCAGGGGAACAGCGGCAGATCTTGGGCTGCGAAGACATCCTGCATCCGTTCGATCTGGTGTGCGCGGCCCTTGACGACGACGCTCCAGGCGGTGCGTTGCTGCGGCTCGTACCCGTCGATCTCGAACGCGACGTGGTGGAGAAGGGCCGATGCGGCGAACTTCGTGCCAGCTCCGGTCTGGAAGACCAAACTGCCGTCGTCGACGATGAAGTTGATCGGGAAGATGTCTGGCTTGCCAGCGATGTCGATGGCAAGGCGGCCCACCTTCGAGGTTTCGAGGAACTTCCAGCATTCCTCGGCGGTCAGGACTTCTGTGCCAGCTGGGATGTAGTTCATGTGTTCAACTTCACACGGCGGCAGGCACGTGCGGCAGGGCCGAACGTCCTCTCTTGTCAGCGTCGTCTTCGGCAAGTCCGAAGGGCCCAATGCCTCTGCCCGCCAGGCGGTGCGTGGCAGACAATGATGTGGTGACAGCTAACTCTGGGTCTGAACCTCTCGGTGAGACCGTGCACCGGCTCGCTCCGATCGACACCGTCGTCGTCGGTATCGATGGGTCTGGCGAGGCGCGGCGTGGGCTCTTGTTTGCCGCGGACCTTGCCGAGACGCTCGATGCCGATCTGCTTGTGGTCCACGCGTTCGGTCTTGTCGGGTCATTCGGTGATTGGCGTGATGGCGTCCACGAGCGAGAACTCCAGGTCAACACGGTGATGGTTGACGAGTGGTGTGCGCCGCTTGCCGATCGCCGCGGCCTGCGGTGGTCGTCGCTCTGCGTGCAAGGAAACGCGGTCGACGGCGTCTTGCGCGCTGCAGACGACGTCGACGCCGGGTTGATCGTCGTTGGGTCGCACGGCGCAGGGAACAGTTTGACGCCCCTACTCGGAAGTACGAGCCACTTCATCGTGCGGAACAGCCGCCGGCCGGTGATTGTGGTCCCGCCCGCTGACAATCACCCCCACGGGCGAGGCGGAGCTGGGGCGATGAGTAGCGGCGTGACGGATGCATGACTGCTTTGCCGCCGACAGCGCGGCGGTGGAGTGCCGGGGACCTTTGGCCCTGTCGCGCTCCGAGCGTGGCCTCGACGATGGGGGAGTTCCAACCCCTCAACAGGAGTCCTGTACATGACTGTCCTTGATACACCCACACCCACACCCGAAAAGCCTCGACCCGAACCGTCGTCTCGCGACGCGTTCCTCGGAACGGCGCTGGTTTTCTTGGGAGGGATCGGTGCTGTCATAATGATCGGCGGGCTCCTCGTGATTGCGCTGGTGTCGGTGCTGAGTGACAGCGGAGACGGCGGCGTCGATCCGATCTCGAGCGACCTCGATATTTCCCTGAGCGAATTCTCCATCGACGGCGAGCTGTCCGCTCCGGCCGGAAATGTCACGCTGAACGTGGTCAACGGTGGGGCCATCGAGCACAACCTCGAAGTCCGCGAGCTCGGTGCCCGGACGTCCAACATGATGTCGCGTGGCGTCGACTCGCTGGCTCTCGGCAAGCTCGAACCCGGCACCTATGAGCTTTTCTGCTCGATTTCGGGTCATGCCGAATCTGGCATGACCGCCGAACTGGTCATCACCGATGCCGACAACTTCGATCCCGCGGCCGCCGCCAACACACACGACGACTTCACCCCCGAGCAGATGGACAAGATGATGGTCGACTCCATGCTCGCGTTCCCCGCCGAGACTGAGGGGATCGGCAACCAGATTCTCGAACCAGAGATCCTGGCCGACGGTACCAAGAAGTTTTACCTGACCGCTGAAGTCATCCCGTGGGAGGTCTCACCGGGCGAGATCGTCGACGCGTGGGCCTACAACGGCCAGGTCCCTGGCCCGCAGATCAAGGTCGATGTCGGTGACAACGTGCAGGTCGAGTTGACGAACTTGACGCCGATGGGCACCGACATTCACTGGCACGGCGTTCATACGCCGAACGACATGGATGGCGTGTCGCCCTTCACCCAGGACCCGGTCTCGACCGGTGACACTTTCACCTACGAGTTCCTCGCCGAGGACCCCGCCATTGGGATGTACCACGCCCATCTCCACAGCCAGACCTCGGTCATCAACGGGATGTTCGCAGCGATCCAGATTGGCCCGACGCCACTCCCGTACGGCCAGACGATCTCGGGCGTCACGATCCCTGAAGATGTTGTTCCGGTCTTTGATAAGCCGATGGTTCTCAACGACGCCGGCACCATCGGCTTGTCGCTGAACGGTAAGAGCTTCCCGGCCACCGAGGCGATCGTGATGAATGAAGGCGAGTGGGGCGTGATTCATTACTACAACGAGGGCCTCACAGCTCACCCGATGCACCTGCACCAGTTCCCGCAGTTGATCTTTGCCAAGGACGGCATTCCGCTCGACCAGCCGTACTGGTCTGACACGATCAACGTCGCCCCCGGCGAGCGTTACTCAGTGCTCTTCCAAGGCGACACCGTCGGCACGTGGGTCTACCACTGCCACATCCTGACCCACGTCGAACGGACGACCGGCATGTTCGGCATGGTCACGGCCGTGATCGTTAACCCGAAGCCGGCCTGAGCTCTGCGCCACGAGTGATCACAGCGATGTGATCACTCGTGGCAGCGGGGTAAGTGGGTGGTCAGCCCATGTGGCTGGTGTGTGATGGTGCGACGACCATCACGACGCCACGGTCGCCTTCTTGGTGGTACGGGTAGGCGTCGGCGTCCATGTACTTCTTGGCCATCGAGTCGATGAACGCGTTGGACGAGTCGTCGTCGATGCGTACGACAGTGCCGCGAATCTCGAGGTACCGGTAGGCGTTGTCCGGGTCAATGCCGGAGACGGCGACCGTCGGATTGCGGACCAGGTTCTCGTACTTCTGGCGGCCCTTGGTCAGCGAGAAGACGAAGTGCTCGCCGTCCCAACCGCCCCAGACGGGCGAGGACTGCAGTTCGTCGTGCGGCCCCATCGTGGCAATGTGCCAGAAGGTCTTCTTCTCGAGGAGGTCGGCATGGGACTCGGGGATCACAGACATGGTCCTCATCTTAAACCTCGTTGCGGGGCTCAGTGTTGGCCGACGCCTTGCACGAGTACGGGGCACGGTGCGTGCCGGATGACGTGGTCAGAGGTCGACCCCATGACTGCTCGTCGAAGGCCGCCGTGGCCGCTGGTTCCGACCACGACAACACTGGCGGGCAACGACTCGGCGAGCTCGCAGATGGCGTAGCCCGGTCGGCCAACGATGGCCATCAGTTCCACGTCATCGAGGCCGAGGGCCTCGACGGTGGCGTCCAGGATCTGTTTCGCTCGGCGGTCGCCACTCGTCTCGATCTGTTCGGCAAGGTCGGGTGCGGACTTCGCCGACGTGAAGCCGTTGCCGGTTATCGTGTCCGGGTCGACGACTGACTCGACCGTGACGATGATCGTTCGGTCGGCGGGTGCCAACAGGGGCAGCGCCGCACGAAGCGCGTCGATCGAGACGGTCGAGCCATCGGTACAGAGCAGGGTGATCGAGGCCATGCGTCTGATTCTTGCAGCTTGGTGTCTGGTGGACCACGGTGAGTCGCCGAATGGCAAGGCGGCGATCGGGGAAGCGAAGCCTTGTAGCAGTCGACTAATTAGTGACCGTGCTGTGTCAGCTACAGTCCGCAGGTCCCTCACCGGTCTGTCGGTGTCGACGGGAGGCGGAGTAGTGAATTCTTTCACGGATCAGTTGAGGCAGCCATCGGGAGTACGCGGGTCGCGTGTGCGGCCGTCGGGCCGTGGTCGCGGGGCGATGGCGGGTGCCGTCGTTGTTGTGTTGCTGGTGGTTGGGTTTGTCGCGTCTGGTCGGATTTCTGGGTCGGGTGAGGTTTCGTCGTCGGATCCGTTGACGGCTGCGTGGGATCGGGTGCAGGACGCGGGTTCGTACCATTTCCGTAGTGATGTTGTGCAGGCGTCGACGCCTGCTGCAACGGTGGTCAACGCGGGTCGTTCGGGTTCGTCGCAGTCGTTGTATCTCGAGGGTGATACCGATGTCGATGCTGGGGCGACGGAGTTCTTGTTGTCGGCGTCGGCGCAGAGCGTTGGTCGCGAGTTGCTGGGGATGCGTGTTGTTGATGGGGTGTCGTATAGCCGTGAGGGCGACGGGGAGTGGCTGAAGTCGGCGGCGGCGACGGATCAGCTTGCGCCGACCGGCAACTTTTTGACGTATCTGAGTGCGGCGCGTGATGTGGTGGTCGCTGGCGTTGAGGTCGAGGGTGGCCAGTTGGTCACCAAGTACGAGTTCGGGCTCGATGGCCCCGCGTTTGCCGCGGTGACTGCTGCACAGATGGAGCAGGCAAGTTCGTTGGCCCCGGGGTCGCGGGTTGTTGCGTCGAGTGTGTATGAGGGTGTGTCGGGTGCTGGCGAGTTGTGGGTTGGTGCTGACGGCCTTCCGGTGCGTCAGTCGTTGTCGCTGGAGTTCCCTGGGGTTGGTGGGGAGTCGACGGCGACGTCGATGACGATCGATTTTTCTGAGTACGGGACCGCAACGGTTCCGGGTGTGGCTCGCGCGTCGGCGTCGTGGTTGAGTGCTGACGTGCTTGGCGGGCATCGTGACGCGTTGCTGTTGTTCGCTGGCGCGTTGTTGTTGATGTTGATTGTTGTTGCTGGTGCGTATCGCTTTGGTATGGCTGGGTGGTCGCCGCGGCTTGCTGTGGTTCTGGCTGCTGCGTTGTTGGGGTCTCAGGTGGTTGGGGTCGATGCAAGCGCGAGCAGCCCGTCCGGGTCGGCGGGCGCGGGCCCGTCGGGTGTGCCAGTTAGCGCGTTGCAGGCAGCAGATCTTGTGGATGAAGTTCGTGAATATCGTCGGAGCCAGCTGGCGGATCCGCATCTCGATCGGCTGGCAGCGATTGCTCCCCAGGGTGCGGTGACGGGTGCCGTGACAGGTGTTGCGTTGGCGCAGTTGGGTGATCCGACTGACACGGTCACTGATACCGACCTCGATGGGTTGACCGATTTTGTGGAGGAACGGATTGGCACCGACCCGAAGCTAAAGGACACCGATGGTGACGGTCTGAACGACGGGGTCGAGGTCGAGGGCTTCGAGCTGACGTGTGCGGCGAACACAGGTGCGCCGGTGACGGTGCGTTGGTTTGGTGACCCGTTGAACTTCGACAGCAATGATGATGGCGTCATCGACGACTTGGAGTGGAATGTCGACACCGATGGTGATTGCACGCCTGATTTGTTTGATCTCGACAACGACGGTGATGGCGTACCGGACCGGATCGATGCTGGTGCATCGTCGTCGATCAGTGACGTGTTTGACAACGAAAATCCGTTGGAGTTGACCTTGCGCGGTCTCGATTCCACCCAGGATCTCCCGACCGTGGTGGAGTTCCAGCTGCAGCCGGACGACCCGACGCAGCTGCGTATGGCGTTGCGGCCCATGGACTGGCCGGCCGATACAGCCGGTCAAATCATGGATCTCAACGATGGTGTTGACGACAAAGACATGGTGTTGATTCCAATGCTGGAGATCACCGTCCCGGAGAACCACGTACTGCCGGATAAGGCAGACCTCGACGAGAAAAACATTCAGGTCAAACTCATAACTCTTGAGGACGGCAGCCAAGAGGTGTATGTCGCTGCAGACGGCAGCCGACAGGTGTATGTGCCGTTGACGCTTGTCAAGGATCCCGACACCGGTGCCGACGTCGCGTTCGGCGGACGGATGCTGTATTCGTCGAGTGCCGATTGGAGCGACGCGCAAGATGTCAAGTTGTTGTGGCTGGTCCAGGTCAACAACGACATTCGGTGCGACCTCAGTGACTCCAAAGCAGTTGACGACGGTTGTACCAATGTTGGTGATCCCGATATCGGTTACGTCTATGACGTGCCGCAGGTAGTGCATGCGTATTACGAGCCGTGGACGTTGACCGGTCTGAGCGTTTCGGAGCAGCACGGCACCGATTCCGCTGTCATTTTCGAGGACCCGGCTGTTGATGACGACCTGGTAGATATCGAGCCGACCGCGCGGCTCGCGAGTGTGCTCAGCGAGCGGTTCTTGGCAACGAACCCTGATACTGGCGTCCTCGAAATCACGCCAGCCAACATCGCTGGTCTCCTCGACCGTGACCTCAACGATGTCATGTCCTACGACGTGCTGCCCGATGTGTTTCAGGTTGAGGTGGGCGAGTCGGCGACCTTCGACAAGGGATTGAAACAGACAGCGGACAGAATTGACACGGTGCTGGAGCAGTCGTTCGCGCCGAAGGTGGGATCCGTCGCCGTCCAGCCGTTGATCACCACGGTGATGATGTCGTCGTCTCGGAGCCTGGGTCTCGACATCACCACCGATTCGGCCATCGTGAGCGCCAATCGGCTCACGATCGATCTCGGGGCCGGGGACGGTGTCCCGATCGAGACAATCGGCAGCCTGAAGTGGAATCCGTATTGCGCCACTGGGGCGACGCTGCCGTGGCGAGCGTGTTCGATCGACGAGATGATGAGCACCATCGACCAGCAGCAGCCAGTCGAAGCCCTCCCGTACGACCCAGACGACCCCGCAAAGGATCTGCTCAAGTCCGACCCGCTCCTCTCCGAGGGCCAGTTGCAGTTTGCCCGGCTCCACGCCCTGTCGATGATGACGGGGCAGACCGTTTCGACCCGGATCGAGACGG
The DNA here is from genome assembly GCA_051275435.1 of Ilumatobacter sp. Taxonomy (GTDB): domain Bacteria; phylum Actinomycetota; class Acidimicrobiia; order Acidimicrobiales; family Ilumatobacteraceae; genus Ilumatobacter_A. Next base: position 24,848 of record JBNMOS010000031.1, read on the forward strand.
TCGACGGACAACTGATCACGCTGAACCAAGGTTTCGTCAAAACTGACCTCCTCTTTAGAGGCGTCGAGGCGACCATAAAAACTGGCTTCACGCGTGTCGCCGGATTCCTCTATCTCAAGAACCTCGCGGCACATGCGGCCGAGGATTCGACTTCCTTTCTGATGGCCTTGGCCAAGGCCAAGCCAGGGGGGATCACCGCCATCCAAGATGTTCAAGCTTTTGGCCGGTTGAAGAATGCGGGCAGTCGCCTGAGCACGGCTGGCAAGATCGGAACCGGAGTCGGGCTGGTGGTTGCGGTCGCAGCGTTCGCCGGTGTGATTCTTTCCATCGCTGCGAGCGACGGTGTGCGGTCCGCCGGTGCAGTCTTGCTTGCAACCGCGTTGGGGCTCGGTGCGACGGTCGCGGTTTGGCAAACAGCCACGGTGGTGCGTCAGATCACCAGTGCGGGTAAACAAGTCTCTCAGCTATTCAAGCTGCAATCAGCGCAGAAGTACCTCGGTGTTTCGTCGAAAATCGCCGTTATCGGAGCGCTCATCGCGGTCGGCGTGTCGTGGGGTTTCTTTATCTATCAGATGGTCGATAGTGCGACGACCGCGTGGAGCCCGGTGTTCAACGCCGCATTGGCGGCGGTGATTGCCGACAGCTTGTACATCGCGTTGATCACGGTGCTGTCGGCGACAGTTGTCGGAGCGCTCGTCGTCGCGCTGGTCGTCTTTGTCGACGCCATCATTTCGGCGGTCTGCGAGTCTGAGGACAACGACGACTGTGCCAACATCAGCAGTGCGGTCACGAGCGCAATCACCTACGTGATCTTCGGAACGTCGCCGATGGTCGACGTCAGCGCGTCAGATCTGATTTCGGTCAAGTCGCCAAAGATCACGTTGGACAACCCTGAACTGGGCTTCGTCGCGGGCAATGCTGCCACTATTGCGTTGCCGGTCGACACGACAATCACCCACACGTCGCCCGATGCCTGGCAGATGGCGTTCTACCAGTGGCTGTACACGAAGGAGAACATCCGTTCCGGCAACTTCGAACACGCACTCAGTGCGCCTGATGCTGCCGCTCAGCCGGCAGCGTCGAGCCCGGGGTCTTGGGACAGCGTCACAACCAACGGCAAACTCCTCCTGCCCGGGGCCGACGGGCTGCGCGCCTATTCGGACAAAGACTTGTACCAGGCCACCAAGAGTGACGTCGTCGAGTTCGGTGCTGCTGATGTGGTCAACTTCGACAAAGCGGGCCTGAATCAGTCGTTCCCGTACACGCTCAATTCGGCGTACACGTTGCCGTCATACGAGTGCTGGACCGTGCCCGGTCCGCCACCGATAGTCGTCGTGCCGGTCTGTTACGAGCGGACGATCGATGACACGACCTCGAGTGACCTCCCGCCATTGGTCTATGACATCTTGCCCGCCACCTTGTCGGGCTTCGTTGCCACCGTTCAGCGCGGCGGGCTTGGGCGAGCACTGGAGTGGGACCCGGCGTTCGAACCAATGAAGGACTTCGACGGTGACGGCCTGCTTTCGGCCAGCGACGGTGGTTCTGACCCTGATGACATCAAGATTGACACTGACGGCGACGGGCTGCTCGACCGGCATGAACTCGAATTGCGTGCTGACGGTTACCCAGTGTCGCCGTCGTTTGCTGACATTGACGGCGACGGCCTCAGCGACCGTGATGAACTCGCGGCTGGAACGAATCCGTCGCTTGCTGACACCGACAACGACGGGCTGAGTGACGGGCAAGAAACCCGCCATGTGGTGACCCAGGGCGGCGTCGCCCGTATCGCCGGTGGCTGGAACGTCAGCGTTGGCGACCTCACCGTGCGCGTCTATTCGAACCCGACAGTTCGGGACTCTGACGGCGACGGCATCAGCGACCAGGCCGAAAAGGAACTTGCTGAGCTGACCGTGTCATACCTTGATGCCAACAACGATCCGTGTGATCTGGAAACCGCCGATCCCGTCGATGAGTGCGCGAAGGTCGATCCGCGCATTGATGACCAGTTGCGGCCATATCACCCGATGGTGGTGAATACGAGTCCGATCGTGATTGAGATGAGTGCTGGAGACTCGACGGGTTTCGTGACTGCTGGCGAAACGGTTGAGGTCGCCACGACGGTCACGGCAACCCAAGCACTCGCGCCGGGTGTGCTCCAAATTACCGTTCCTTCTGTGGCGGGCCAGCCGGCTGCGCCCACGCTGCTTGACTTCGACCCCGACACCTTTGTCGACGGTCAGACCCGGCAGGTGTTGTCATCGGTGACGGTGCCCGACGGCGTAGCGCGCGTCGACGTTCTCGCTGACGCGAGAGCGTGGTTGCCTGACACGGGTATCGCGACCCAGGCCCTCAAGATGGTGGCGGAACGCGCGCCAATTGCCACGTACAAGGATGTGTCTTCGACTGGCCTCGTGCCGGCCGCCGGTGATGCCGTCAACCGATTTGTTCTCTCCGATAAGACCAAAAACGGTACTGCCCAGGACGTGTTCGTGATTGACCCGCTCGGGGGACGGAGCAAAGTTGACAGTGACCTCGATACGTCCACGACTCCGAATCGTCCCGATGTAGCGCGGCTTGCGGGCCAAGCCGATGTGTCGACTGCATGTAACGACGCCGGTAACTGCATGACCGTATGGAGCGACATCGCCAACTGCTCGACCTACAGGATCGAATCAGTCGAGAACTTGCTTGACAATACGTCGTTCAGCTTCATCAACCAGTACGGGATTTACCTCAACCAAACCGGGCCGCAGGACAGTTCGTTGAGGAACACGAATCTGGGCAATCTCACGGAGATCTGGAACTCAGTTGACGCTCTGGGCGCGGACTGGGGGATAGGCACTGTGGACTTCCAGAACGAAGCCAGCCTGCCGGAGGGAGGCTTCTGCGGTGATGCCATTTTCAACGTTCGAGCAATCGATCCGACCAAAGGTGACATTGGACATCTGTACACGTGTCTGTCCACGCCCTGCATCGACGACCTAGTTGGTTTGCGGGGATTTCCGGTGAACCCGTCGACGGAGAGTTCTGAGGACTGTTCGTTCGATCTATCAGGATCACTGGTGTTCACGTTGGACACCACCTCAGCTCCCGCTGTCAAGGTGAATTTTTGCGTGACCCCAAACGAATTCGGCACCCTCAACAAATTCGGTAAGCGCCATTCGATGCAGAGGTATTTCACCGGCCCAACGGTCACGAACCCCGTCGCCCAGGAAGTGTCGGGCAACCGTGGTACGACCCCGATCCTGGAGATGAAAATTGCCAGCAATGGTGATGGTTTCGGTCTTGCGTGGAAAACAGCGGAATTTGACTATTTTGAAGTGTTGGATGGGAACGGTTTTCCGGCCGGGCCCACCAAAGAGAAGTTGCCGTCGGGCACGTTCGGGAGCGATCTTGAGGTGTTGTGGGTGCGTGACCGATGGGTAGTCGTGTCGGAGAAGATGACCGACTTCGTTCTCAATCCATGCACCGAGGTCGAATGTTCCGATGTTTACTCCCACGTGTATTCGGCGCGTGACATGACCAAGGGCGCGTCGGCCGGGTCGTTGGTCGTCGGCGAGTTCTCGGCCAACAACTCTGAGATGGCCTACGACCCCGCTAACGATGCGTTGATGATCGTTGGCAAGTCGCTCGAAGGCGTCAGCACCGGTATTGAAGGCATCGGTACTGCGGGTATCGATGGTGTGGTGTGGCCTGAGTTCTCCACTCGTTTCCCGTGCACGGCGGGCTGTGTGGTTCCGGTGGCGACCGACTTGTTTGCTGCTGGTTCTGATCCGAGTGTGTCGTTTGATCCGGTGACGGGTGGTTGGCTGGTCACAGCGAACACCGTCGGGGGTGTGGCGGTGGGTGCGTTCACGCCTGACTTGTTGCCGGTTGTGGCTCCGTCGACGTTGTTGCCGGCTACGTCGCAGGACTTGACCAAGGTGGCGTGTCCGTCGGGGTCGGCGTTCCCGGTGATTGATCTGAGGTTCGAGGAGTTGCCCGGGGCAACAGCGTTTGCTGATGGGTCTGGTGGCGGCCGGGACGGCGTATCGCTGGCGGGGTCGGTGCCCGACATCGGTGTTGCTGGTGCGCTGGGTGCTGACGGTTCTCGTTTGGCGGCGCGGTTCAATGCTGGTGATGTGGTGACGGTGCCGAGCCCGATGGTGCTGGGCTCAGATGCCGCGTTGTCGGTTGGGTTTTGGGTGCGTGTTGATGACAGTTCGTCGTCGGTGCCGTTGAAGATTTCTTTCGATGAGAATCGTGAGTTGCTGGTGTACCCGAATACGGGTGAGGTCTCCTGGAAATGGGACAACGCCGTCGTGAGCAACCAGGTATCAAATCCGGTGAACGATGGCGAGTGGCATTTCGTGGTGGCGTCGCGGCCGTCGTCCGGGACGTTGCAGTTGTGGATCGGCGATGCCGCCAAATTCTCGGCGACCGGTGGCGGCGTGGATTGGCCGGTACCGGGTCCTGTGGCGATCAGCGGTGGCGGGTCGTCGGTCTCGATTGACCAGTTGCAATTCTTCAATGTGGCCATGAGTGATGCAGGGGTCGCGGATCTGATGGGTCGTACGCAGCCGACGTGTTTGGTCTCGACCGTTTCGGCCCCGAGATCGCTGCAGCAGTGGATTTTGGGTTGGGACACGAACGATGGGCTTGGCGGGGCATTGTCGAAGTCATCGTCGCTGTCACTGCGTGTCGATAGTGACGCGCCGACCTCATCGGCAGAGGTGCCGTCGGGCCCGATTGCTGATGAGTCGTATGTGCTGTTTGGGTCTGCTGATGATCTCGCCGGCGGTTCTGGTGTCGCGACGGTCGAAGTGCAGGTCGATGGTGGCCCGTGGGAGGTAGCCGAGGGTGCCGAGCAATGGATGTTGACAATTAATGTCGAGCCTGGGGTTCATCAGATCCTGACGCGGTCGACTGATGCGGTTGGCAACGTTGAAATTCCGGGGTCTGCTGTGGTGCTGGCTGTCGATGCCGCGGCGCCGACGGTGATGTTGGATGCGTTGGCTGCTGGTGTTGTGCCAGTCGTTGATGTCAATGGTGCGTTGGTGGTGTCGTTGTCAGGTACCGCGAGCGATGACGTGAGCGGTATCGCTGATGGTGGTG
>JBNMOS010000032.1:0-29520 GCA_051275435.1 Ilumatobacter sp.
GCAAGGGCTGAACACTCGATGTGCCAGCCCGGGCGACCTGCGCCCCACATCGTGTCCCAAGCCGGCTCGTCAGACGCCGAGGGATGCCACAGGACGAAGTCGAGCGGCGACTTCTTGTTCGGATCGTCGATCTTGCCGCCACGGTCCTTTGCGTAGGCGAGCATCTGCTCTTCGGAGTAACCACTCATCGAACCGAACGAGTCAACCTTCGACACGTCGAAGTAGACCGAGCCACCGGCCTGGTAGGCAAAACCCCGGTCGAGCACCATGCCGATGAAACCGCGGATGTCGGGAATTGCCGACGAGGCTCGCGGGCTCGATGCAACGGGCAGCGCATTGAGCGCTTCCATGTCGCGTTCGAAGCGAGCCTCCTCGGAAGCCGCAAGGTCGAGGTAGTGCACGCCGAGCTCACGAGCTTTGGCAAATAGCGGGTCATCGACGTCAGTGACGTTGCGGACGCACCGCACGGTGTGGCCCATGTCGATCAGCCGGCGCTGCAGCATGTCGTATGCGATGAATGTGGCAGCGTGGCCGAGGTGCGTTGCGTCGTAAGGCGTGATGCCGCACGTGTACATCAAGACGTTCTCGCCGGGCTCGAAGGGGACAATTTCGCCGCGTGCTGTGTCAAAGAGTTGCATCGTCATCGCTCAACGCTCGCAGTGCCCTGTTTCATTCCCATTGCTGTCACTTACGCAGCGTGCCACATCGTTGCATGACCCCTCGGACTTCGGGCGGGAGTCACAGCACACGCCAAACACCTCGCCCCGGTTTTCGGTGAGCGATTGCACTCACCGACGCCACTTCAGCCCAGACAAACGCCTCGGCTCCGCTCCAGCGACTACGTTCTCGCTCATGGGTCTGCTCGACGGAAAAAACATCGTGATTACCGGCGTCCTCACGGATGCCTCGCTCGCCTTCGGCGTGGCGAAGATCGCACAGGAACAGGGTGCAAATATTGTCCTTACCGGTGCCGGGCGCGCACTGCGTCTCACTCAGCGCACCGCCCGCAAGCTCGGCACGAATCCTGACGGTTCTGAAATCGAAGTGTTCGAGCTCGACGTCACCGTGCCCGAGCACGGTGTCGCTGTACGCGAAGCGCTCGCAACAAAGTGGGGTCGAGTCGATGGCGTGCTGCACGCTGTTGGTTTCGCACCGGCGTCGTGTCTCGGTGATGACTTCATGGACGCCCCGTGGGACGACGTCGCCGTCGCCATGCACGTGTCGACCTATTCACTCAAAGCGCTCGCCGACGCATTCGTGCCGCTCATGCAGCCGGGTGGTTCGATCGTCGGCCTCGACTTCGACAACTCGGTTGCGTGGCCCGCCTACAACTGGATGGGCGTCGCAAAGTCAGCGCTGCAGAGCCTGTCGCGCTACTTAGCCAAAGAGCTTGGGCCTCAGGGCATCCGCTGCAACCTCGTTGCCGCCGGCCCGATCCGCACGATGGCAGCCAAGTCAATCCCCGGCTTCGCCAAGTTCGAAGACGTCTGGGACGACCGCGCTCCACTGGGCTGGGACGTCAACGACTCAGAGCCTGTCGCCCGCACTGTCTGCGCCATGCTGTCTGACTGGTTCCCGAAGACGACTGGCGAAATCGTCCACTGCGACGGCGGCTTTCACGCCACTGGCGTCTGAACAAGTTCAGCCTTCAACTGAGGTCAGCGCCGGTGAGTGGCGCCGCGCCCAGCAATGGCCTGCAGCACCAGGAGTAAGAGCACCGCACCAATCGCGGCGACTCCGATGCTCCGTAGTGAGAACTCTTCGACACCTGCACTATCGATCGTTGACATCAGCCAACCGCCGATGAGCGCCCCGAGCACACCGACGACCATTGTGTAAATGCAGCCACTCCGGTCGTCCTTGACAATCCACCGGGCCAGTCCACCAGCAATCAGTCCGACGATGATCCAGCCAACGATGCCCATAGCGACGACGCTAGCGAGCCGTTCCCGAATTATCTGGAAGCGCCGGGGCACAGTCATCGCTGGTTCGAGCGGCGTTACCCTCCCGATCATGAACCGGCTTGCCGACGAGACGTCTCCCTACCTGCGCCAGCATCGCGAAAATCCGGTCGACTGGTTCCCGTGGGGAGCCGAGGCGTTTGCCGAGGCAAAGGCCCGCAACGTCCCTGTGCTGCTGTCGGTCGGATACTCGTCGTGTCACTGGTGCCACGTGATGGCCCACGAATGCTTCGAAGACTCCGAGGTTGCAACGAAGATGAACGAGTTATTCGTCAACGTCAAAGTCGACCGCGAAGAACGCCCTGACGTCGACCAGCTCTACATGGATGCCGTGCAGGCCATGACCGGTCGCGGCGGTTGGCCGATGACCGTGTTCATGACGCCCGACGGCGAGCCCTTTTACGGCGGCACGTACTTCCCGAAGGAACAGTTCCTCCAACTGCTCACCGCAATCACCGAGGTCTACACCGAACGGCCCGACGACGTTCGCAAGAACATCGACCAGTTGATGACTGCCGTCAATCGCACCGCCAAACTCTCAGCAGGCACCGCAATCCCAGACGTCGAACAGCTCAACAACGCAGTACAGGGGCTCGGCAAGGCATTCGACCCCGAGTGGGGCGGATTCGGGCAGGCCCCGAAGTTCCCGTCGACGTTCAACCTCGAGCTCATGCTCCGCGCCTACATGTCCAATGGCGCCGACGTCGCCAAGGACATCATCGTTACCACCCTCGACGCCATGTGCTCGGGCGGCATGTACGACCACATCGGTGGCGGGTTCGCCCGCTACTCGACCGACCGCGAATGGCTCACGCCACACTTCGAGAAGATGCTGCCAGATCAGGCACTACTCGTGCGGACCTACCTCCACGGGTTCATCGTGCTCGGTCAGCCCCAGTGGCGTCAGGTTCTGATCGAGACCATTGGCTACGTGCTCACCACACTGCAACATCCCGGCGGCGGCTGGTACTCAGCCGAAGATGCCGACTCCCCCGACGCCGATGGAAAAGGAGTCGAGGGCCTGTTCCACACGTGGACACCCGACGAAGCGCGCGCTGCGATGCACGACGTCAAGAAGGAAATCGTCGAGGCCACCCTCGACTGGTATGACATCACCGACGAAGGTAACTACGAGATCGTCGATCACGGCGCCAAGCCCGACCACGCATCCACGTCCGGCAACAAGAAGACGAAGAAGAAAAAGAGCGATACGCCCGTTCGCCGCTCGATCCCCAACCGGTTGCAGGCCCGAGGCGTACTCAAGCGACCCCGCGAGCTTGACTACGGCACCTTCCGGATGGCTCAGGCTCGCAACGAACGCGAGCGGCCCGGTCTCGACGACAAGGTCATCACTGAATGGAACGCAATGTTCCTCGCCACCCTCGCCGAGGCCGCGTCGGTGTTCAACAACCCGACATGGCTCGAAGCTGCCAAGAAGAACGGCGAGTTCCTGCTGAGCGAACTCCGTCGGCCCGACGGCCGTTGGAGCCGCACCTGGCATGCCGATGGCGCACCGCAGGCTCGCCACGATGCACTCGCAGGCGACCATGCCCACCTCATCGACGCCTTCACCCGGCTCGCCGAGGCGTCCGGCGAGGCGCGCTGGATCGAGGCAGCCATCGAGACCGCAGACACGATGCTCGACTGGTTCTGGGATCCGGTCGAAGGCGGACTTTTCACGACCGCCGAAGATGCAGAGGCGTTGATCGCCCGCCAGAAAGATCTCACCGACACAGCGCTGCCGTCGGCAAACTCGACCGCAGCCTTGGCGCTGTACCGGCTCGCCGGGCTCACGGGAGAGATGCGCTACGCCAACCAGGCCGATCGCATCCTGCAACTACTCGGCACACAAGTCGACCAGGGCATCGGCATGTTCTCGAACGCGCTCATCGCCGCTGACCTGCGCCGTCGAGGGACGACCGAGGTCGTCATCGTCGGCGACCGACCCGACCTGGTCCGTATGGCCCAATCGGTTTGGCGGCCCGACACGGTGCTGGCTTGGGGCGAGCCCTACGACTCGCCGCTGTGGAAAGGTCGCGAAGACGGCTACGTCTACGTCTGTCGGGATCACGCCTGCCAAGCACCCCAAGACACCGTCGAAGGCTTCAGCGAACTCCTGACCGGCAAACGCATCTCACTCCCCGCACGCCCGGAAGAAACGACCGATGAAACTGACACCTGATCCCGCCACTGTCACGCTTTGGTCAGACCGGAGTGCGACAGGTCTCAGTGCGACGACGGTTCTGTCCAGCCGTTCCGGTGGATGATCTCGTCGGGCGAGCGACGTGGACGACTGGAACTCCGCCCGGGGCCCGCTCCCTGCTGTGTCTCGTTGACTCGATCTGCAATCGGATGTCCGAGGGCAATCGCGCCGAGTAATTCCAGGTGTCCGGGGATGCCCAGTTCGGCCCGGATGGCTGCTTCGTTGTTGAACACGCCGAAGAACAGCGCTCCGAGGCCGACGTCTTCTGCGCCGAGCAGCAACGTCATCACCGACATCGACGTGTCGATCGTCCAGTACGGGACAGGCCAAGCGTCTTCGCTTTCACCCAGACCAGTCCGCGCCTTGTCCGGCTCGGCGTAACGGTCGACATATGCGCTCGAATCAGCCAACGGCAGCGCGATAACCGGAGCGTCGAGCAGGTGCTTCCAGCGGAATCCTGCGCGCATTTCGATGGGTAACGAGAGGTCCCAGAAGCGGGCGGTGGCATCACCTTCGAGCACCACGAGGTGCCAGCCCTGTGTCTTGCCAGCGCTCGGCGCGCGCGACGCAAGGTCGACGAGATCGTCGATGATTGCAGGGTCGACAGGATCGTGCCGGAACGCTCGCGTCATCCGCCGATTGCGAACGACTTCTGAGAACTCGGTCATCGACCGAAACTCAGGTGTTCTCTCAGCGCTTGCCGAGCTTGACGAGATCTTCGGCCATGGTCCAGCCGTAGACAATCATCGCGCCGCCCTTGGCGACCGGGACGTCTTCGAACATCGCAACGACCTCGGGGTCGAGTGCTTCAGGCTTTGCAGACTCGAAGTCAAGGTAGCCCTGTTGCGCTCCGGACTTGGCGACAAACGTTTTGGCGTCGTACTTGGCGTCGATGCCGTAGCGCTTCGCGAGGCGACGGCCCCATGCACGCTCCTCGCCGACAGCATCGTTGCCGGGCCGAGGGGTCAAATCATCGAGATCCTTCAGTGCCACGACCGAATCAGCATTGATGAAGCGGCAGCCAACCACCACGTCTTCATCGGGGAACGCCATGAGGGCACGGTGATACGCCTCGCTCATCAAGCCGCGGAGTACCTGATCGCGCTTTGAGGAACGCTTGACGCTCATCAAGCCAAACAGGACACACGGTGTGCCGCCGATGCGCTCAAGCGTGGCGAAAGTGAACCCATGCAACGCGTCGCCAAAGCGTGCGGTCGTGATGAGCACCCAGTCTTCTTTTGCCTGAGCCAAGGCTTCGGCGCCGAATGCATCTTCCATCGACGCCAATTCGTCGAGGTCGGTCTCGGTCAGTGCGGACGCGTCATTGGTCGAAACTTCAAGTGCCATCCCCTCCATTCTGCCACCGGAATCACGCATCGAATCAATTGCGGGCTAGTTCGTCGAAGTCAGCTCACTCGCGCGGACCCGGACGCTGACCGTCCTGACCAGGCGCAACGGGCCTTCCAGGCTGCCTCAGACTCATGTTCGACCAGGGCTCAGAGCAAGACGGCATCGTGGCCGAATGCCATCCGAAGTTCTCCGACGGCCCGGTCGAGATCAACCCGGAACTCGTCAGCGAGCTTCACAACCTTGCCCATTCCGATGTCGATCATGACAATGGACTCACCAGGATGTTCTTTGAGGAGTCGCTTCAACCGCTGGATCTTCAGCTCGTCAAGAGCTGTTGCTGGCAGTCGCAGCCGGAGCGGCACAGCGGGTCCGTCGTCGAGGCCCTGCAGCACGTTGATCGTTTGGCCGATCAGGCCAAATCGCGACTCATCCCGCTTGTCCAGCCTGCCCTTGACCGACACAATGAGGTCGTCTTCGAGCTTGTGGCCCTGCTCGGCCAGGGTGCGTGGAAAAATCGTCACTTCGATCGAGGCATCAAGATCTTCGAGGAGGAAGACCGCCATCTGGTCGCCCTTCTTCGTGAACTTGCGAGCCAGGTTGGTGATCACTCCACCAACGGTGACCGGGGTGCCGTCTTCCATGTTTGGCAGGTCGATGAGCGCATGCTCGACCTTGCGTTTCAGTGCATTCTCGACACCGAAAAGGGGATGATCAGACACGTACAGACCAAGCATCTCTTTCTCGAAACGAAGCTTCTCGGTCTTGTCAAACTCGAGTTCGGGGATCGGCGTGCGCTCGTCGAAGCCTTCGCTACCACTCTCGCTGCCGGCGCCGCCAGAATCGTCGCCCCAGTCACCGAACAGCGACATGACGCCCTTTTCGCGCTCACGTCGGCGTTTCACGGTCGTGTCGATGATGTGCTCGAAAACGCTGAGTAGGCCGCGCCGGGGGTGGCCGAGTGAGTCGAACCCGCCACCCTTGATGAGTGATTCGATCGTTCGCTTGTTGAGCACGGATTCGGGGACCCGTTCGACGAAGTCGTAGAAGTCGGCGAACTGTCCATTCTCCGCGCGCTCGGCGAGGAGATCCTCGACGAGCGCCTCGCCGACGTTACGCACAGCCGACAAGCCGAACGTGATGGCGCCAGGGCTCCCGACGTTGAGCGACATGCCCTCGGGAATCTGGTCAGGCGACAACGCTCCGAAGTTGATCAGCGAGCGGTTGACGTCCGGCGTGAGCACCTTGATGCCCATCGAGCGACAGTCGGCGAGGTACGTGGCGGCCTTGTCCAGGTTGTTCTTGACGCTGGTCAGCAGCGAGGCAATGTACTCGACCGGGTAGTGCGCCTTCAGATATGCGGTCTGGTACGTGATGAGCCCGTAACCGAACGTGTGACTCTTGTTGAAGGCATAGTCAGCGAACTTTTCGATGATGTCGAACAGTTCGACACCCATCTGCTTGTCATAGCCAGTCCGGACCACACCTTCCTCAAAGCCGTCGCGGGCAGCCGCCATGACCTCGCGGACCTTCTTGCCCATCGCTTTGCGGAGGTTGTCGGCTTCGGCGAGTGAGTATCCGGCAAACTTCTGCGCCACACGCATCACGCTCTCCTGATAAATCATCAGGCCATACGTGTCGCCGAGCACCTCCTTGGCATCTTCGTGGAAGTACGAAACTTCTTGGCGACCGTTCTTGCGGTCAGCGAAGTCGTAGTGCATGTTGACCGACATGGGGCCTGGTCGATACAGGGCCAGCACAGCTGCGATGTCTTCGAAGGTCGTTGGCTCCATTGCCTTGAGGAGCTGACGCATTGGCGGGGATTCCAGCTGGAAGATGCCAATCGTGTCGCCCCGCGAGAGCAGCTCGTAGGTCTTCTTGTCGTCGAGCGGCAACTCCTCGACGACCAGATCCGGTGTGCCCCGCTCGCGAATCATTGCTTCGGCGTCGGAGATCACATCGAGGTTGCGCAACCCGAGGAAGTCCATCTTGAGAAGCCCGAGATCTTCCACGCCGTGCATCTCGTACTGGGTGACGACCGGAGCGTCAGCGGGGTCCGTTCCTGCTGCAGGCTTGCGTTGAATCGGCACGTAGTCGGTGACCGGATTCTTCGTGATCACCACGGCGGCGGCGTGAATGCCATCGGACCGTTTCAGGCCCTCGAGGCCACGCGCCACATCGATGATCTTCTTGATGTCCGGGTCGGTGTCGTACATCGCCCGAAGGTCAGCAGCTGCCTTGTATCCGTCGTGATACTTAGGGATGTCTTCGAAGCAATATTTGAGCGGGGTGTCTCGGCCCATCACCATCGGCGGCATGGCCTTGGCGATCTTGTCACCGACGCCGTACGGATAGCCAAGCACGCGGGCCGCGTCCTTGGCGGCGTTGCGCGCCTTGATCGATCCGAACGTGATGATCTGCGCCACGTGGTCGCGGCCGTACCGTTCGGCCGCGTACTTGATCATGTCTTCGCGGTATCGCGTCTCGAAGTCCATGTCGATGTCGGGCATCGAGACACGACTCGGATTGAGGAACCGCTCGAACAGGAGGTCGTACTTGATGGGATCAAGGTCGGTGATCCAGAGCGAGTACGCGACCGCACAGCCAGCTGCGGACCCGCGGCCGGGGCCGACGCGGATGTTGTTGTCGCGGGCGTACTTGATGAGGTCCCATGTGATCAGGAAGTACGACGCGAACCCCATGTCACAAATGACCTTGAGTTCAAACGCCAGCCGTTCGAGTGCGTCAGCTGGGATGTCCTGGCCCCACCGCTTCTTGGCACCTTCCATCGTGAGGTGACGGAGGTATGCCTCGTCATCGACGAAGCCATCTGGGAGCGGGAAGTCCGGAAGCAACGGTTTACCGAACTCGATCTCGATGTTTGACCGCTCAGCGATCCACAGGCTGTTGTCGCACGCCGTGGGGATCTCTTTAAAGAGGTACCGCATTTCGGCAGCCGTCTTGAGATAGTGCTCGGTACCAGAGAACCTGAGCCGCTTCTGATCGGAGATGAGCGACCCGGTCTGCACACACAAGAGCGCGTCGTGAGCATCGTGTTCGTCCTGATGTGTGTAGTGCGTGTCGTTCGTGGCGAGCAGGGGCGCCTTGAGCTTCTTGGCGATTTCGAGCAGCTTCGGGTTGGTCTGGTGCTGCTCGGGGATGCCGTGGTCTTGGATCTCGATAAAAAAGTTGTCACGGCCGAAAATGTCTTGGAGGCGTGCCGCCTTCTCGAGCGCACCCTGCTCGTCGCCGTTGAGCAGCGACTGCAGCACGTGTCCGCCAAGACAACCACTGGTGGCGATCAAGCCATTGGAGTACTTCTCGAGCAGCTCCCAGTCCATGCGGGGCTTGTAGTAGTACCCCTCCATGAACGCGAGCGACGCGAGTTGGATGAGGTTCTTGTAACCCTCATTGTTCTCTGCCAGCAGGATCAGGTGGTAGTAAAGCTTCTTGCCGCCCTCGGTCTCGCCGCCAGAATCGTCAACTCGACCCCGTCGCGGCGGACGTTCGCTGCGGTGCTCGTGGGCCATATAGGCCTCGGTCCCGATGATCGGCTTGATCCCTTGGTTGTTGCACTCTTTGTAGAAGTCGAGCGTGCCGTACATGTTGCCGTGATCGGTCATACCGAGCGCCGGCTGGCCGTCCTCAACCGCCTTGGCCACCAACTCGTCGAGTCGCGACGCTCCGTCGAGCATCGAAAATTCGGTGTGAACGTGGAGGTGTGTGAAGGAGTCGGCCATCTGGCATTTCTGGGTGAGTTACTTACAACGTTGGGATTCTGAACGTAGCAGTGATTTTCGTTGCTTTTCCAACGGTTGCAGCCAGGCCTCTGGCGGGCTGGAGCGTCAGTGCCGCTACAGGTAGGTGCCGGGCCGGTCGCCGTCGGCTCCGGGCTGGCCCGGCGCGTGTTGGGCACCACCTTGGACGATTTGACCGTTCGGGAGCTGCCGCATTTGGGCGAGCTGCTGTTGAGCAACCGCCTGTTGCGCCATCAGGCTTGCCTGAATGCCGTGGAAAAGGCCCTCAAGCCAGCCGACGAGTTGCGCCTTGGCAACGCGGAGTTCGGCTTCGCTCGGAACTTCGTCATGGTCGAACGGCAGCGCCAGCGACCGAAGCTCCTCTTGTAAATCCTCCGACATTGCCTCGGACAGCTCGACGATCGAACGTTCGTAGACAGCGGCGAGGCGTTCACGTGACGCCTCATCGAGCGAAGTCATACGGACCTCTTCAAGCATCTGCTTGATCATCGAACCGATGCGCATCACCTTGGCGGGCTGCGTGACAGCCTCACGGAGTACGGACGGTTCGTCAGCCACGGCATTGTCTGTCGACGTCTCGTCGCTCGTCGGCACGACGTCGGGACGCGCTGGCTCGGTCTCTGTCGCAGCAGGTGTTTCGTCGGGGGTCGATGACGTGTCGGACATGGCGGTCTTTCTACCTGGATCCTGCTGCGCCTGGCTGTCAGGCGGTACCGGCAAGGAGCGGGACGTTCACTTCAGCCGAGGTGAGCGAACCGTGGCGACAGATCAGCTGATAGCTGCCGGAGTCGGCATCTTCGTGAAACGTGACTGGCTCGCGGGCGACAAGCGCGACGTCACCGAGGCGCGCCCGAACCGGTGGAGCGACAGTTGCACCGAACCAACCTTCGTCGATGACCTGCTCGCGTGTGACGATCCAGGCCACCGCGCCGACTTCGTCTTCAGCTGCCTGTGCAACATCATTGAGCGCGCCAGCCGTGGTGTGTAGCCAACGGAATCGTCCTTCGCCGGATTGCATGGTGACGCCACGCAACAACGCATCGGATGGTCGGATGATGTTGTCGCCGACGTCGACCTGGCCGTGATCGGCGGTGATGAGAAGTGACGTGCCACTCGGCAGGGCCTCGAGCAAGTCGGCAACCATGCGGTCGGCGGCGCGCAGTTCAGCCTCGTAGTACGGGCCGAAGCCGCGTTCGTGGGCGATCTTGTCGATGCCGCCGTAGTAGCAGTACACGAACTGTTCACCGGCCTCGATGAGTTCGGCCGCAGCCACCGGGATTGACGACGCTGCCCTCCAGCCCACTCTTTGACAGCCACGGAGGTGCGCTTCGCTGAATGCTGAGTTTTCAAGCTCGGCCATCGACACGACAGGCACCTCGTAGCCCATGAACGGGTCGAATGGCTGCACTTCCATTGGCGGCTTCTGGCGGCGAACGATCTTGTCGTCGACACTCCAGCGGAGGACGTTCATGATGTCGCCGTTGAGCATCATGCGGTAGCCGATGAGCCCATGTTCGCCAGGCGTCAACCCAGTGGTAATCGATGTCAGCGCTGTGGCGGTCGTCGTTGGTGCAACGGTGTGAATCGATCGACCGACGAGCGAGTCGATCGTGGGCACTATTGCTCGGTGATCGTTGAGCTGATCCCAGCCGAGGCCGTCGAGCACCAGCAGGACGCATTGCTCTGAGTTGGCGACTGGCGCCGGCATCCACGATGGCAGCGTCGACGTCGACCAAGTTCTCGGGCCCAGAAGCGCTGGAATAATCCCACGCACGTTGGCTCCCGCGTAGTCCGGAATGATGGGCCCGATGCCTGACGAAGTCACTGGGGCTCAGTCCACCATGTTCGAGGGTCCACCACAACGTTAGAGCCATGATTGTTCTCGACGAGCCCCGCTCGGGTCACGCGTTCTTCCGAATCGCTCAAAAATCGTTATGGTGATCCCGTGCGCATCTCGACCCGAGGGGACTACGCCTGCCGGGCGCTACTGAGCCTCGCTCTCCACCTCGACGAGGGCGGCCCCACATCAGTACGTGACATCGCCGAGCGCACTGCGCTACCTCAGCCCTACCTCGAGCAAATTTTGCTCGCTCTGAAGGGTGCGGGGATCGTTCGCTCGAAGCGCGGCGTCGGTGGCGGGTACGTGCTTGCTCGCGATCCCGCGGCGATCATGCTGAGTGACATCATCTCAGCCGTCGACGGCCCGATCACGGTCGGCGACTTCGGTGCACCACACCAAGACGGATCATGTGACCACGAAGGCCAGTGCGTGCTGCTGGAAATCTGGAACCAGGCAGGCGCCCACATGCGCGAGCACCTCGACGGCTACTCACTCGCCAGTATCACCAGCATCGCCAACGGCGAATCCCCCTGGCCAGTCCTCCACGAACACTGAAATACCCGCCAGCCAAGCGCAGCGAGTCGGACGCAGTCCGAGCTTGTGTCCCCCGAGCTTGTGTCCCCCGAGCTTGTGTCCCCGAGCGCAGCGATTCGGACGCAGTCCGAGCACCGCTGGCAGCGACGCAGTCGATGTGGTCGACGCCAGTCGACAGCGCCGCCAGGCGCACCAGCGTCAGGTGGAGGCGGCGTCGAGCCAAGCTTGCAGATCTGGTGCAAGCGGGCTGTGGAAGGTGACGCGTTCGCCAGTGGCCGGGTGGTTGAAGGCCAGTTCGGCAGCGTGCAGGAACGGGCGCTGTACACCGAGGTTCGGGCGGCGCTGACCGTAGGTCGGATCACCGACGAGCGGATGGTTAATCGACGAGAGGTGCACACGAATCTGGTGTGTGCGTCCGGTTTCCAGACGACAGTCGACACGAGAAACAACCGCAGGCTCGCGGTACGTGCCAATGACTCGATAGTCGGTGCGCGCGTACTTGCCATGCGTCACGACCGCCATCTTCAACGGGTCGGAGCGGCTGCGGCCCAATGGCGCATCGATGATCCCATGCGGTGCATCCGGCACACCCCACACCAGCGCTTCGTAGCGGCGCGTGCATGAGTGATCGGCGAACTGGGCGATGAGGTAGTCGGCAGCCTGCTGGGTGCGGGCAACAACCAGCAAGCCAGAGCTACCAGAGTCAAGGCGATGCACGATTCCGGGTCGGTTGGACTCGCCGATGTCGACAATCTCGGGGAATCGCGCAAGCAGGCCGTTGGCAAGCGTGCCCTCCATATTGCCGGCGCCAGGGTGCACGACCAGGCCGGCCGGCTTATCGACGATGATGATGCTCTCATCTTCGTAGATGACTGAGAACTCGACATCGGGGTCAGGCTGCGGCAGTTGAATCCGCGGGAACGATGTCGGGTCGACACCGACGGACTGACCTTCGACAAGGCGAATCTTGCCGCTCGATGCCAGCGCACCGTCGACGGAAACTCCACCGTTGGCGATTGCCGCCGCGGCATCGGATCGACTGATGTCACCAAGGAGCGCGACAATGCGGTCGAGACGTTGGCCGTCGAGTGCTGCGGGGACGTCCTCATTGATCATGGTTCGGGGATCTCCTCGACGGTGGCGGATTCGGTGGAATTTCGGGCGTCAGCGGCTGCTGCGTCAACACGGGCCTCTTCGAACTCAGCCGCGTCGAGCACTTTCGCTCGACGCGCACTCAGCACGCTATTCAAGATCAGTGCGCCAGCGCCCACATTGATGCAGATGTCAGCGATGTTGAAGATTGGGAACCATTGGAAGTCAATGAAGTCGACCACGGAGCCGCGTAGCCAGGCGTCGCCACGAAAAGCTCGGTCAACGAGGTTGCCGGCTGCGCCGCCGATGACGAGCCCCATTCCAAACGTCGACAACCTGGTCGACTCGGTGCGCAACGTCACGAGCAGCCAGACGATGACCAGTGTGGCTACGACCGCAATGAGTGGTCCGAGGCCTTGCCCGCGACTGAAGGCCATGCCGCTGTTGAACGCGAGGTTCCAACGCAGTGTCCAGACCACGTCGATGACACGATCTGGTCCAAGACCGGTGACTGCCCAGTGCTTGGTCAGCTGGTCGAAAAAGACGACGCTGAGCGCCAGTAGCACCGGAGCCCGCCACGCGGCGGCACGGGCATGAGACATGGAGGATTGAAGCAGCCGGGCTTAACGGAAGCCAGCGCCGCTGACCTTCTCGACCGCCAGCACGGTGGTTTCGGGGATTGCCTCGAGCCGCTCACGTGGAATCGGCTTGCCTGACACGACGGAGTAGCCGTATGTGCCAACTTCGATACGGGCCAACGCCTCATCGATGTCGCCGATGGTCTGGCGAGCCTGACCTGACAGCAGCCGATCAAGATCGCGCTGGACGACCATCGTGTCGCCTTCGCCGCCTTCGTCGTCGAACTGGACATCGCCCATTTCGCCGTCTTCGATCAAGGAGATCGCTTCTTCTTCGAGGCGAGTGGCACGAGTCAACTCTCTGGCCCGACGAGCGAGCAATTCGTCCTTCTGCACCTTGAGGAACTTGACATCAAAGTCCTTCGTGTAGGCAATGCCGTCCTTGCTCGTTCCCCGCGGCTTCGGCACCTCGACCACATCAGGTACATCGTTCGAGAGCAGCGATGGGAACGACGACTTCTTCTCTTTGATTCTCGGAGCCAGTTTCGGGGGCACAGCCTGCTTCGGCCGCGGAACCGCAGGGTCGACGGTTTTCTTTGCCGCCGACTTCCTCGCTGACGACTTCTTCGCTGCAGTCTTCGTCGCTGCTGCCGTTTTCGCCACGGTCTTCGTCGCTGCTGTCTTTTTCGCCACTGTCTTTTTTACCGCTGCCTTTTTCGCCACTGCTTTTTTCGCTACTGCTTTTTTCGCTACTGCTTTTTTCACGATTGCCTTTTTCACGATTGACTTTTTCGCAACTGCCTTTTTGGCAGCAGTCTTTGTGGCAGTGGGCTTTTCCGCTGCCTTCTTTGCTGCTGCCTGCTGAGTGACAGGCTTCTTCGTAACCGCCTTCTTCGCTGCCGCCTTCTTGGCAACAGACTTCTTGGCGGATTTCGACGATTTCGGTGCGGCCATGAGCGCTCCTTGTGGCGTTATTGAGCGCCGGACTATACCGGAGGAGGTGTCCGATTGCGACGGTCATCACGACGTCACAAGTTCACTTACTTTCAGCGTTCGGCTGCACGCTCCACCGTGATCGAAGGGTCGCTCTTTTCGTCGGCGCTCAGAACAACGGTCAAAGATGTGGCAAGTGTCTCACCGCTGATCAGTGTTTCGTGTTCTGAAACGGCATCGAGCCACAGTTGCGGCGCAACGATGGTGAGGTCGATCCTGTCCGACACCTTGAGGTCGGCGTCGCGACGGGCCTGCTGTACGAGGCGCACCAGGTCGCGGGCACGGCCTTCAATTTCGAGTTCGTCGGTCACCTCGATGTCGAGGGCGATCACTCCGGCCGACTTACTCAGCCCCGCGCTTGCCTGTCCTTCACCGAGGTCGTCGCTTGCGACGAGGGCGAGGGTGTACTCCCCCTCCATCAGCTCGACGCCACCGACGACCACGATGAGGCCGTCGGGCCCGTCGGTGCTCGACCAGTCGCCCGATTTGTGGGCCTTGATGACGTTCTGAACATTCTTGCCGAGTCGCGGGCCAAGCGCCTTGGGGACGAGTTGCAACCGTTCGGTAGCAACGGATGCGACGTCATCGGTCAACACGACGTGTCGCACGTTGACCTCATCGGAGATCAGAGCGGTGAAGTCAGCGAGTCGTGCCGCGTCAGGCGTCGCCACGGTCACCGAGTTGAGCGGGAGCCGAACGCGACGCTTGTGGGCCTTGCGGACCGACAGTGTGGACGAGCAAACATCGCGGACGAGGTCCATCGAGGCAACAAGATCGTCGTTAGCCGGCAGCTCGTCGGCAGACGGCCAATCGTGCAGGTGGACCGACCGGGCCGCTTCGCCCGCCCCGTCGCTCATCCCTTCGTGGATGGCCTCAGAGATGAACGGCAACATCGGAGCCGTCACACGGACAAGGATCGACAGCACCGTGTGCATTGTGTCGATGGCGTCGTGGTCGCCCTCCCAGAAACGGCTCCGGCTACGACGTACATACCAGTTGGTCAAGACATCGAGGTAGTCCCGCACGTGCTGGCAAGCAGCGAACAGGTCGTAGGCGTCAAGCGACACCGTGGTGTCAGCGACGAGGTCGCGCGTCTTGGCCAACACGTACTGGTCGAGCACGTTGGTCGAGTCGGTCCTGAATTGGCCCTGATAGCCAGCAGCGTTCGCATACAGGGTCAGGAAGTACCAGGAGTTCCAGAGCGGCAGGAGTACGTGACGCACGGTTTCGCGCATCCCATTCTCGGTCACCATGCCATCGCCACCGCGCAGGATCGCCGAGCTGAGCAAGTGCCAGCGCATGGCGTCGGCGCCGTGCGTGTCGAACATCTCCCGAGGGTCGGGATAGTTGTTCAGCGACTTCGACATCTTTGCCCCGTCGTCGCCGAGCACGATGCCGTGGCTGACGCAGTTGGAGAATGCGGGGCGATCGAACAGCGCTGTGGCCAGCACGTGCAATGTGTAGAACCAGCCGCGGGTTTGGCCGATGTACTCGACGATGAAGTCGCCTGGATAGTGGTTCTCGAACCAGTCTTGATTCTCGAACGGATAGTGCACCTGGGCAAACGGCATCGACCCTGACTCGAACCAGCAGTCGAGCACCTCAGGTACCCGACGCATCATCGACTTGCCTGAGGGGTCGTCAGGATTCGGGCGCACGAGGTCGTCTACGTCTGGTCGGTGCAGGTCGGTGACTGTCGCTCCCCCGAGACAGTCAGCAAAGTCAGCTTCCAGTTGAGCGAGTGACCCGTAGACGTCGAGGCGCGGGAAGTCTGGGTTGTCGGACTTCCACACCGGGATCGGCGAACCCCAGAATCGGTTGCGGCTGATCGCCCAGTCACGGGCGTTCTCAATCCACTTGCCGAAGCTGCCTTCCTTGATGTGGGCCGGCTGCCAGGTGATGTCCTTGTTCAACTCAACCATGCGA
Organism: Ilumatobacter sp.; assembly: GCA_051275435.1. Classification (GTDB taxonomy): domain Bacteria; phylum Actinomycetota; class Acidimicrobiia; order Acidimicrobiales; family Ilumatobacteraceae; genus Ilumatobacter_A. The sequence goes on from JBNMOS010000032.1 coordinate 16,233, forward strand.
TCACGGAACGCTGTGACCTCGACGAACCACGACGAGATGGCGCGATACACAAGCGGCTGAGCGCAGCGCCAGCAGTGCGGATACGAGTGGTCGTACGTCGCGTGCCGCACCAGGACACCGCCGTCAGCAAGCGAGCCGCGAGCCTTTAAATCAACGATGATCTGCTTGTTGGCGTCAAACACATGCGTGCCGACGTAGTCGGTGATCTCGGCGGTGTAGCAGCCGTGCTCGTCCATTGGGCACAGCGTGGGGATACCTGCCTCGATGCAGGCGATCTGGTCGTCTTCGCCGAAGCCGGGAGCCATGTGCACGATGCCGGTGCCGTCTTCAGTTGAGACGAAGTCAGCGCCCAATACCTGCCAGGCGCTCTCAGTGCCGTGCAGTTCGGTATCCGTGAAGTAGTCGAACATCGGCGTGTAACGCCGGCCGATGAGATCGCTGCCCTTGAGCGTGTCGACGCGTTCGGCCTCGCCAAACTCGGCCTCGTGATTACCGACCAGAGCGTCGGCGATGATGTACCGCTGACCATCTTGTTCGAGCACTGCGTAATCAATGTCGGGGCCAACTGCAAGCGCCAGGTTCGACGGCAAAGTCCACGGTGTGGTGGTCCACGCGACCATCTTCTCACCGCTGTCGAGCGTGAAGGTGACGGTGACGGAAGGATCCTGACGGTCCTTGTACGTGTCGTCCATGCGGGTTTCGGTGTTGGACAGCGGCGTCTCGCAGCGCCAGCAGTAGGCCAGTACCCGAAAGCCCTCATAGATCAGGCCCTTGTCGTGGAGCGTCTTAAACGCCCACATGACACTCTCCATGTACGAGAGGTCGAGAGTTTTGTAGTCGTTTTCGAAGTCGACCCAGCGGGCCTGGCGACCAACGTAACTGCGCCACTGATCGGTGTACTGCAGGACACTCGAGCGACACGCATCGTTAAACTTGCCAATGCCGAACGCAGCGATTTCAGGGTGCCCAGAGATGCCGAGTTCTTGTTCGGCCTTCACCTCGGCGGGCAGGCCGTGACAGTCCCAGCCGAAGCGTCGTTCGACACGCTTGCCGCGCATCGTCTGGTAGCGCGGGATGGCGTCTTTGACGTACCCCGTCAGGAGATGGCCGTAGTGCGGCGTCCCGTTTGCGAAGGGTGGGCCATCGTAGAAGACGAACTCGTTGTCGCCGTTCGTTCCAGGATCACGCTGATCAATCGACGCCTGGAACGTGTTGTCGGCCTCCCAGCCTTGGAGAATCTTCTCCTCAAGCTGCGGGAAGTTCGGTTGGGGGTCGACTTCTGGGTAGGACACGCCGAAACTCTATCGACCAGCTCCGCCCTGGCAGCGGCCCGTTTCCGGGCCGCCCACGACTCAGTCGCTGTCGCGATCGCCGTCGAACCCGAACTTCATGGCCTGGTCTTCGGGCTTCGCCACTGATTCGTCGCTCGGGGTGACGCCAGATGTATCGACAACGTCGTCTGGCAGCCAGAGATCGTCGTCCTCAGCCGGTTCGTCAGTAGCTGCTGAAGCGATACCCGCAGCTCCATCAGTCGCTGCTGAGAGCAGCGGGCGGCGTGACTCGCCGAGGCCACTGGGGACCCGTTCGGTCAATTCCATAATCTCATTCGCAGCGTCGCGGAGGCGGCTGCGCTGGGCGACGAGGAACTGTTCCATGTGATCGACGTCGGACTCAAGGAAGTCACGACGGGCCATCAACGAATTCACCTCGCCCGCAAGTTCGACCTTTTCGTCTTCGCCAGCCTTGCGAGCTTCAACGCGGGCGTCGGCCAGCATTGCTTGTGCAGCGGCACGACTGGACTCGACAGTGCCGGCAATCTCGGCTTCAGCTTCGTCACGGAGACGCTGTGCTTCAGCGCGCGCCTCAGCAATTGCGGTGTCGGCGGTACGCTGCGCGAGCAGCAGGGTGCGGCTGATCATCTCGGACTGATCAACAGTGACATCGATTGATGCCTCCGCTGTGACAGGCGCTGACGTCGCGAGAATTTCTTGGCTCGCCGCGGGTCGGATGATCTCGGGACTGGCGTCAGACTGCGACGCAGCATCGCTCGAGAGTTCTTGCAGACGAGCAACAGCGGCACGCGCACGTGCCTCCATTGCGGTCGACTGATTTTGCGCCCGTTCGAGTTCGTCAGCGACTGCGGCGAGGAACAACTGCACCTCATCCGGGTCGAGACCACGTTTGACAGTTCTGAACTCTGCGGTTCTGACGCGTTGCGGATTCATGTCCATAGAAGGCCTCCCTCAGACGCTGTGCACCATTGTGGCGACAGCAATCAATCGTCGTATTCGTCGTACCGCTGCTGCGGTGGTGGCTTGAGTAGGTACACGCCGGTGGCGACCTTCTCCATCGAACCGTCCATGGCATAACAGATACCACTGGCGAAGTCGATCAGGCGGCGAGCGACGCCCCGATCAGTTCCTTCGAGGTTCATGATCACCGGTTGGCCGTCTTTGAACTTGTCGGCGACTTCTTGCGCCTGGTCAAAACGACGTGGCCGGACGGTGTGCGGTTCCATGGAACCTCCAGGAACGCTGCGCAGCGCTGGCTGCTGGGGCGGTTGCGGTTGATTGTTCGGACGAATTTGAACGCCAGAAGTATCGCGTGCAGCGGTTTTGTCGACGCGAGGACGACGAGCTGCTGCTGATGCGTCGAAATCGCGTGATGGGAAGCTCGGGCGTGGCGGCACGGTATTGACGGTCGGCTCAGATTCAGGGCCGCGCTGACGCTGACCACGTGGGTCGGGCTCACGTGGGCCGCGTTGTCGCGGCGGTGGCTCCGGCTCGTCGTAATCGTCGTAATCGTCGTATGTGTCGTCAGGACCGAGACCCAGGTAGTCCATGGTCCGTTTCCAGATGGGCATGCAATCCTCCTGCTCGCTCGGAGGTTAGCCCACACACCCCGCCAGAACGCGGACACGTCGAGATGGATTTCGAGATCATCGTGCTGGGCGTTGTCCGAAGAGAGCACTCCCGACGCGGACTTCGGTCGAACCGCATTCGATCGCAATGTCGAGGTCGCCCGACATCCCCATCGAACACACATCTACACCGTGCTCGTCGACGAGTCCACGAACCGTCTGAAATGCGGCGCGCGTTGCCTCCGGCGAACCCCCGGTCGGCCCGACGGTCATCAGCCCTCGAACGTCCAGCCCCACGGCACGGGCACGCTCGAGCAGCACCGGCACGTCGGTCGGCAGGCATCCGCCCTTCTGCTCCTCACCTGTTGCGTTCACCTGCAGCAGGATCTTGCCGCCCGGTATTCGCTTGGCCACCTCGTCGACGAGTGATGGTCGATCGATCGTGGCCCAGACGGTGACGAGGTGGGCAAGCTGACGAACCTTGTTCGACTGCAAGCGGCCAATGAAGTGCACGTCGACGCCGGTGGCGTTGATGACTTCTTCCTTGGACAGCAGATCTTGGGCATAGTTCTCGCCAATCGAGCGGCAACCTGCTGCAGCCGCCGCGGCGACTGCAGCATCAGAAAACCCCTTGGTCACCGCCATCACCTCGACGGCGTGTGTCCACGTCCGCTCGACTGCATCGACTCGTGCGCGCACACCTGCGAGGCGGTTCGCCACGTCAGCGGCCGTAAATAAGCTCACGACATCACTCTGTCATGGGTTTCGGCCCACGCCACCACTGCGTGTCGACCTGGTTCGTTCCGGGCTCGATGTGAGAACCACCGGTCGGTGCAGCCGGTGCAGTCACCAACTACCGCGACCGCGATGCCTCGCCCTGCCAATGCTGCGCGGACTGCTGCTGGAGCGTCGAGCGCCAGTTCTCCGGCTGCTGTGCGACCGGTAATCGCTGCTGGCGCGCAACGCACACCGCTAGCGACGAGGCCGACGTCGTCAACACTGAACTCGTAGCAACAGGGGTGGATGATTGGCCCGACAACCGCCACAGCAACAGAGTCGCCAGCATCGATAACCGAATCGACTGCGGCATCAATCACGCCTCCTGCCAAACCTCGCCAGCCTGCATGGGCACCGACGACGAGCCCTGCCCTGCCGAACAGCACGATCGGCGCGCAGTCGGCAGCCCAGATGGCAACGGGTCGCCCGGTCGGTTGCGAGACAATGACGTCCGCGATACCTGCGCTCGGCCACGCATCTGCGGGAGATGCTCGGTGGACAGCTCGCCCGTGAACTTGCTCGACCGTTGTCCATCGAGCACCTGCGACAGCGTTTTGCCGAACATCAAGCATGTCAGAGTGCACCCGCGCAGGGTGCATGTCGCCATCGATGCGTTCCGTCGCCACAACCCGGAACCTGAACGAACCTTCGAAACGATCAAGCAGGTCGACCGCCATAGCGGCTGCGGACTACTTCAGGAACGAAGGGACATCGAAGTCGTCATCGTCGAGCGGATCAGCCTCTGGATTGTCGGCAAAGAGCTCGGTGATCCGAGTTGGCGAGGTCCGCAACCCGAGATCGTCACTTGAGCTGTTCGATGGCGTTGCCGCCGAACCCGATGAGGAACTTTCAACACGATCAAAGCCTGCAGCAATGACGGTGACGCGAACTTCATCGCCCATCTCATCATCGATGACCGTACCGAAGATGATGTTGGCGTCTTGATGTGCGACGCCGTGGATGATCTCGGCGGCAGCGTTCATCTCGAACAGACCCATGCTCGACGGGCCGGTGATGTTGAGCAACACTCCACGTGCACCATCGATCGCCGATTCGAGCAGCGGGCTCGAAATGGCGGCCTTGGCTGCCGACATGGCACGTTCGTCACCGCTTGCCTGACCGATACCCATGAGGGCAGAACCGGCGTTCGACAGAATCATCTTGACGTCCGCGAAGTCAGTGTTGATCAGGCCTGGCGTGGTGATGAGGCTGGTGATGCCCGACACGCCTTGCAGCAGCACTTCGTCAGCCATTTTGAAGGCGTTGAGTACGCTCGTCTTGTCGTTGGCAACGGTGAGGAGGCGATCGTTCGGGATAACGATCAACGTGTCGACCTTCTCCTTCAGGCGACCAACGCCGTTGTCAGCTTGCACCGCGCGCTTGCGCCCCTCGAATGAGAACGGGCGGGTGACGACTCCAATGGTCAGTGCACCTGCTTCGCGGGCAAGTTCGGCAATGACGGGGGCCGCACCGGTACCGGTACCGCCGCCTTCGCCGGCGGTGATGAACACCATGTCGGCGCCCTTCACCATTTCTTCGATTTCTTCCTTGTGCGCTTCGGCGGCCTCGCGGCCCACCTCGGGGTCGCTGCCGGCACCGAGGCCACGAGTGAGATCTCGACCGATGTCGAGCTTGACATCGGCGTCGCTCATCAGGAGCGCCTGCGCGTCGGTGTTGACGGCGATGAACTCAACGCCCTTCAGGCCAGCATCGATCATGCGGTTGACGGCATTGACGCCGCCGCCGCCGACGCCGATGACCTTGATCACGGCGAGATAGTTCTGTGGTGCACCGGCCATCAGCGGATCCCTTTGAGTTGCTTCGTCAGGCGAATCATGTCGTTCATCAGTGTGTCATTTCCATGTGTCCGGCTGGGAGCCCGATCGTAATGATCGGGGCGCCCAGGCGTCGTCGGGTACATCCTGCCAGATTCTGGCTGTTCGAGCGGGGACGGTCACAGCACGGTGACCTCGTTGGTCGCCACGTTGATCTCCGTCACCACCCCTGCCGGCAGGTCGTCGAGTTGATTTTCGAGCCGAACGAGCTTTTCGATCTGATCGCTGTCGCCGAGGGCCGAGCCGAATCGTACCCGAATGGGCGTGGTCTGTACGGCTTCGTCGGCTGGAGCGAGAAAGATGACCAGATCGGCGCCATCATCGGTGACGTCGATTGTCTGGACCAGCGGTCGGATTGTGGGTGTCAGCTTGGTCACAAGCGACGCTGCTGATGCCGGGCCGATCGGCGCGAACTCGCCGGCTGCGAGGTCGAGTGTGTTCGGCCCACCAAGCAGAATGAACGCCACCGGTTGGCCTTCGATCACGTCGAGTACACGGCCTTCATCATCGAGCACTCGGAATCGGCCGTCGGCACCGCGCATCGTAGCGACCGGCGTGCGCTCACGAATTTCAATCGTTGCGGTATTGGGCCACTTCGCACGAACACGGGCGGTTTCCACCCACGGGATCGCCTCGAGTGCGCGTTCGGCGGCTTCGGTGTCGGCAAGGAGGACGGGTGTGCCCTTGAGCTCGTCGATCACTATCTCGAGGCGATTCTTGTCGGTGTAGACGTTGCCACCGACCGAGACGTCGTCGATGGCGAATAAGCCCGATCCGAGGACGGTCAACGCGGCGAGCGCAACAAGGCCTGCGATAACTCCGGCGACGACCCACTTCAGCCGACGCAACCCCATCGCCCGATGGACGGTGATCCGCCGTTGCCTGAGGCGCGGTTCGATTCCCGGCAGGGTGGCGTCTTTGGGTGCGATTGCATCGCCGGTGCCGTCGTCGTCGATGAAGACGGTTCCTTCAGATCCGTCACCCAGGTCGCCGCCGTCGAGATACACGGCATCGGGGAGGTCATCACCACCGCCGATCGCGATGGTTGAACGATCACCGGAGACCGATCCAGATCGGCTGCCCGATGCTCGTACCGATGGCGGTGTTGCGGTAGGAGCCGACATCGATGAGCCCGACGGGTCGACATCGAGGTTGACCTGGCGACCACGAGCTTCGTCAACCGACACGGAATTCAGCCCTGATCCATCGAAGCCGTCGCCGATCTTGATCGTTCGACGCTCTGATGGCGGTGTTCGCGGGACGGCATCGGCTGCGGGGAGCGGACCATCCGAAGTGACCATGGAGAGCTCAATCGCAGCATCGAGCGGATCGATGGCGGCTTCGGCGGTTGCATCGGTACTGATGTCGAGGCCGGGCGCAGCGGAACGTGACGATCCCACCTCTGATGCCGGTGTGATCGGAGATGACCGCACCGCATCCGGCGACTCCGTGTCGTCGTCATTGTCATCAATGAGTTCGGTGTTGTCGTCGGCATCCTCATACACATCGAACGCACGCGAGAGTTCGTCGAGTACCGACTCGTCGGGCCGGATTCGACCACTGGCCGGCGTGGGCTCACCGGCTGGCTTGTTCCGTTTAAACATGAGCTGGGGTGCCCAATTCAGAACTCATCGTCGAAACCAACCAAACGAATCTCGCTACGCAGCCGGTAGCCGCTGGAACGCTCGACCTCGTCACGGACGTAACGCATCAACTCACGAACATCGCTTGCCGTGCCGTCTTCGTCGGCCTGAATGAAGTTGGCGTGCTTGTCTGACACAGTGGCCGTGCCACGCCGCATCCCGCGCAGGCCAGCGGCGTCGATCAGTGCCCCACAGGTGACTTCGCCCGGAACCGGGTTGACGAAAACCGACCCTGCGTTCTGCCCGCCGGGCTGGTTGGCCCGACGCCATTGCACGATTTCACTCAATTCGGCCTCAGCCACTATTCGGTTGCCCTGCTGTAACTGCAGGGTCGCATCGAGAACAACTTCGGTGGCGACGAGGCCACTGCCGCGGAATCGGAGCCCCAAGGCGTCTGCGCTCACAGACCGAACGATGCCACCTTCGGCATCGGTGGTCAGGTCACCCCGGGTATCTGAAATGTCAGCAATCGTCACAGAGACGAGCACGGCAGCCATGTCGGAGCCGTGGCCGCCCGCGTTCATTCGCACTGCACCGCCGACGGAGCCGGGAACGCCGACTGCCCACTCGAAACCGATGAGCCCGGCGGCTGCCGTGCGCCGAGCCAGTACCGGCAGCAAGACGCTGCTCCCCGCGATGACTGTGCCCGACGATTCATCGATGTCGATCGAATCGGTGATGGCGGAGGCCGACACGGCGATGCCATGAAATCCGGAGTCGGCAACAAGCAGGTTCGAGCCGCGCCCAACAACAAGCACCGGGAGCCCGGATGCTGCAACGGCCTTGGCCAGCGGAGCAAGGTCAGCCCGAGATCGGAGCCTGACGAAGACATCGGCCGCACCACCGACGCGGTAGGTGGTCAGCGGGCCGATCGGTACGTCCCGCTCGGCGAGGTCTCCGAGCTCGGTTAGCGCCCGCTCAACCGCGGCGGACATCGAGTACCTCGGATGGGAACGATGCGATGTCGCCGCAGCCCATCGAAATCACAACATCGCCACTTACGGCTTCGCGCGCCACGAAGTCGACCAGATCGCTCCGATTCGGGAGCCAGATGACACGTTTACCCGGGTTGGCCTCGGTCACGGCGTTGACAATCAACTTGCCGGTGATGCCCGGAATGGGTGTTGTACCAGATGCATAGATGTCGGTCAGCACAACGAGGTCGGCCTTGTCGAAAGCGTCGGCGTAGTCACGCCATATCTCAGAGATGCGGTTGAACCGGTTGGGTTGGAACACCGCAATGATGCGGTCCCAACCGTCGCCACTGTCGCGTGCACCGGTCAGCACCGAATCAATCTCGGTCGGCAAGTGTGCATAGTCGTCAACGAAGGTCGCTCCGCCATCAACACCTCGAACATCGAATCGCCGGGCGACCCCACCGAACTTGGCCAGTGCCTCGGCGATGTCCGTAAAACCCACGCCGATTTCGAGCGCCATCGTCGCGGCCGCAAGGGCGTTTCTGACGTTGTACACGCCGCGCATCGGCAGGCTGATCTCGCCGAGGCGAACCATGACGCCGCCGCGTCGCCGCTCGACACCGAAGGTGAACGATCCGTCCGTTGCGAGCACATCAACGGCACGCACGTCGGCGTTGTCGCTGAGGCCGAACGTGACGCCGCCGTGCTCGCCTGCGAGTCGGAGGGTGATTGGATCGTCAGCATTCAGGACCTTGGGCCCAACAATCTGACCGAGGTACGTGTTGAAGCTCTCGACGATGGCCTCGAAGGTGCCGTAGTGGTCGAGGTGATCGACTTCGATGTTCGTGATGATCGAGCCGTGTAAAGGCAGTTCAAGATGGGTGCCATCGCTTTCGTCGGCTTCGACCACCAGCCATTCGCCGCCCGACCAATGTGCACCGGTGCCAACGTCTGTGACATCGCCGCCGACGATGAAGCTCGGTCGGAGCCGCGCCTGGGCCAAGATCAGCATCAGCATCGACGTCGTGGTGGTCTTGCCGTGCGTACCTGCCACAGCCAACGACTTCGCACGAGCGCAGATCGACGCCAGCATCCCGGCGCGGCGGAGCACGGTGACGCCGGTGTTCCTGGCCTCATCGAGTTCGATGTTGTGGGCGGGGATCGCGGTGGATGCCGTGACGGCGTCGACACCATGCACGTACGCACGGTCATGCCCGACGTACACCGCGGCACGCGCCGCACGAACGCGTTCGAGTACCGGGTGCTCGCGAAGGTCGCTGCCGGAAACGTCGTGGCCCATTTCTGCCAGGGCAATGCCGATGGCGCTCATCCCCGGGCCACCGATACCGACAACGTGCAGCCGATGCGGGATCGACAGATCGAGCGGCGCAACCGGTGCCCGCATCGCCGGAGCGGCCGACGAGGGAGTCTGGTCGAACGGATTGTCGGTCGAGTTCACGATGCAGAAGATGTTAGAGCCACGCGCTCGATCAACGCTGCCAATGCGCCAGATCGATGAACCTCGCCGCGTGCAGAGGCAGCGCCGCTCAATTGTTGGCGTGCGGCACCGTCGCTGCGGAGGCGCTCAATCTCATCGCCGAGCGTGCTGAGGTTCGATTCAGGCAGCAGCACTGCGGCTTGCGAGTCGGTGAGCCAACCCACGTTGTCGGTCTGGTGGTCGTCAGCTGCATTCGCCCATGGGACGAGAATCGCCGGGATGCCCGTGACTGCCACTTCGTGCACCGTGCTCGCTCCCCCGCGGCCGATCAACAGATCAGCCGCTGCGTAGACCGACGGCATGTCTTGCTCGTACCCGATCAGTTGGTGTTGGACACCGGTTGCATCGACGTCGCCAGATCCGACGTGATCAATCGTTCCGATAAATCTTTCTCCCGCAACCTGGCGGACGGCCAACCCGATGTCGTCTGCGTGGTCGACGAGGTACTTCGCGATGACATCGTTGAGGACGCCAGATCCTTGCGAGCCGCCCATGACCGCGACGAGGAACCGGTCGGGTCCAACCCCAAGTTGCGCACGTGCTGCGGCCCTGCCGGCCGTGCGATCGACTTCGAAGATCGCTTGCCGGACTGGTGCGCCGGTGACTTCGGCACGCGGCAGCGGCGAGTTTTCGAATGCCACGGCGCACGCGACGGCGCGCTTGGCTGACAGTCGACTGGCCCGCCCGGGCGTGCGGTCATAGGAGACCACGACGACGGGTATCTTCAATCGTCGAGCGGCGAACACGGACGGCATGCTGGCGTAGCCACCGACCGAGACGACCACGGCCGGCCGATCCTGACGGAAATTCTTGACCGCCTGGCGGGTTGCCCTGATCATTTTCGGAACAAATCCGAGGTTGCGACGACTCAGGCTGCGTTGAAAGCCAACGACGTCGTAGAAAACATGGGGGAACGGCGTACTCGGCAGGAGCCGGGTCTCCATCCCTCGTTGACATCCCGCATACAAAATTTCGTCGGCGCTGCGCCCCCGTGCGACCAGCGCCTCCGCCACGGCCAGAGCTGGCAGCACGTGGCCCGCAGTCCCTCCACCGGAGACGACAGCGAACAGGCCCATGTCAGGATCGGGTCGCTCGGCGAGCGACGCTCAGCAATAACCCGGCCGCAAACATGCTGACGAACAGTGAACTTCCGCCTGCCGAAAAGAACGGCAGGGTGAGGCCTGTCACTGGCATCACGCCGGTAACTCCGCCGAGGTTGATGATCGCCTGCACTCCGAACCACGCCGAGATACCGCCGGCCAGCAGCATGCCGAATCGGTCGGGTGCGGCAAGTGCCGCTTGGACACCGAAGGCCACGAGAACGATGAAGCCACCGATGACTGCAGCCGTGCCGACCATTCCAAGTTCGTCAGCGATAATCGAGAAGATGAAGTCGCTGTGGGCATATGGGAGGTAGCCGAGCTTGGTTCGGCTCCCACCGATGCCTGAGCCGGTGAGGCCACCGTTGGCGATGCTCACCAACCCTTGGTACACCTGGTACGACTCGAACTCTTTGTGTCCTTCGATGTCCATGAAGGCGGTGAAACGGCTGAGTCGACGTGAGTCGGACACGACGAACCCAATCGCTGCAACGACGGCTGTCAGGGTGAGGCCAGTAAGGGGCAACATCGGCACACCAGCGATCCACGCCACGCTCAACACGATCACCCCGAGCACGATGGCGGATCCGAGGTCGCCCTGGGCGAGGCTCATTGCGGCGGCCGCTCCAGCTAGTGCTGCGACCGGATACAGGGTCTTGCGGCGGTCGCCAAGCTCACGGGCCCGAACAGTGAGCAGGCTTGCTGCGGCGATGACGACGACCAGCTTGAGGAACTCAGACGGCTGCACGGATAAGCCCGCGAACTGGATCCACGAGCGTGCTCCGTTGACCGGCGTGCCGAGGCCCGGGATGAACGGTGCGGCCATCGCAGCGGTACCGAGGGCGAGCAGCGGAATGGTCAGTGGCTTCCAGATCGTGTACGGAACCTGCGTCGCAAAAACCATGCCGACGAGACCAAGGCAGGCCCACATCGCCTGCTTCGAGAACACTGCGTACGGCGAGTTGCCGATGTTGGCCTGCGTGACTGCCGATGCGGAGAGCACCATGACGAGGCCGAGTACGACGAACACGAGGACCACGCTGGCAATCACGTAGAAGGTGCCCGGTGGCGGGCCGAGTTTCCGCTTTGAACCCGCTGCAGTACGCACCGACAGACCGAACTTGGCGATCGGACCGAGATGCTTGGCCTGTTGATCCGCTGCACCAACTGGACGGAGCGATGTCGGCCGCTTCCCTGCAACGCCGTGGGCCCGAACGCCTGGTGGGCGGCTCGTAGCGGTGCGCGCTACGGGTTTACGAATCGGGGTGGCGCGAGCCACGGGCTTGCGATTCGGAGCCGTGCGTCGAGTCGGACCGCTCGCTGATGCGGTCCGGCCGGCCGGTGCGTCAGCCGCACGACGGTCGAGCGTGGCACGGCGACGGTCAGCGACAGTCAGTGTGGATGTCATGCTGAGACTCCCTGTAGTTGCTGTTCGGCGAGTTGCTTATAGAGCGTGCGGAATGCCTCGCCACGCACTTCGAAATTGGTGAACTGATCAAGACTGGCGCACCCAGGCGACAAGAGAACCGTGTCGCCCGGCTTCGCCCATGCAGCGGCCAGTTCGACGGCTCGCTCAAGAGTGCCGACCGACTCGACTCTGCCGACACTGGCAAAAATGTTGGCGATCGTGGACCCCGTGGTGCCGATGGCGAGCACTCCGGTACAGCGCCATGCATCGTCCGCCATCGACGACAGATCGACGCCCTTGTCGGCGCCGCCAGCGATGAGGACGATGTTCTCAAACGAGCGGATCGCCGCCGACGCAGCGTGGGGCGTGGTCGCCTTCGAATCATTGAACCAGTCGGCACCGTTGTGGCTCCCGAGCCGCTCAAGACGATGCGGCGGGCCGACGAAGGTTCCGAGCGCTCGTTCGATCGCGTCGACATCGGCGAGGCCAGTCTCGAGCACGAGCGCCGAGGCCGCGAGTGCGTTGGTGATGTCGTGCGGCAATGTCCGGCGCAACGACGCGATCGGAGCGATCGTTCCCGACGGACCGACGAGGAAGCCGTCTTCGGATCGGTAGTCCCCTGCCGCCAGTCCAAAACTCAATTTGCGGGCCGGCGCAGTAGCGATGTGGCCCATGACGGCATCGTCGGTTGCGAAGCCGATGACAACGTCGCCTGGTTGCTGGTTCGCGAACACCTGGGCCTTGGCCTTCTCGTAGGACGCCATCGACGTGTGCCAATTGAGGTGGTCCGGTTGCACGTTCAGCCATGCAGCAGCATCGGCACGGAACGTCGGCGTGAAGGCGAGGCGGAAGCTTGAGCACTCGACGACGAATGCGTCGTACATCTCGGTGCCGTCATCGTTGCGTGCGTCGATGGCGTCGACGAGCGGTGTGTCGGTGTTGCCGGCATCAACCGAACGCACGCCTGCAGCTTCGAGTAGTGCAACAGTGAGCTTGGTGGTCGATGTCTTGCCGTCCGTACCCGTGACCGCAAGCATCGGACGCGGGCCGTCGGGGCGTTCTTGTTCCCATCGGTAAGCCAGCTCGATTTCCGACACGATGTCGAGGCCGAGGTGCTGCGCCGCAGCGATGATCGGGTGGTGCTCGGGGACACCCGGCGCCGGGCACAGCAAGGTGCACCCATCGAGCAATTTCTCGACAGTGGTCTGTGCTGCGTCGAGTAGTTCGACGCCCAGCTCGCCAGCCAGTGC
>JBNMOS010000033.1:0-28971 GCA_051275435.1 Ilumatobacter sp.
TCTTCGTGAAACTTTTGATCGCTGAACGCGCCGTCTTGATCGGCCTGCACCACGAAGTGTTTGATTGCATCGGCGAAGTCGTCGTGCTCCAACCGCTCGGCCTGGCCAAGAAACAGTCCAGCGAACTCACCGAACTGGCTACCGGCACGCGGATGCTGCTGCGCTGATGCCATGACGTCGACTTGGCCAACAGCGATACGACTGTCGCCGAACACGTCAGCAATCTCAGGATGCTGATTGGACAACCGTGCCCGCCGCTTGATCCGAAGAGCATCAGGACCCGAGCAATTCAACTGCTGCTTCAAATATGCCTTGATCGAAGATTGCGAATGCTCCTGGAACAGTTGCCGCGAATCGACCACCGCCGCGACCGCTGCGATCTCCAGATCAGCCTCATCACGCTTCCGCTTCGCAGCCGCCAACACAGCGTCGAGATCAGCGATGTCGGCATCAGCCAACTCCTCGATCCGCGCTACGAACATATTACTGATTATACCGGACTCAGTCGAACGCAGTTTCGCATTGACCGCCGACAAGAACGCGACTCAGCGGTCAACGTCAGCAGCTCGCGAGGCATCGCTGAGCAGGCGCAATGCCGCCGTTCCGACTGAACTGACGGCCCGCCCGCCCGACACGCAGTGCACTGCGCCCGCGCGCATCGAGGCGGCTCTGCGGTGTCTCTCAGACCACAGAAATCTCGAAGAAATCTGTCACCATGCGGCGGCCAGCGCTTCTCGATGCTCCCGAAGTCGGACGGCCGATCCCCCAGCCCTGAATGAGCGATATTCACGCAAGTGGCGGTTACGTCTCGCAGCGCGCACCTCTCTCGTTAGCAGCACAGAACCGGCCGTCGCTGCCACAGACGTCGGTCTCGGTGAGCCAGACCCGCGGATTCAACGCTGCAAGCCGCCGACATTCCATCATCAACCCTCACGACCGGCGCCGCCGCGAGCACCGTGATTCCCATACAGACAACTTCGCGCGCTGTCGGCTACGCGTGGTTGCCAGGGGTCCAGCCGCGCTCGGCGAGGACCTTTTCTCCGAAAGCCGCCGGACTCGATTCAAGCGTGGTGGCAAGGGTGTCGTTCCACCGGTTGAGGTAGCCGAACATCGACATCACGGCGACGATCGCGGCGAGCTGATCATCGGTGTAGAACGCCCGCGCGTCGTCGAACATCTCGTCGGTTGCTGTATTCGGAACGCTGCCGCCGGCCTGCGCAATTCGGAGTGCGGCCCGCTCGGCATCGTCGAACAGGTCGCTCGTCTCGTACTCCCAGATGACCGCGAGCTTTTCGGCTGAGACGCCCATCCGTTCGGCGGTATGGCCGGTGTGGGCTTGGCAGTACTGGCATCCAGCCGCCGTGCTGACGACATGGGCGACCATCTGAGCAAGCGGGACGGAGATCAGCCCGTTGCCCAGCACCGCTGCGCCGAGACCCTGGAATGCCGCAAGCAGGCCGGGGACTCGCGCCATCGTCGGCATCGAATTCGGAACGAACCCCATCATCTGCTCGACGAGCGCTAACCCATCCTCGTGCTCGGCCAGGTCAGTGCGCGAAAGCGGTTCGATGCGTGCCATTCGGCGAACGTAGTTGTTCGGCGCTCCGCCCCTCGGAGCGCAGCTCGGGGGCAGCCGCGCTTACGCGACCGAGGCGCCGTCGCCGGGGAGGCGATCGACGTCGAGGTCGTCGGAGCACGGGTAGGCCCCGCGCATCCAGAGCGGCGCGCGGAAATGACTCCATTCGCCCTCGGCCTGAGCAAGCCGATCGGCGACAGCGAACAGGGCGGCATTGTTGAATCCGAGGCCGCAGTGGCTTCCGTAGACACGGATGTTCTCGGCGCGTTCGGTGCGGCGCGTCAGTGCTGTTTGCCAGTGCACCACACCATCGGTCTTCGAGTAGATCGAGGTCGACGGCACCTCGAGATGCGGGAGGTAGCCAGCGCGCACATTGCGCGACGTGGCGAAATCCGGGGAATGCAGTCGCTGGAGGCGCTTCCAGATCATCTGCGCTGAGGAGCCGTCTTCGGCAACCATCTGGATTGGGCTGCCGAGGGTGATCACTTGGCGCACCTTGTCGGGAGCGGCACGGGCCAGCTCGCGAGCGAAGATGCCACCGAGGCTCCAGCCAACGATCGACACCGGCGCTTCGGCCTGGCCAGACACTCGTTCGAGTAGCGCGCCGAGACCCTCGAGGATCTCCGGCGTCGGCCCGAGGTTGTTGCCAAGGCGCCACCCGTGGGAGTGGTAGCCGAGGTCGCGCAGCAGGTGGCGGAGCGGCCTGGTGGATCCGTCGCCAGCCGTAAACCCGGGGAGCACGATCACATGATGACCGTCGCCCTTCGGCATCCGCCGCAGCAACGGCAGCGCAGCGCTCATCGCGAGACGCTCGCTGAATGCTCGGTACTCGAGCGCCACCATCCATGACGGCGGTGCGCTGATGCTTGTTTTCGTTGCCATCGACTCCCCAGTCGTTCCGCCGCGATTCTGTGGCTAAATCAACGTAGTACACGTTCGGTCAGAGGACGTAGGTCTGGCACGATGTGGCGAATGGACGACATCTCGAATGCGCCAATGGACCACCTCCCACCTGAGCCGGCTCCGTTCCGCGGCGTCGTCAAGGACACGTATGTCGAGTCGACTCCGGATTGGCCGCCGCCGCTCCGGCCTCCCGCTGACGCTCCAAACATCATCGTCATCATGGTGGACGACCTCGGTTTCGGACAGCTGTCGTGCTTCGGCGGCCCGATTGAGGCGCCGCACCTTTCGGCACTTGCCGACAAGGGGTTGCGGTACACAAACTTTCACACCACTGCGTTGTGCTCGCCGAGCCGCGCTGCGCTGCTCACGGGTCGCAACCATCACTCAGTCGGCTTTGCCACCATCGCCGAAATGGCAAGCGGCTTCCCCGGTGCCAACGCGTTCTTACCGAAGAGCGCTGCGTCGATCGCCGAGGTGCTGAAACAGACCGGCTACTCCACCTACTGCGCCGGCAAGTGGCACCTGACGCCAACCTCAGAGCAGACCGCTGCTGGCCCCTTCGACCGTTGGCCGATCGGGCTCGGTTTCGAACGCTTCCATGGCTTCCTGCCCGGCGAGGTCGACCAGTGGCATCCAATGCTCACCGTCGACAACCATCGCGTCGAGACCCCGACAACGGGCAGGAAAAACCCGGACGGATCGACAAACGACTACCACGTCAGCGAAGACATCGTCGATGCATCAATCCGGATGTTGCGCGACCAGCAGCAGGTGTCATCCGGCCGTCCGTTCTTCCTGTATCTCCCATTCGGCGCACCGCACTGCCCCTTCCACGCTCCGCCCGAATTCATCGACCACTACGCCGGTCGTTTCGACGATGGGTGGGACGTCCATCGACAGGCCACCTACGAGCGCCAGCTGGAGATGGGCATCATCCCCGAGGGAACCGACCTCCCGCCGCGCAGCAACGCAGTGCCGGCATGGGACTCACTCGACGCCGACGCGCAACGCCTCTACGCGCGCTTGCAAGAGACGTTCTGCGGCTTCGTTGATCACACCGATGCGCAGATCGGTCGATTGATGGACGCGCTGCACGAAATGGGTATCGCTGACGACACCGCAGTGATCTTCCTGTCCGACAACGGAGCATCGGCCGAAGGTGGCAAACACGGCACCACCAACACCGAGCGGTTCCGCAACATGATGTTTATGGATGTCGACGAGATGCTCGAAGACATCCCGCACATGGGCAGCCGCCACACCGACCCGCACTACCCGATTGGTTGGAGCCAGGCTGGCAACGCACCGTTCCAACGGTGGAAGCGCGACACGCACCGCGGCGGCAACACCGACCCGATGATCGTGCATTGGCCGGCAAAGATCCCCAGCGCCGACAATGGCGCGATTCGCACCCAGTACCACCACATCACCGACCTCTACCCGACGTTGCTCGAAATGGCCGGGCTGCCCGTTCCCACGCGAGTCAACGGCGTCGATCAACAACCGCTCGAAGGGCACAGCTTCGCCCCTACGATCAGCAACGGCGACGCACCAAATGTCAAGACGACGCAGTACTACGAAATGTTGGGCAGCCGCGCTATCTGGCACGACGGCTGGACTGCGGTCACCTGGCACCGGCCCGGGACCGACTGGGCCGATGACCCGTGGGAGCTCTACCACCAGGACGTCGACTACAGCCAGGCACACGACCTTGCCGACCAGCATCCGGAGAAGCTTGCCGAGCTGATCGCACTCTGGTGGGACGAGGCGCATGAGCACAACGTCCTGCCACTCGACGACCGTGGCCGCGAGCGATTCATCGACCCGTTGCGACCGACAGCATCGGAGGACCGCGCCGTGTACCGCTACTTCCCGGGCAGCACGCCGATCCCGAACCCGTCACTCCCCCTCATCCTCAACTGCCCGCACTCACTGACTGCACACGTCACGCTGACCGATGGCCGAGATGAAGGCGGAGGAGATGAAGGCGTCATCGTGTGTCAGGGCGGCGAACTGGCTGGGTGGTCGTTCTTCGTCCAGAACGGTCGGGCGCACTACGTCCACAACGTTTTGAAGATCGAGATGTCTGAACTTGTCAGCGCCGAGCCGCTTCCGACCGGCCAGCCGATCGAGGTGCGTGTCGACTACGAACCCATCGAGCAGGGTTGGGGGCGTGCAGTGATGTCGGTCGACGGCGCAGTGGTTGCCACGAACGAACGCATGCGGATCACGCCGATGGGCTACTCGATGGTGCAAGAAGGCTTCGCGATCGGGAAAAGTTGGGGCACGCCAGTCGCGTACGAGCACTACCAAGGCACCTTCGAGTTCACCGGCGACCTGCGCGTCGTCGAGCTTCGTACCGACCCCACCGGCCAGGTCTGGACACCCAGGCAGGACTGGAAGACGAAGTAGTCCACGTGCTCTCACGGTGAGCGGCCGGCAACTGGGTTGACTGGGTCGACTGGGTCGAGCATGCACATGAGCGCGGCGACTCGCTCAACGTTGGCCCCGCTGCGACGGTCACGTTCGCAGTAATCGGCCGGCACGGGCTCGATGACGTATGGCGCGTCGTCATTCGGGAAATAGCCTCAGCAACCTCGGAGATGCGCCTGGTCAGGACTCCCACCACGGCGGTGCGGGCCACGAACCCGAGCCTTCGAAGTTCAACAGGAATGGGGCGCTTGGCTGCGGTTGTTGGTCGACCGGATACAACGAGTCAAGGTCAACGAGCGGGCCCTGGATGTCGGGGTCGGGGCACGGATCGAACACGGGCCCACCCTGCGCGAGAGGTTGTGGGCAGGCTCGCTGGTCGAGGTATGCCATCTTCCGGGAGACGTAGTCGCCTGCCGCATAGCTGCCTCGGCGTCGCAAATGAATGCCGTCGCCGCTGAACCACGCTGACTGATCTCTGGCGTATACGGCCCAGTCAGCGATGAACAGTTCGGGGTAAGCGCCGGATGCAGCGATGTCGACAAGCATCTCGTTGTTGTTCCCAAACACTTCGGCGAATCCGGCATCACCGGGAGACACGTAGGTGACGTTCGAACGCAGCGTCAGCCATACCACTCGTTCGTAGCCGAGGTTTCGGGCGACTGCGATGATCGTGTCGAGTTCGTTGCGGAACGCCCGGTCGTCGTCGTTGTAGCCAGTGGCAACGATCAGCGTTGCGAACCCGACGGGATGGTTCTTGAGTTCTTCGATAAGTGTGATCGGTACGTAACCGTCGTAGTTCGTGCACGACGTGACCACACGGCGCCGACACGACGCCAACGCGAGCGTGTGCTCGAAACCCTGCACGGTGTCGAGCCCACCGCCGTAGAGATACATCCCCAACCACGCCGAATCGCTGATCAGCAACGCAGGCGCCCCGACGCCGGAGTGCGATGGCGGTGGCGGCGCCAACCGCACTGCCGCTTCACTCGCCGACGCACCGCGAGCATCGATCGCCGGCCCAGCAACAGCAACAGCAACGACGGTCGCCACCAAGAGGCCCGCGAACACGGAAACAACGGCACCGAGTCGGCGGAGTCCAGCGAAGCCCATCGCCTGAGTATGGACTGCTGGCGGTCCTGAGCGCGATGAGCGCGGCCCCGAGGGCCCATTCAACGACGCCCGAAACGAGCGCGACGGCATCGCCAGACTCCAATCGACCGACGATTACGGCATCGCGCACGCAGCCACGATCACGATGCGTTCTTCCACCAGGTGCAGATGGTCGAACGCCGCGTCACTGCGGGCGAGACCGAAGCAGCGCGCTCGAGCCCGCTGCTCGACGACTCACTAGAAATCATGCAGCTCCTCACCGAGTGAAAAGCCGCGATCCCTTCAACTTCGAACTGACCGCCTGCCACACCGAGGTCACACCTCGATGTGACAGTGGCGTCGAACTACTTCTTCTTCGGTACGGCCTTCTTCGGTACGCCCTTCTTCGCCACCGGCTTCTTGGCCGGCGCCCGCTTCTTCGGCGCCGCCTTTTTTGCGGCAGCTTTCTTCTTGACGGGTGCCTTCTTTGCAGCGGTTCGCTTGTGCGGCTGCACTTCTGCAGCAGCGCGATCAGCGATCATCTCGTTGACGGCTCCGCTACTCGCCGGGACGGCCTCGACGCCGTCACCACCGTGGCGCATCATCTTCGGACCAGGCTCGACTGCCCATTCGGCACCGGTTGCCTCGAAGAGTCGAGCGATCTCATCGATGTGCAGGTCGACGAGGTGCCAGAGGTCAGGGATCAGCTCACGGTCGGAGATCAGGCCGAAGTCGAGGCGATTTTCGTAGCTGTGCACCGTGATGTTCAGGCCGACGCCGTCAGAGATGGTCGAGACCGGAATGTAGGCATCGAGCTTCGCTCCGGCGAAATACAGCGCTTCGCGGGGCCCTGGCACGTTCGAGATCACGACGTTGATCGGCGAATTCACGCGATCGGCGAGTTTGAGTCGTGACAACAGCCGAATCGCCGAGGCAGCGACGACCGGCGATGTGTAGTCGGCCGCGTGGCCGAGCGTGTCGGCGGGCACCAGGTCAAGCTGGCCCTTTGCCGCGTTCATCGCGTCTCGACACAACGCAACGCGTTCGACCGGGTCGGCGCAGTACGTGGGCAGGTCGGCCACAATGGCGGACACGCGGTTGGTCCACGGGTCCTCTTCCTGACCTGTTCGGATCGACACGGGCACCATTGCTCGCAACGGCCCCTCGGGCAGTTGGTCTTTCTCGATCAGGTACTGGCGAAGCGCGCCGGTGCAGATCGCCATAACGACATCGTTCAAGGTGCCGCCGGTGGCGTCCTTCAGACGTTTGAGGTTTGACAGGTCAGCGGACCGCATTGCGAACCGACGGTGCGGCGTGACCGACTTGTTCCACGGCGTCGGCGGTGCCGGCGTGAGCGGGAAACTCACCGAGGAACTCAAATCGCCGGGGTGCCCTGCGGTGATCGAGCCAAGGGTCTTACGGACTTGCGTTGCGAGCCCACTCACGCTCGTTACGCCCATCGAATCGGCAAGATCACGCAGCACGCTGAGCGAGAGGCGCATGCCTTTGACCGGGTTGATCGCAAGGTTCTTCGCCGCGGCTTGCAGCATCTCGGCGCGGCTCGGCGGCTGCTCACCAACCCACTCGCGGTGTTCAAGCGGATAGATCGCGTCAGGCGAATCGTCGGTGAACATCTTCAACATGATCACGCCAGAGGCGCCGTCGATCGTGGCGTGGTGGGTTTTCTGTAACAGCGCCCAACGACCGTCGGCGAGGCCTTCAATCACATAGGCCTCCCACAATGGCCGCGATCGATCCATTCGACGACCGACAATGCGCGCCACCTGTTCGGCGAGTTGGTCAGCAGCACCGGGCGGGGCGAGACCGATGTGACGAACGTGGAAGTCAAGGTCAAAATCGGCGTCTTCGACCCAATACGGGCGATCGAGTTCGAACGGCACTTCGACGACCTTGCGACGAAGTGGTTCGAGATGACCAACCATGATCCCGAGTCGCTTGCGAACCTCAGTGAACGGGTCGAAGTCGGGCGACGGCCGTTCGTAAATCGATAGCCCGTTGACGTGCCCGTACGTGTTCGCTGTTTCCATCAGCAAGAAGCTGACGTCCATTCCGGTCAGTTGTTTCATGGCACTCCCATCGATCGGCCAGGTGCAGCATCATGCCCCGCCGTGGTGAATGTCAAACCAGAGCGCAGCAGCCCTGCATCAAACGGTGGTCCGACAATATGGTGATCCATCAAAGAGTGAAATGGTGCATCGACTGGCCGGATGCCAACATGCAGTGATGGCACGTCAATCGCTCCGGCTCGGCATCGACCTCGACGGCGTCGTTGCAGACTTCAACGCTGGCTGGATCGCGCTACACAACGCCGAGTTCGGCGGCTCGCTGACACCCGACCTCGTTACGACATGGAACGCACTGCACACACTGGGGGGGTTTGACGACATGGAAGCGTTCTGGGAGTGGGCTCGCGGCAACGAACATCGACCATCGATCTTTCGCCATCTCGCACTACTGCCAGACGCCTTGGAAACCCTCACTACGTTGAGCGCCGATGGCCATCACATCGTGATCGTGTCGACCAAGCCCGACTGGGCCATTCACGAGACGATGCACTGGCTTGCCGACAACGCAATCCCGACACGAGAAGTTCACCTCACCTTTCAGAAAGCGGAGGTCGAATGCGATGTGTATCTCGATGACGCACCGCACGTCCTGGCCGAGTTGGCCGAGCACCATCCCGACGCCGTCATCTGCCGGTTCGTCCGTCCATGGAACGATCCGGTTGTGGGCACCGTTGACGTCACCAGTTGGCCGGAGTTTCACTCAGTCGTTACTGAGGCGTCACATCGGCACGTGACGGGAGCATCTCACTGACGTACCCTCTCGATCATCCTGCAGCGATGACGTCAGACCGCACATCGCAGCCAGGGGGAGAAAACGCCACCAAGCATCGACATCTATCGATGTACCACCAAACCGGAAAGACGTGAACATGAAACGATCCCTAACGAAGCGTTCATTCGTCGCCCTCGCAGCAGCCACCTCTCTGGTGCTCGCAGCATGCGGTAGCGACGATGACGCAGCCACCTCGACCGATGCACCCATCGAGACCGAAGCACCAGCCGACACAGAAGCACCCGTCGAGACCGAGGCTCCTGCCGCAACCGAAGCTCCCGCCGACACAGAAGCACCTGCCGACGACGTCGACCGAGAAGGTTGGCCTGAGAAGCTCGTCTTCACGCTCACCCCGAGCCAGGAGACCGGTGGCCTCATCGAAACCGCGCAGCCCCTTGCCGACATGCTCGGTGAGCGTCTCGGCATCGAAGTCGAAGCACTCGTGCCGACCGACTACTCGGGCGTCATCGTCGCCCTCGAGTCGGGCCAGGCCCAGATTGCCGGCGGTCTCGGACCGCGCCAAATGGTGCAAGCCGAAGAGCAGGCTGGCGCTGAGCTGATTCTGCAGGCGGAGCGTTTTGGTTCGCTGCTCTACGTGACGCAGTGGTTCACCAACGACCCCGACACCTATTGCGATGACACACCTGTTGCCGACGAAGACGGCTTCCTGTTCTGCAACGGCGTCCTCGATGCCGAAAGCTCAGCTGACGGCCCGATCGGTGCCGACAAGTTGGCACTGCTTGCTGGCCAGACTGTGTCGTTCGTCGACCAGGGTTCAACCTCCGGCTACGCCATCCCAGCGCTCCAGCTCGTCGACGCTGGCATCGACCCCATCGATGACATCAACGGCCTGTTCGCTGGTGGCCACGACGGCTCGGTCCAGGCTGTCTACGACGGCGATGCCACAGTTGGGGTGTCCTTCAACGACGCTCGCGGCACGATCGAAGAGACCAGCCCCGACGTCGGCCAAAAGGTCGTTGTCTTCGGTTGGTCCGGCCCGATCCCGAACGACGGCTTCGCCGTTGCCGGTGACCTTCCCGACTCCCTCGTCGCGGCCATCACGGCTGCGTTCGTTGACATCGCGGCCACCGAAGAGGGCGCCACCGTCCTCGACGAGCTCTACGAAATCGATGGCCTCGTGCCAGTCGACTCCGCAGACTTCGACGTGATCCGTGAGCTCGAAATCAAGCTCGGCGACGTACTCGAGTGATCTGACCCGCCAGAGTTTCAGTTGGGGTCTGACCCCAACTGAAACTCTGGCATGATCAGCCCGTCCGCAATCCAAACGTCCAGGTCTCGTCACACATGATTCGCTTCACCAAAGCCAACGTCACGTATCCCAACGGGGTGTCGGCGATGAAAGACCTCGACCTCGAAATCGATGACGGCGAGTTTGTCGTCATCGTCGGCCTCTCCGGCGCAGGCAAGTCGACGCTGATCCGAGCCGTGAACGGCTTGGTCCCGCTCACCTCCGGTGAACTGAACGTCAACGGCAACGACGTCCATTCGCTCAATCGCGCCGGCCTGCGCGAGCTGCGCTCCGATGTCGGAATGATCTTCCAGGGTTTCAATCTCGTCGATCGCACCACCGTGTTAAAGAACGTCCTGATGGGCCGACTCCACGAGGTGCCCACTTGGCGCACCTTGATCGGCAAGTATCCGCAGGCCGACATCGACATCGCCGCCCGTGCACTCGCACGTGTCGAGATCATCGAAAAGACGTACACCCGCGCTTCGGACCTGTCTGGCGGCCAACGCCAGCGCGTTGGCATTGCCCGAGCACTCGCACAGGAACCGTCGATCATCCTTGCCGACGAGCCGGTTGCCTCACTCGACCCGCCGACCAGCCACGTCGTGATGCGCTACCTGCAGCAGATCAGCCGCGAGCTTGGCATCACCACGATCGTCAACCTCCACTTCCTCGACCTCGCCACCGCCTACGCCGACCGCATCATCGGCCTGCGTGACGGCGTCCTCGTGTTCGACGGCCCCGGCAGCGAATGCGATGAGGCCGTGTTCGAAAGCATCTACGGACGCAGCCTCACCGCTGACGACACAATGGCCAAGCAAGCCGCGCTCTGACGCCGCCGATGACCACCCTTGACGACGGCGCCGCCAGCGCGCCCGCTCCGACACTCCCGGCAAAACCAGGTGTCTCGATGTTTGCCATCGGGACCGCGATCGGTGCGATCGTGCTCACGATCATCACCGCCATCAGCGTTGGGTTTTCGCTCAGCGAGATCATCTCCAACTTCGGGCGGAAGAACTCCGTCGTCGAAGGGTTACTCAACCCTGACTGGGGTCAAATTTGGTCACGGCGGTCGCGGTCGGCGTTCATCGAGACCTTGCAGCTTGCGGTGCTCGGCACTGCCACCGGAGCAACCGTTGCCTTGCCCCTCGCGCTCTGGTCGACCACCTTCGGTAACCCGAATCGCGCTCTACGGACGCTCGTGCGCAGCTTCAACAACGTCATCCGCTCGATTCCCGACCTGTTGTGGGCACTGCTCTTCGTCACAGCGGTGGGCATCGGCGCGCTCAGCGGTCTGCTGGCGCTCTTCTTCTTTTCGATTGCCGTCACCACCAAGCTCACGTCCGACACTCTCGACGGCATCGACATGGGCCCGATCGAGGCGGCCAACGCGTCGGGTGCCGGCCTCACCCAAATGCTGCGAACCGCAGTCGTGCCGCAGATTTTGCCCTCGTATACGTCGTTCGTGCTCTACAACTTCGAACTCAACCTGCGTGCGTCGGCGGTACTCGGCCTCGTCGGTGCCGGCGGCATTGGTGCCCGGATCGAATTCTTCCGTGGTCGTGGGGACTGGGAGAAGTTGTGGGGCCTCGTCGTGATGTTCTTTCTTGTCGTGTTCATCGTCGAGCGCATCTCCGTCACCCTCCGTCGGAGGCTCATCTGATGACCGACTCGAAGTTGCGCGTCAACCTGATGCCGACGCCTCCTGATGGTGTCGAGCTCCCCAAGAAGCCGCTGGCGACGTTCCGCTGGGTCTCGACCGCCCTCGCCGTCACGCTTGTGTGGTGGTCAGCAACGGGCCTCGACGCAAAATGGTCGCGCCTCCTCGAAGCCCCCGCCGACATGTGGACGCTCGGCCGCGTCATGTTCAGCAGCATGGAGGTCAGCAAGATTCCAGAGTTGCTCAGCGCAATGTGGGAGTCGATCGCCATTGCGTGGCTCGGCACGATCATCGCCGCGATCTTCGCCGTGCCACTGTCGTTCCTCGCGGCCGAAAATCTCGTCGGCAAACCTGTTGCGTGGATGACACGCCAGGTGTTCAACCTGCTGCGTGCCATCCCCGAAATCATTCTGGCGTTGGCGTTCATTCCGATCTTTGGTCTGCGGCCGATGGCAGGCGTTCTTGCGATCGGTGTCGGATCGATCGGCACCCTCGGCAAGCTCTTCTACGAGATCATCGAAGGCATCAACAAGGGCCCGCTTGAAGCGGCCGACGCCGTCGGGGCGTCTCGCCTCCAGCGTCTTCGCTGGGGCGTACTGCCCCAAGTGACGCCAGAAATCACATCATTTCTGCTCTATCGCTTCGAGGTCAACATCCGCGCCTCCGCCGTGCTGGGTCTCGTGGGTGCCGGCGGCATCGGTTCCGACCTCGCCGAGGCTCTGAAGTTCAAGGACTTCGGCACTGCCGGGCTCGGTCTGATCATCGTCGTGCTCGGCACGATCTGTGTCGACACGATCTCCGGCGCTGTACGGCGCCGCATCGTGAGCGGCAAGAAGACGATGCTTGACGTTGATCAAGAGGCATCACTCCACGTCGGCTCGATGTCGATGGGTATCTGATCGATGGCCGACTCCGGACAACCAGCTGAGTTCATTCTCGGCGTCGACCTCGACGGTGTCGTCGCAGACCACACCTTCCGCTTTCGCGAGATCATGGCCGACCTCCGCGGCGTCGACCCAGAGACCATGCCACTCGAGCGTTCGTGGGACTTCGGCGAGTGGGGCCTCGAACCCGACGAGTACGCCCACTTCCATCGCATCGCAGTGATGGAACACGACATGTTCGCCACGATGCGGGTCATCGATGGCGCCGCCGAAGCACTGTGGCGCCTGAGTGATGCCGGTGTCTGGATCCGCATCATCACACACCGGCTCTACACACACTGGGGCCATGCCAAGACGATTGCCGACACGGCCAACTGGCTCGACACACATCGCATCCCGTACCGCGACCTCTGCTTCCTCGGCAAGAAGCCACAGGTCGAAGCAGACGCCTACATCGACGACGCTCCACACAACATCGAGCAGCTGCGTGCAGCTGGCAACACCGTGATCGCCTTCGAGCAGCCGTACAACCGCGACATCGACGGATTGCGAGCTGTCAACTGGGCAGAGGTGGAAGCAATCGTCACCGGTCTGGCTGCGCAACACACCGGCCAGTTTGAGGCACAGCTCCCCGGCATCGACGCCGGTTCTGATCGCCTCCACCGCAACCGCGACTGACAATCGCGTCCGACGCGTTCGGCCCGCGGTTCATCAGGTTCGCCGCGGGTTGAGGGCAGCTGGGACCCACTGACGTTCACGCATCCGCCAGACACTACGAACCCAGCTTGGTTGCCTGTCACATTTTGGTCAGACCGGAGCGTGACACGACCGGCCGATTTCGCAGTACCTTGGCACCCATGAGCGAGCAGGTCACCGACCACTCTTCAACGGATCCTTCAGATCGTGATCCCGATCACGAGGAAGGCCACGACCACGACGACGACCATGCCCACGGGCACAGCCATATGGTTCACCGTCATCGTGATGTCACGGGCGGCACCGTGCGCGCTGCCGTGTTCGGCGTCAGCGACGGCCTGGTCTCCAATGTGGCGCTGATTTTGGGTGTGGCTGCCGCAGCATCGACACGCGAGAGCGTGCTCGTTGCAGGCGTTGCCGGCTTGCTCGCTGGCTCGGCATCGATGGCCGCCGGCGAGTACGTGTCGATGAAAGCTCAAGCCGAACTGGTTGAACGCGAACTCGCAATCGAGAAGCGATCCATCGCCAAGCAGCCCGAGACGGAGACCCGCGAGCTCGCGGCCATCTATCGGCAGCGCGGTGCTGACGCCGAAACGGCGAAGCGCATGGCCGAGCAGGTCCACCGAGACCCTGACATTGCCCTCGACGTGCACGCTCGTGAAGAACTGGGCGTCGACCCCGACGAGACCGGCAACCCGGTCGCCGCCGCGTTGAGCTCGTTCTTCGCGTTCGCCATCGGCGCAATGATCCCGCTCTTCCCCTGGTTCTTCAGCGAGGGCAACGCAGCGGTCATCGCATCGTCCGTCCTCGGCCTGATCGCAGCCACCACCGTTGGCGCCGTGCTCGCTCGATTCACCGAACGCTCGATGCTGCGCACGGCAGGCCGACAGGTCGGCTGGGCCGTGGCTGCCTGCGCCGTCACCTGGGTGATCGGTAGCTGGCTGGGCGCTGTCGTTTGATGGTGGTGTCGCAAGCGGGCGGCACTCCCGGGCCAGATGAAGTATCGACAACTCGCGAATGGGTCGATCGCGTGCACTCGCTCCTTGGCCTCCATGCCACCGAGGGCAACTCGATCGACGTGCTGCGCAACGGCGACGAAATTTTCGCGGCGATGCTCGATGGGATCAACAACGCCGAGCGAACGGTCGACATTGTCACGTTCGTCTTTTGGACCGGCCACATTGCCGACCGTTTTGCTCGTGCGCTCGCCGGCGCAGCCAATCGTGGTTGCCGTGTCCGTGTACTGATCGACGCGCTCGCCGAACGAAAGCTCGACGACGGCCTCGTGTCAGTGATGAAAGGGGCCGGTTGCGACGTTCGCTGGTTCCGACCGTTCACTGACGAGAAGATCCCGCAGCTCAACGGAGCGAACAACCGCACCCATCGCAAGATCCTTGTCCTCGACGGCAACGCCGGTTTCATCGGCGGTGTGGGCATCGCCGACGAATGGTCGGGCAACGCTCGGAACGAGAACGAGTACCGCGACACACATCTTCGTGTCCGGGGCCCCGCCGTCGCCGGCCTGCTCGCTGGCTTCATCGACAATTGGGCCGACCACAATCACAGCGGCTTCGACCCAATGTCCGAACCGCTGATCGACATGACGCCAACCGGTGATTCCACCTGTGTGGTCGTCCAAGCTGCCGCAGAAAACGGGTCGAACGACATCTGGCGGCTGATGATCACTCTGATCGCCTGTGCGCAGCACCGCATCAGGATTGCGTCGGCCTATTTCAACCCCGGCGTGCAGCTGTCGCAAGAGCTCATCAACGCGGTCAATCGAGGCGTCTCCGTCGAGATCATGCTGCCGGGCAAGCACGCCGACAAACGTTTCATCCAGATCGCCGGTGAGGCGTCGTACCAACGCCTCCTAGATGCCGGTGTCGTGATTCGCACCTACGAGGTGTCGATGATGCACGCCAAGGTCATGACGGTAGACGGCACCGTTGCGTCGGTTGGATCGGCGAACTTCAACCAGCGCTCGCTGCGTCACGACGACGAAGCGAATATCGTCATCTTCGACCCCGCTGTCGTACAGGTGCTCGACCAACACCTCGACGAAGACCTCGAAAACACGATCCTCCTCGATCCGACACAGTGGGCTGACCGAGGCATGCTGCAGCGTGTTGCCGAGCGGGTGTCGGAAACCGTCAATCACTGGCTTTGATGAGGCGCCCAACAAAAACCGGATGGAACTGCGCACCGCCCCCATCCGGCGCTCTTTGGGAACTACCGTCAGTAGCCGTGTCCCCGGCAACTTCCCACCAACTCCCGCGCCGGCGCGCTCGTTCGCTGCCCCGGGCTGCTTCGGTGATCATCGCGGTAGCACTCGGTCTCGCCACCGTTGGCGGCGGGACCGTCGGAGCTGATCATGGCACCGAAGAGGCCAAGCAAGCAGCCCGCGAGATCCAGGCAGCCCGTGACCGGGCAAATGCCGCTGCCCAAGCCATGTTCGATGCGGAGTCGGCGATCGACACGCTGACCATCGAGATCGCCCAAACCGAAGCTGAGCTCGCAGCGGTCGAACAAGAAGCCAACGAGATGCAGACGTCGCTTGAGGCGTCGGCGATACGGCGGTTCACCCAGTCGGGCGGATCGAGCTTTCTGCTCCTCGGCGATCTTTCCGATGCGACCAACAAGCTGACTGCTGACGTGCTCGCCGCCGTGACAATCGAGACCGCGAACGTCGAACTCGATGATTTTGCTGCCGTCGTCGTCGACGTTGAGGCAACTCGTGCGAAGCTCGAACAGCAGAAGGCACAGCAAACCGCAGCGCAACAGAACTTCACCCAGTTGGAGCAGCAGGCTGAGGCCCAGATCGTCCAGCTCCAAGAGGTCGAATCACAACGCGTGATTGACGATGCAATCGAGCACGAGCTGCAACGTCAGCGCGAAGAACGCGCGCGCCAAGACGCAGCTGCTGCAAAAACTGCTGCCGACCGGGCTGCCGCCGAACAGCGCGCCGCGGCAGCGGCCGCCGCTGCGAACGCGACGGTCGCAGGCTCCGGTGGCGGGTCCACCACCAGCGGCTCAGGTGGCGGCGCAACAGCAACCCCTCCACCATCCAATGCCGGGAGCGGCATGGTCTGTCCAATTGGTGGCAACTACGGGTTCGCCGACACCTGGGGCGCACCACGCTCGGGCGGTCGGAGCCACCAGGGTGTCGACATGATCGCATCGCCGGGTGTGCCGATCATCGCTGCCGAGGCAGGCATCGTTCGATTCTCCAGCAACCGTCTCGGCGGCAACGCTGCCTGGCTCACTGGGAACAGCGGAACGAAGTACTACTACGCCCACCTCAGTAGCTATGTGGGCAGCAGCGGGTCGGTGTCGCGAGGCCAACAGATCGGCCGTAACGGTCAAACAGGCAACGCCGGCACGCCCCATCTGCACTTCGAAGTACACCCAGGCGGCGGACGAGCCGTCAACCCGTACCCGTACGTCCGCGCCGTCTGCTGAAATTTCCACTTCCGCTTGGGTTAAGAGTGGATATTCAGTACGACTTCGGCAGGCCCAGCACGTTCTGCGCGATGTAGTTCAGGGTCATCTCCTGACTCACCGGTGCGAGCCGCTGCAGCCGGGCTTCACGCCAGTACCGCTCGACCTGATACTCCACGGCATAGCCAAGACCCCCGTGCGTCTGAACTGCTTGGTCAGCAGCGAAATACGACGCCTCAGCCGCCAGGTACTTGGCCGTGTTCGCCTGCTCGCCGCACTCAAGGCCAGCGTCATATCGTTCGGCTGCGGCTGCCATCATCGTGTACGCCGCTTGCAGTTCCATGTGTGCCTTGGCGAGCGGATGCGAGATCGCCTGGTTTTTGCCGATCGGTCGACCGAACACCTCACGCTCCTTGGCGTAGCTGATCGCCCGCTGGAGGGCAACCTCGCCGATGCCACAGGCCATCGAGGCGAGCAGAATTCGCTCGGCGTTGAGCCCGTGCAAGATGTGCTGGAAGCCGCGCCCGCGCTCGCCGACCATTCGCCATCCTGCAACCGGCAGCTCGTCGTAGGCGACTTCACATGATGCGACGGCGTTGCGACCGAGCTTGGGAATCGGCGCAATATCGCAGTACTTCGGGTCCAGGTCGACAAGGAACAGCGACAATCCACCAAAGCCTTCACCCGGCTCACCGTCAGTCCGAGCAAGGAGCAGGCAGACCTCCGATTCGAGTGCCTTCGATGTCCAGATCTTGCGACCTGAGATGATGAAGCCGCCCGTCCCGTCGTCAATTGCTCTGGTCGAGATC
The DNA here is from genome assembly GCA_051275435.1 of Ilumatobacter sp. Classification (GTDB taxonomy): domain Bacteria; phylum Actinomycetota; class Acidimicrobiia; order Acidimicrobiales; family Ilumatobacteraceae; genus Ilumatobacter_A. The sequence goes on from JBNMOS010000033.1 coordinate 17,597, forward strand.
CGGCTGGTGTCGGTCCCGGCATCGGGTTCGGTCACACCAAACGCGACGTGGAGGTCGCCGGCGGCGGCGCGCGGCAGAAAGGTGTTCTTGAGCTGCTCGTTGCCGAATTTTATGACGGGGGCCAGGCCGAACATCGTGAGGTGGATGGCCGTCGAACCGTTCATCGCCGCGCCGGATGCCGCAACACGGTTGAGAACGAGCGCGCCCTCAGCAATGCCCTGCCCGCCGCCGCCGTACTGCTCGGGAATAGCGATGCCAACCCAGCCCCCGGCCGCCATGGCGTCGTAGAAGTCCCAGGGAAACTCGTGCGCCTGGTCTTTGGCCGACCAGTACTCGTCGCCGAAGTCGGAACAGACCCGGTCGACGCCCTCGATGATCGCGGCGTGATGCTCGGTCTGCTGCGTTGAGTTGGGAGCCATGCGGTTCCGAGCATGCCAGCTCACCAGTCGCAGAGGCGAGCGGGTCGATCGCGTGTCACGACAGCCAACGGCACCGGACACAAAACCCCCGCCAGCTGACCAACTGACGCACATCAGCGATCCGGCTCGGTGAGCGGGCCACAACTGGCCTAGCGTTGCCGGAATGGCCGCATCGCAAGAACCCTCGAATCGGGAGCAGTGGGAAGAGGCCTTTGGCGCCTCGAAACTGACACCTGGCACCCACGCCACAATGTCGGGCATCCCACTGGAACCCGTGTATGGCCCGGACGACGGCGAGTTCCCCGGCCAGTACCCATATACCCGCGGTCCGTACGCGTCCATGTACCGGTCGAAGCTCTGGACAATGCGCATGTTTGCTGGGTTCGGTACCGCCGACGATACGAACGGGCGTTTCAAGGAAATCATTAACTCCGGTGGCACCGGTCTGTCAACGGCATTCGACATGCCGACGCTCCTCGGCCTCGATTCCGATCACGACATGTCAATCGGCGAGGTCGGCCGCTGCGGCGTCGCCATCGACACGCTCGCCGACATGTCCGACCTCTACGCCGGGATCGACCTCGGCCAGATCACCACGTCGATGACGATCAACTCGCCAGCGGCCGTGATCTTCGCCATGTTCATCGCGCAGGCCGAGCAGGCCGGCATCCCGAGGGCCCAGCTCGGCGGCACCCTCCAGAACGACATCTTGAAGGAATACCAGGCGCAGAAAGAGTACGTGTTCCCGCCTCGCCAGTCGATGCGCCTCGTCCGCGACACGATCGACTTCACGGCCGCCGAGATGCCCCGTTGGCACTCCATCTCGATCTCCGGCTACCACATCCGCGAGGCCGGATCGACTGCGGCCGAAGAGCTCGCATTCACCCTCGCCAACGGGTTTGCCTACGTCGAGTTGGCGATGCAAGCAGGGCTCGACGTCGACGCATTCGCTCCACGACTCAGCTTCTTCTTCAACGCCCACATCGACTTCTTCGAGGAGATCGCGAAGTATCGGGCCGCCCGCCGCATCTGGGCACGCTGGATGAAAGAGCGGTATGGCGCTGAGAACGAACGCTCGATGCAGCTCCGCTTCCACACGCAGACCGCCGGCGTGTCGCTCACCGCGCAGCAGCCCGAGGTCAATATCGTCCGCACCGCGATCGAAGCCCTCGCCGGCGTTCTCGGCGGCAGTCAGTCGTTGCACACCAACTCAATGGACGAGGCAATGGCGCTCCCTACCGAGAAGGCCGCACGCATCGCGCTCCGCACCCAGCAGGTCATTGCTCATGAGACCAACGTCGCCAGCGTTGCCGATCCGCTCGGCGGCAGCTACTTCGTCGAAGCGCTGACCGATGAAATGGAACGTCAGGCCGAGGAGCTGTTTGCCTATCTCGACGAACTCGGCAATGGGTCGATGCTCGAAGGCGCTATTCAGGGCATCGAAGAGAACTGGTTCCAGGGTCGCATTGCCGACTCCGCATATGAACTTGAGCGGCGACTGAACGCCGGCGATCACATCCGCGTCGGCGTCAACGCGTTCCGCGAAGGCAATGACGACGCCCAGATCGACCTGCTTCGCATCTCGAACGAAGACGAGACCAAGCAGCGCACGCGACTCAGCCAAGTGCGTCAAGATCGCGACCAAGCAACGGTCGACGCATCATTGGAACGTGTCCGCGCCGACGCCGCAGACCCTGAGGTCAACCTGATGCCTGCGCTCATCGACGCCGTGAAGTCGTACGCGACGCTCGGCGAAGTCATGGGCACGATGGAAGCCGAATTCGGACGCCACGTCGAAGTTCCAGTCATCTGACCCGGCGTTCCACACGGCACCCGCGCTGAAGGTGCGGTGATCCAAACGTCCTCGGTGGACGAACTACCTACATGAGGTCGACGCGGCGCACTGGAATTCGGACCACCGTTGTCTGTCCGGCCGACCCGAGGGCAGCAGGCGCGTACGAGCAGACCGCTGACTGGCCGTCCCACGGGTCGCTGTACTCGGCGACGTCTCGATTTCTCGACCCTGACTACTCATTGACCGTTACCGGCCTCGTGGATACCCCCCGCACGCTGCGGTACTCCGACCTCGTTGGACTGGCCACGTTCGGACCCAATGGCACTTTTGGTCTCCCACTTCGCGATCTCATGTCTGCTGTCCGCCTGGTCATCAGCGCCGAAATTCTGGTCGTGGAGGACCTTCACGGTCGTTCGTTTGCCGTTCCGATCCGTGATGCCCTCGAGTTCGAGAGCGCCCAGTTGCTGCTTGGGACGTCTCAATCGGCACTTCGCCGCATCGACGGTGGCCCCGTCCGGCTCGACATCCCTGGCTGGACAACGCCGAGCGAAGCGCTCGCCGTTACGTCTATCCGCGCAGTGACTTTCGCGGAGCTCCTCGGATGCTCGTAACTGTCGTCCACGGTCCTATTCGCTCGACACAGTCGTCAACGGCCCGCACCCGTGGCATCGTGAACTCTTGGTGGACGTTTCTATCGATACGAGCGCGTTGCTCGAACGTGTCGGAGCTGGTGATCAGTCCGCCTTCAGTGAACTGTACGACGCGCTGTCACCGAAGGTCTTCGCCGCTGTCCGCCGAGTCTTGCGCGATCCTGCGATGTCCGAAGAAGTGCTGCAGGAGGTCTTCGTCGAGCTGTGGAAGACCGCAGCCAATTACGACAGGAGCCGGGCGACGGCCGTCACATTCGCTATCACGATCGCCCGACGCCGGGCGATCGACCGGGTGCGTCGAGAGCAGTCGCAACGCAATCGAATCGAATCGTTGCAGCGCCAACGCAATGATGAGCCGGGCGTTCTCGAAGACGAAGTCGTCACCTCGATCGACGACGAACGAGTGCGGCGTGCACTCGCCACTCTGCCAGAGGACCAGCGAGAGGTGATTACGCTGGCGTTCATCGACGGATTGACACACGGTGCCATCGCCGAACAACTCGGCCTCCCGCTCGGCACGGTCAAAGGCCGGGCCCGCGGTGGGCTCAAACGACTGCGCGGACTGCTTGAAGAGCTTGGAGAGCTTCATGAGTGACGACATCAACGACCGAATCGATGAACTCCTCGTCCTGGCTGCACTTGGCGAGCTGAGTGAAGCGGAGAACGATGGACTCGATCGCGCCCTCGCAGCGGATAGCGAACTCGCCGACGAGCTCGCTGCGGATCTTGCGGTCGCAGCACGATTGCAGAGCATTGCCGCGATAGTTCCGCCGGCAGCTGTGAAGCAGTCGGTGATGGCTGCCATCAAAAGCGTTGCCCAGGATGCGGGCCCCGCAGCAACCAATGCGGGCCCCGCATCTCCGACGCTCGTGGCGTCGCCGCAGGTCGTGCCGATCAGTTCGGCTCGCAGTCGTCGCTGGCAGCCACTCGCAGCCGCTGCTGCCGTCGCCATACTGCTCGTCGGTGGCATCGTCGCATCCACTCGAGATTCTGGCCAGAACCAGTTCGATGCCGTTGCCGAGGCGAGCGATGCCCAGCGTCGGCCCTTCGTTGGCAAACTCGATGGCACCTTGGACGCCGTGTGGTCACCGAGTGCTCAGGCGTTCGTCCTCGCTGGCACAGACATTCCTGTGCTGACCGATGCCGAGACGTACCAGTTGTGGCTCATCGATGCCGGCGGTGCTACCCCTGTCGGCATCTTTCAGCCGAATGATGACGGAGATGTCGAACAGGTCTTCACCGACGTCGATCCCTCAGATTTCATTCTCGGCGTAACAGTGGAGCCAGCCGGCGGCAGTGACCAGCCGACGCTCCCTGTCATCACTGCAGCCTGATCAAACAGCGACTCCGACCCGCAACCCCGGGCCGGGCTCGAGGCCTCTATTCGCTGAATCGATGGCAAGCAGGACAACTGGGTCGTGGCCTCGTTCGAGTAGGGACGCGGTGACGGGCTGCGACCAGAGAGTCGACATCAGGTCAAGAGCATCAGGTGAAGAGCGAAACACCGCCCGGGCCCACCAGGAACCCGACGACGATCAAAACGATGCCGTAGATCATCTCCTTGCGGAACAGGGCGACGATGCCAGAAACCACGAGAATTACAGAGAGTAGCCAGAGAATAAATGCCATGGTGATGCGATACCCGCGCCCCGCCCAGATTGAACCTGCCCAAATGAAACCTGCTCGATGAAACTTGGGCTTCATCGGAGCGAGCATCCGCTCAGTCGCGATCGTGGCCCACTTCTCGACGAAATGGGCTCTCGTCGAAAAGTGGCCACAAAGATTTTCAGGTCTGCGTTGTCCGTGAGGTCTCCTGCGGCCTGCTTGATGCGGCCGCTGATCTTGTCGGATTCTCCACTCATGTACTGCTCCTTGTGATGGGGATGTTGTTGAACGTCGAGGAAATTCCCGCCAAGGACGACCCGAAAACACACTGCCGATGTGGCAACCGTCATGTCGCAGATGCGTTTGGACGCTGCGCGCTCGGGTATTGCTCTCTCATGACCTCCACCATCAACATCGAGACCACCGACGACCTGACTGAACACCTGGCCGGAACCAGCGAGAAGCTGACGACACGCCTCGACGATCTGGAGACTTCGCTCCCCCGCGTTCCGTCCGCTGCACTTTCGTTCGGCCGGGCTGCAACTCGTCGGGCCACGGCAATCGCCACCTCCGCATACGACAAGGTGAGCCCTCGCTTCGAAACCATCGGGTCGCAGGTCGGCACAGCCGTGCGCACCGCTGCAGGCCAGGCCCGCTCGGCCGCAGGCCGCTCGATCAACACCCTCAAGAACAATGCGTCCGAGGCAACCGGTCAGGCCAAGGCCCAGACCGCCGCGGTGATTGGCACCATCGAAGACGAAACTGTCGGCCTTCTCGACGACGCCGCGAAATCAGTCGACCCCAAGACGATCAACCCCGCATCGCTCACCGACCTGTCGAAGGACGAGCTGTACGAACGAGCCCAGGCAGCAGACATCGACGGACGCTCGACGATGTCGAAGGCCCAGTTGGTTACTGCCCTGCGATCGTCGTGAACGACTCGGCCAAGTACGGTGTTGGGCTATGACCGACCTCACCGAGTCGCCACCGTCGGCTGACGAAGCAATCGAAATCGGCGTGCCTCTCCGGTCCGAACATGGCGCGACGCTGCGTGTGATTGTTGCCTCGCTCGGATCCGACAACGGCCTCACCATCGACGAGATCGACGACCTCAAGTTGGCAGTCTCCGAGATTTTCACCATTCTCATCGACGACGCTGACACCGGCTCTGGTCGGGCTCTCGTTCGTTACTGGTCCGAGGCCGGAACGATCCGGGTACACCTGACACACGACGGCGACGACCTCAGCCTCGAACTCGATGCTCTCGCCCGGGCCATCCTCTCCTCAGTGGTCGACGACTACACCGTTAACGCTGATGGGATCATGCTCCTCAAGCGCTCCAGCGAACTTGCGACCTGAAATGAGCACCGACCAGCACTCGGTCGACCTCGATGATCTTGAGATCTTCCGCGAATTCGCGCGGACCAAACGGCGTTCACTGCGCAACCAGATCGTCGAGCGACATATGGGGCTCGCGACACATATTTCTCAGCGCTTCGCCCACGCAAGCCGACGCGACGACGATCTCCGCCAGGTGGCGATGATTGGCCTTGTCAAGTCGGTCGATCGCTTCGACCCCGAGTACGGAGTCGCCTTTTCCTCGTTCGCCGGCCGCACTATCGAAGGCGAATTGAAGCGCCATTTCCGAGACGCTTCGTGGACGATCAAGGTGCCTCGGCGGGCAAAAGAGTTACACCTCCTCGTCCGCAATGCCGCGCGCGACCTCGAACAACGCACCGGCTCATCACCCACCGTCGACCAACTCGCCGCCTACCTCCAGGTCGAGCGTGACGACGTCCTGCGCGGGCTGGCTGCGAGCGCTGCGAGCTCCGTTGACACGATCGACCGAGGGGCCGACGACGGCACGTCCTTCGATCGACAGGCTCGCCTGGCCACCGTAGACCGGTCGTACGAAGATGCCGAGAACGCCCACATCATTCAGCAGCTCGTCGTCGGACTGTCCGAGCGGCAGCGCCGAATCATCGAGCTGCGTTTCTACGAGGACAAGTCGCAAACCGAGATAGCAGAAGAAGTCGGCGTCTCACAGATGCACGTGAGCCGGCTACTGAAACAGTCATTCGAGCAGATGCGTGAGCTCTACGCCGACCAGTAGCCGGTAGTCCTCCGCGCGCCGCCACCACCGAGCACCACCACCACCGAGCCTGGGTCGTGAGTTCTTTGGCCGACTATGGTGCGGTGTGCTCTCCGACATCGAGGACGAACTCCGACTCGAAACTGCTGCACTCCGCGCACAGCTCGGCCGTGAGCGTCGGGCACGCGAACACCGACTCGACATCAATCGCCTTGGGGCCGAGACCAGCGGCCAGGTGACTCGGGAGGGCGTCGCCGAAGTGCTGGTTGCAGGCGCCAGCACGATCTTCGAATGCCGCTGGGTCATGGTCGCGTTCGTCGAGGACGATGAGATCGTCAAGATCGTGCACAGTGCCGAGGTTCCCTCCGGCATCGTCGAGGATTGGACCAGCGTGCCGTTGTCGACACTCGTGCCGATCACTGACGTGCTCCGTGGCGATCGGGCTGGCTGCGAACTCGTTGACCGGTCCGAGTTCGCTCCCTGGCCCGACCTTGTCGCCAATGCCGAACGGGCTGACTGTGGCAGCTTGTTCGTCGAGCCGATCCCTGCTGGGGACCGACCCGCAGCAGCGGTGGTTCTGGCGTGGAGCGAGGCACATGAACTGGATGAACTTGAGCGCGAGTTGATTGCCGAATTGATTGACGCGGTCACGCCCGCGTTTGCTCGCTCCGTGAACACCGAGTCCGACCAAGAGCTCGCAACGACGTTGCAGCACTCGCTGCTGCCAGCCAACCTGCCCGAAGTCGAAGGCCTCGACATCGCTACGCTGTATGAAGCAGGCCGCAAGGCCCAAGACGTTGGCGGCGACTGGTACGACGTCATCAAACTCGATGATCAGCGATCGACAATCGTCATTGGCGATGTCGTCGGTCACGACGTGCGTGCCGCGGGCGAGATGGGCCAGGTCAGACACGTCCTCGCAGCCCATTTGCTGGCCACCGGCGATCCTTCAGAGAGTCTTCGGCTGACCGACCACTACTTCCACATCCGATCGTTGAACACGATGGCCACAGCATTGGTGATGGTGTTCGACTCGGTCGCAGCAACCATCGAGTTGGCCTCGGCCGGCCACCTTCCCCCGGTGATTGCCGAGCTCGGCGCACGTTCCCTGGTCGTCGAATCAGGCCTCGGCCCTCCCATCGGCAGCGGGCTCGGCGGGTATCGCTCACTCGTGCGGTCATTCCCGCCCCATGCTGTGCTCGTGGCATTCACCGATGGGGTCGTCGAACTGCGCGGCGAGACCATCGATGACAGCGTCGATGACTTCTGCCGGGCTGTGGACCAGGCGATCGAAACCGCCCAGTGCGGCGACCAGCAACAGGTGTCAGTGGACGTCATCGTCGACATGATCGCCTCGCGGGTGGCCGATCCAGATCGCACAGATGACGCCGCAGCGATCGTCTGCAGAAATCACGGCCACGGCGCCTGAGGCTTCGTCACCCATTCGGGTGACAGCAGGGCACTTCTGCGCCGAAGTCGGCAACGCCCAGCTAGCGTTTTGGCAATGTCCGAACCTGCCAACCGCCTCGACATCGAGATCACCGACGGTGGCCTTGTGGTCGTCGGCGAGATCGATGCCCACACGTGCGCTGATCTGGCCGCGGCACTCGAGCCCCTTCCCGGCAGCGGAGATGTGCATATCGACATGGCCGGCGTGCAGTTCATGGATTCGAGCGGGCTGCGGGTGCTGATCGGGGCACACCAGCGTGCCGACGCTGCCGAGCGCAAGCTGCTCATCGACCGGCCCAGCAAGTCGGTCTTCCGAATCATCGAGATCAGTGGCCTGTCCGACCATCTGCACATCACCAAACCCGCCTGACCTTCTGGATTTACTCCTCGCTGCATCCGCGCAGGTTTACCTGACGCCTGACCGGGCAGACTCGCAGTGATGACGACGTCTGCAGCTTCTCTGGGTGGCTCCCACGTGACTGTCGATGCCGATGTCTCGCAACTTGGGCATCTCAGAGCCGCCGTTGCTCGACTTGCCCGTCAATCCGGCGCACCCAGCGATGTGGCCGAAACATTCGAACTGGTCGTCAGCGAGTTGGCCACGAACGTGATCCAGCACACGACAAGTGACACAGTCACCATTGCCTTCGAACGAACCGCCACCGACTGGCAATTGCTCGTGTCGGGTGCCGATGAACTCGAACTCAGCGAACCCAGAGCTGTTCCAGATCCGGCGCAACTGGCTGGCCGCGGTCTGTTCATCGTCGAGGCCGTGATGGATCGGGTCGAAATCGTCGTGGTTGATGATCAGCAACACGTACGTTGCATCATGCACATCGCCTGATCAGCGGCCCCAGGTTTGAGATGTCGGCCGGAGGGGTAGGCCATTTGTATGAATATCTCCGTGACAGACCAAATTCCGGGCGATGCCCTCGACGCGATTCGATCGACCGTCCAGGCCGTCGATATCAGCGAAATGACTGATGTGCTCGGTGACACCGCAACCGCAATCTTCGACTCCGCCGGCGACTTGGTCGGCACCGCCAGCGAAGTCTCCATGCATGGCGGCCGACTCGTCGTCAGAGGCCTTCGCGCCGGCGGCCGCACCGCTCGCAACCACCCCCGAGTCTCGCTCAGCATCGTTGCCCTCATTCTCGTCGCACTCGGCGGCATGAAGTGGGCTGCGAGCCGCAAAAGCACCGAAGTGAACGCTCCGCTCAAGGTCGCAGCCTGATGCTCGCTCCTCAACGGAAATTCCTCAAGGGCTTACTGTTCGGCCTGCTCGCTGGTTTTGCCCTCGGTGCAGCGCTCAACGACAAGCAGCGCAAACAGCTCGCTTCCGAAATAAAAAGGACTGCCGCTCCACTCGGTAAGTCGATCGCGAACGGTGTCTCGCAGGTCGCCGACACAGCGGTCGATGAAGCCACCGGCAAGATCGACGATGTCGGCAACGCTGCCGCCACGCTGTTGAACAGCTCGACGCACGACGCTGCTGAGCCGGCGACTGACGCCACAACCAGGACCACGTAGACGCCCAGCTAACCCGAAGTGCACCGTGAGCCGAAGGGCTCGCTACCGTCGGGCTTCATGTCACGTGGACCACGCGAGCTCGGCCGCCGTATCCGGCAAGCCAAGGAAGGCGTCGGCAAGTTGATCGGCGACGTCGAGCGGCGAGTGTCGGATCAGAACGCCGACCTCGGCGGCAACCGGAGCCGGCCCGTTCGTACGCCGGACGACGTTCGCGCCGACCTCGACGCACTCGTCGGGCTCGACTCGGTCAAGGAACAGGTCAACACCCTCATCGCTCTGCTCAGTGTTCAGCAGCAACGACGCGATCACGGTCTCGCCCAAATGGAGGCCAGCCACCACTTGGTCTTCACCGGCAACCCTGGCACCGGCAAGACCACCGTTGCCCGGCTCGTTGCCGAGATGTTCGGCGCCCTCGGTCTCCTCGAGAGGGGTCACCTGATCGAAGTCGATCGGGCGCGTCTCGTGGGCCAGTACGTGGGCCACACGGCGTTCAAGACCAACCGCGCAATCAAGCGCGCGCTCGACGGTGTGCTCTTCATCGACGAGGCCTACGCGCTCTCGCCGCCCGGGCCGGCGAGCATCGACTTTGGTTCCGAGGCGATCGAGACGCTGATCAAGCGCATGGAAGACCATCGCAGCCGGCTCGTCGTGATCGTGGCGGGCTACCCCGATCTGATGCGCCACTTCCTCGATTCGAATCCTGGCCTCCGATCCCGCTTCTCGCGTGAGATCAACTTCAGTGACTACGGCGACGCCGAACTGGTTGAAATCATCCGGCGCCTCGCGGCCGATTCGGACTACGAAATCAGCCCTGATGCGCACACCGCGCTGGTCAGCGCATTCCAACGAGCACGCCATCAACCCGGCTTCGGTAACGGCCGGTATGCCCGCACGCTGTTCGAGCAGGCCGTTAACCGCCAGGCACTTCGCCTCCACGCCGACGGCGCAGATCTCGGCCGCGAATCGTTGCTCACCCTGACGGCTGAAGACATCGCGCATGCCGCGCGACTCATCTGAAGCACACCCGACCCGCTCGGAAGTCTTCGTCGAGGTTTGCGTCACCGCAGCCGTCATCGGTGCCACCGGTTCGCCTCATACCCCGGCCGATTGACACACTCGGGTTCTGATGGAATCCACGCGCCGCCAGCCCAACATCATCCTGATCAACTGCGACGACCTGGGGTACGGAGACCTCGGCTGCTACGGCTCGGACGTCAACCAGACACCTGCACTCGATCAGATGGCCGCCGAGGGCACCCGCTTCACCGACTTTTACATGGCGTCGCCGGTGTGTTCGCCGTCTCGTGCCGCCATGTTGACCGGGAGCTATCCGACGCGCGTCGGGTTCGGCGGCGCCGCGTCGGGAAGCCTCGGCGGCGTGCTGTTCCCTGGCTGGGGCGTCGGGCTCAACCCGGACGAGATCACGATCGCCAAGCTGCTGAAGTCGGCCGGCTACGCCACACAACTGATCGGCAAGTGGCACTGCGGTGACCAGCCCGACTTCCTGCCGACCAACCACGGGTTCGACGGCTATTTCGGCATCCCCTATAGCAACGACATGGGTCGCCAGGCCGACGGCACCGACGCAATGAGCCTCGACGACCTCACCGCGCTCGTGCGCCAAGCAGGCTGCACCGAGCCGTTCATCCGGCCGCCTCTGCCCGTCTTGCTCGATGAGGAAGTCGTCGAAGCTCAGCCCGACCAGGCCGCCTTAACCGAGCGGTATGTCGAGCACGCGGTCGACTTCATCCGGACCAATCGCGAGCAGCCGTTCTTCCTCTACTTCGCGCACATGTACGTCCACCTGCCGATCTACGTGCAGGACCGGTTCCGCG
>JBNMOS010000034.1:0-27738 GCA_051275435.1 Ilumatobacter sp.
GCTGCCGCTCGACCTGACTTGTCTATTTGGATGTCTTGCCACGTGTGAGTGGTTTGCCGAGTCGAGACTTTGCTGATGTCAAGGGCATCGTGGACATTGCGAACACTGCGCCTGCGACGTGCACCGGCGCCCGGGCGGCCTCGGCCAGTCCTCGCCCAAGCGTGGCCCCTGCACGTCGTCCAGATGGCCGGCTGACCCAACCCTGCGCGACAAACACTCCGATCGACCCGATCGTGAACAGCACCATCAGTACCGCCACCGCGATCCAGCCCCAGTCGCTACCGATGGTCGGGAGATTCGGATGGTTCATACCGAAGAACCCGACGACTAACGACAACGGAAGCAGTACCGCTGCATAGATCGTCAGCACCTTGGAGACCTCAGTCGCCGTCCGGGCTTCAGCAGCTCGGTACGCGTCGACGGTTTCGGCAAGGGCCGACCGCGCCGTGTCAAGTCCGTACGCCGTGCGCTGCGCCACATCGAACACATCGGAAAATCGTCGACGCGCGAGGTCGGTCAGCAGCTCGGACTCGCTTGTGCGCACTAGGTCGAGCGTCTCACGCTGAGGGTGGACAATTCGACGTAATGACGAGACATCGCTCCGCACCGCCGCGACGTCATTAAGGAGCTGGCGGTCTGCCAGCAGCGCTTGCTCGATCATGGCGTCGACCCGTACGTCGAACGCATCGACTATTGCAAGAATTCGGCGAGTGACGCCGTCTGCCAACCGCGCTGCGACTTCTGCGCTCCCACCGACCAGGAGGGATGAATGGGACATTGCAGCGGTACGCATCGCATCGACGGCAGGGGATTGGCCACGATGCACCGTGACCAAGGCTTGCTGGGTGATGAAGCAGTCGAGTTCGTAGGTCTCGACTCGCTCATTGCTGCGCAGCCCGTGCAAGACCAACAAGGCATGGTCGCCGAAGTCGTCGAACTTCGGATGGTCCAACTCATTGAAGGCATCGTGGGTGGCCAATTCGTCGATGCCGAGCAAGGTAAACCAAGCGGGCGACTCTTCGTCGTCAGATTCGCGCTCGACATCGATCCACGCCCAGCCTTCCGGTACCGCGCCGTCGAAGTCGTTGGTCACGATGAGTTGGCCGTTGTCGAGGACAATGCAATGGATGATCACCCAGTAAGTCTCGCGTTCTGCATCCCGCCAGCGCCGTTCTTCAGCCGCCTCTGCCGCCGAGGTCGCCTTGGAAACGCGCTGGCCTCTCGGTCTGAACGCGTGCTCTGCGAGACTTCTCGAATGGCTGACCATCTGGTTCCGACCGTTGATATCTCCGCGCCGACCGATGCGATGTTGAGCGAGCTGGATCAGGCATGTATCGATCACGGCTTCTTCCTGCTGAGTGGGCACGGGCTCGATGAGTTGATCGAACGAACGTGGGCGGTCACCGAGCAGTTCTTCGCCGGTGATCGTGAGCGCAAGCTGGCTGTGATGCGCGACGCTGATAACCCGCTTGGGTACTTCGATCGTGAGTTGACGAAGCGCAAACGCGACAGCAAGGAGGTGTTCGACTTTACGGACCCTGCCGACCCTCGGACGGATCAGCACAACCGTTGGCCTGCTGACGCCGACACATTCCGCGGCACCCTCGTTGAGTTCTACGACGCCTGCAGCGATCTCGCTGTGCGTGCCAACGAACTGGTGCACCGTTCGCTGGCATTCGCGACGGCATCGGACCTTGATGCGACCGTCAGCCTCGGCAGCCGCACGACGAGTTCTGTACGGCTGAATCACTATCCCGTTGGTGATCCGGTGCCGGAAGGCGAACGAGCCGGTCTCCACGACCTCGGCGAGACGGCGCTCGGCTACCACACCGACCCGGGCGTCCTCACCCTGCTGCTCCAGGACATGACCGGTGGGCTGCAAGCGCAGGCCGTCGATGGGACCTGGGTCGACATCGAACCGACGCCGGGCACGATCGTCGTCAATCTCGCCGATGCCATGCAGGTCTGGACCAACGATCGCTACCGGGCAGCGGTGCACCGGGTGATCCCGATGACGGCCAGCGACCGGTACAGCATCCCGTACTTCTTCAATCCGCCGCGCGACGCGGTGGTCGAGCCGATCCCCGGGCTTGGCGGAGATGCGAAGTACGCCGGGTTCCGCTGGCGCGATTACATGCGGGCGCGAACCGACGACAACTTTGCCGATGCAGGTGCTGAAGACGCGCAGATCACCGACTATTTGCTCACGCCGTGAGACAACGGTGTTCGAAAGCTGGCGGTGATTAGGACACGTTGAACGACGGCTGCGCCGAACAGGTCCGGATGTCCGGGTCGGTCTCGATCGGCAAGGCGCCGAACCGCCTGATCCACTCGTCGACGTCACCGGACAGCAGCTGTGAGAGAACGAACTCCAGCTCGACCAGTGCGATGTCGCGAGCGCTCACCCTGAACGCGGTCGTGCCGAGCATGCCGACGAGGTCGAAGGCGCCGGGATCGTCGACACTGCGATGAATCCATGCCGGCTGGCCCCGGAAGGTCTCGGGGACGTACTGCCGGTCGCCGTATGCCGCCTCGGCAATCGATCCGTTCGGGAACTGCGCGAGGGTCACGACGATGTTGATGCCGCCGACTGTCACCGGGAGACCGAACGTGAACTCATTGACGCTCGGACCTTCTGAAATCAGCTGCCATCCTTTAGGAAGGGGGACGTCGATCATCCCATTGGTGACGGACATCGACTGCAGGAGCCGGTTGAGTTCCAATCTGAAGGGCAAGAACCCTGGACCTTCTGCGACCGTCAACGAGCCGCACGAGATGGTGGCCGTATAGGTCCCTGTCTTGTCGGGTTCCGACATCGTGAAGCCGTCGAACTCGCGCGGTGGGATCGTGGGAATCGTCTCGCCAGTTTCGTCGGTCGTCGGCGGTTCCGGCGCAGGTGGCTCGAGACCGTCTGCTTCACGCAACCCGATGGTGGTCTGGTCGGAGGCGCGCAGCATGAGGGTCGAACCGCCGAGCTGCATGGGGGTGACCGTCAGCTCGTCGAGCCGGGTGCGTTCAGGCGGGAGGAGGAGCGGTGATTCGGCTGATCCGGGGATCGGTATTGTCGTCGTCGTCGGAGCGGTGGTCGGGCGTGGCGGTTCGATGACGACGGCTCGCTCTGGCTCGGTGGTGACCGTCGTCGTTCGCTCTGGGCTGGTGTCGGGTGTCGCCTGGTTGAGTGAGGTGCCGGTATCGCGCGACGCGGAGAAGGCCAGACCTCCGATAGCGATGGCGCTGAGCATCCCGAGTGCGGCGAGGCGAAGCGCATTCGAGCGGCGCGTGTTCGGCGATCGGACTTCCATCGGCTTGTGCCCGGTCTCTGCACGCATCGCTACGTCGAAGAGCAGTTCGCGCACGTGACGCTGTTCGCCGGCATGCATCGGACCCACGTCGGGCCGCGCAGCCTCGACAATTTGAACGGGGTTCACGACAGGTCCTCTGCTCGGTCGTCGAGCGGTTCGGTGGGGCGCTCCATGCTGACATCGGTTTCGTCATTCGTATTGGTGTCGCCGACACGCCGACGGAGTTCTTTGCGCACTGCGCTGAGCCGCGACCGGACGTTGCCCTGCGGTATGCCTGTGGCAGCAGCGACAAGCGATGAAGAACAGCCCTCCCAGGCAACGAGGAACAGCAGGTCACGGTCTTCGGGCTCGAGTTCGGCGACTGCGGCCATGACCTTTGCCGTATTGGCAACGGCAGCGTCCTCGGCTTCTGACGAGAGGAGCGGATCAGTGACGCGTGGCATCGACCCTGACCCGGAGGAGTGTTCGCCCGTCCAGTTGAGCAGCCGCCCGCGTTCGGTTTCACTGTGCCGGCGCAGGAATGCGGTCGTGATCGCGAGCAGCCATCCGAGGTCACTGCTGGTCTTTTCCGGACGCCGTGCCTGCTGCCCGAGGGCGTGTTCAAAAACGTCTTGAACAACGCCAACCGCGGCATCTCTGCCGACACGGCGCGCCGCATAGGAATACACGGCGTCAACATGCTGGTCGTAGAGGCGTGCCGCCGCTGGCCCGTTCAAGCTCACGGTCACATCATGCCAACGACGCACCCCGAACGGGTGTCACTGGAGCGTCAGAGCGTGACAGGGTTGCGCGGCGAAGTGCCGGCGACCACGTCGGTGACATTGCTGGCAGCGGTGGCTGCCATGGCGCCTCGCGTTTCGACAGTCGCTGATCCGAGGTGCGGAACCAGGACGGCGTTGTCGCATTGGAGTAGGCCAGGGTGCACGGTGGGTTCGTTCTCGAACACGTCAAGGCCGGCGCCGGCAATGGCCCCGCTCTGCAGCGCAGCAACGAGTGCTGCTTCGTCGATGATTGGCCCGCGTGCAGTGTTGATCAGGAATGCAGTCGGCTGCATTCGCGCCAGCGTCTCGGCATTCATCAGATGGTGCGTCGCATCGGAGTACGGGCAGTTGAGCGAAACGACGTCGCTCTGGGCCAGCAGCTCGTCGAGGCTGACGAGGGTCGCATCGAGTTCGGATTCGATCGCAGCGTCGACGTTCTTGCGATTGTTGTAGATGATCCGCATACCGAATGCTCGTGCGCGTCGAGCCATGGCGACACCGATGCCGCCCATGCCGACGATGCCGAGCGTGCGCCCCTGCAGGCCGGTGCCCAGCATCATGAACATGCCCCATTGCCATGGTTCCTCGGATCGGATCAGCCGTTCGCCTTCGCCGAGGCGGCGCGTGATCATGAGCAGGAGGCCCATTGCGAGGTCCGCGGTGGCGTCGGTGAGGACTCCAGGTGTATTCGACACGACGACACCACGGGCGGCGCAGGCTGCGACGTCGATGTTGTTGTAGCCGACCGCAACATTGGCCACCATCTTGAGGTTCGGTGCAGCGTCGAGGAACGCCGCATCGACACGGTCGGTCAGCAAGGTGACAGCGATGTCGGCAGTGGCGAGTTGCTCGTTGCGAATGTCGGTCGGAATCACCGCGTCGTCGTCCCAGGCCCACACCTCAGCACCGTCGATGGCGCGCAGAATCTTGAGGCCAGCGTCGGGGATACGGCCGGTGACGACGATGCGGGGGGTGTTGATCGGGTCGCTCATGAATTGATCCATGCTGCGAGTTTGCCGAGGCCCTCGGTGATGTCTTCGACCGAGATGCCGGAGTACGCGAGGCGGATGTACTCCTGCGTCTCACCGGGCTGGGGTCGACCGAAATGGCGGCGGGTGCAGAACGATACGCCGGTGTTCTGGAGGGCAGCGGTGGCGAAGTCGCCCACGTCTGTGAAGCCCATTTTCTCCATTGCGGCTGTCGCATTGGGAAAGAGATAGAAGGTCGACTCGGGCGTGGCGCACGTGATCCCTTCGATCGGCGCGAGGCCACTGGCTGCGGCATCGCGACGGCGTTGCAGCTCGGCCAGCATCGGTGCGGCACCCTCGGGGTTCGCAATGGCTTCGACGCCAGCGGCTTGCACGAAGTGAGTGGTGCAGCTTTCGTCGTTGGTATTGAGCTTGGCAATCATCTGAGCAACTTCGACTGGCGCAGCTGCACAGCCGAGCCGCCAACCGGTCATCGCGAACTTCTTGGAGAAGGTGTACAAGATCACCGTGCGCTCGGCCATGCCGGGCAGCGAGGCGATCGAGGTGGATGTACCGGAGTACCGCATCTCGAAGTAGGCCTCGTCAGACAGCACCCACAGGTTGTGTTCGATCGCAATGTCGGCAATTGCCTGCATCTCTTCCAGGCTGCTTTCGCAGCCGAGCGGGTTCTGCAGGTTGTTGTAGATGATGGCCTTCGCGCCGGACGCCGCAAGCTCGCGGATTTGTTCGAGGTCGATCCCGAAGCCCGTGGGGGTCTCGTGGTAGCGGTACGGCAACGGTTTGCCGCCGAAGTACTCGACCTGGCTTTCGTAGATCGGATAGCCGGGGTTCGGATAGAGCACACCATCGCCTGGGTTCATCAGCGTTTGGATGAACTTGGTGATCACTGGCTTGCCGCCCGGCTGCACGACGATGTTGTCGGGCGTGAGCGACATGCCTCGGTCGCCACCAATGTTCGCGGCGAGTGCTTCGCGGAGCGGAGCAATACCGGCGGCTGGGCAATAGCCGGTCTTGCCGTCAGCTATTGCCGCGTTCATTGCTTCAACGATGTTGCCAGGGGTCGCGAGGTTGATGTCGCCGAGGTGAAACGGGTAGATCCGGTTGCCCTTGGCGCCCCAATCAGCAGCTGCTTGGGAGACAGCGAATGCTGTTTCTGTACCGAGTTGATCAAGTCGTCTTGCCAGCGCCATTTGTCTGTGTTCCACTTCTGTGCACGAGCGCCCTGCGAACCGGGGCTCTGTTGAATCTGCCGACATTAACAGAATGTCAAAGGCCGCGGTCCACAATATGGAACTGGTCCACGATGCGGGACAGTCGCCGAGCATGAGTTGAGGGTCGAAAGGCCGCAGTCTTTCGACCAAGCATCGGCGATACTGGAGAGATGAAGCGATCTCCGCTCCGCCACGTGTCGATCCACGGCCATGCCGTCGGCTACCGAAGGATGGGCCCGACGCATCCGACGGACGACACGCAGACCATCCTGTTGATCCATGGGCTCGCGGGGAGTTCCAAGACCTGGGATGCCGTTATGTCCGTGCTCGCCGAGCAGTTCGACGTGATTGCCCCCGATTTGCTCGGGCACGGCGAATCAGCCAAGCCGGTCGGCGACTATTCCCTCGGCGCTTTCGCAAGTGGTCTCCGCGACTTGCTTGCGGTTCTCGACGTTCCGACTGTCACCATCGTCGGCCACTCGTTCGGAGGCGGTGTGGCGATGCAGCTCGCTTACCAACATCCGGAGTTGCTTGACCGTCTGGTCCTCGTCGGCAGTGGCGGGCTTGGGCGGGAGGTCAGTTGGCTGCTCAGGATGCTGACACTGCCTGGTTTCGAGTACGTCATGCCGTTCGGCTTCCCGAAGCCGATGGTCGAACTCGGAACGACCGTGGGTCGATTCGCTGGCCGTCGCGGGCTCCGCAGCGAGCGCCTCGGCGAGATGTGGCGGGCATATTCGTCGCTCGCCGGCGCACCGAATCGAAGCGCGTTCGTCCGCACGATGCGTGGCGTGATCGAACCCGGAGGGCAAACGGTCAATGCATCCGATCGGCTGTATCTGGCAGCACGCGTTCCGACGCTCATTGTGTGGGGCGATCGTGACGGCATCATCCCTGTCGAGCACGCTCACGCAGCGCATGCCGAGATCGCACGAAGTCGCCTTGAAATCATGGAGGGGCTCGGTCACTTCCCGCATGTCGAAAACCCAGAGCGGTTCGCCGAGGTACTCATTGACTTCCTGCTGACCACCGAAGCAGGTCCGGTCGGACCAGAACCACTGCGCGACGTGATTCTCGGAAACGTCAGCTGAGTCAACGCTCTCGGCGCAGCACGATCGACGCTTGGCCGTTGGCCTCATCGTGCAGCAGTACGTCGACGCCGTCTCGATCGAACGCGTCAGTCAGGTCACCGGGTGGGGCATGAAACGCGCCGGGCTCACCCTCGAGGCCGACCGCTGACAGCACCGTCAAGATGAGTACCCCGCCGACACGGAGGCGGCTCACGAACTCGCCGTAGAGGGCCGGAGATCGATATCGCTGGCACACGATCACCGCAAGATCGGTCAATGCTGGCCGCAGCCCGTCATCGGTGTCCCAGACCTCGGCGTGGAGCTGGTGGCCAAGCTGTTGCGCGGCGCTGGCCAGCCGATCGATGGCGACTGATGACACGTCGATTGCGGTAACGGTGAGCCCTCGCTCAGCCAGCCACAGCGCCTGCGCGCCGAGCCCGCACGCGATGTCGAGCGCCAACCCGGCTGTCGGAATGATGTCGAGTAACTCTGGATGTGCACTGACGACGTCGGGAGGCGTTGCCCCAACGAAGTCAGGTGCTGCAGCCCAGCGTTCGTCCCAGCGCTTCCGGTCGGCGTCCATTCGGTGAGCCTTCCACACGCGTGAAAGTCCTCCTGCCCCGAACAGCGGCAACGCGGGACTGTGACGTCAGCCGAGATCCTCGGTCTGGCGGGGTAACCGTGGGATCATTTCGAACGTGACTGACATCGATGCCGCCGACACGAAGACCGACAACTCCTGGTTGTCCGAAGACGAGCTCGCGCTCGTCCGGTCGCGGATGCCGATTGTCTACGTCGATGCCGTGCCGGTGCGCGTTGACGGAATGGGCAATGTCGAAGAAGTGGGCATGCTGCTGCGCCAGGGCGCCGGTGGGTCCATCAGCCGGATGGTTGTCTCCGGACGGGTGCTCTATGGCGAGCGGGTCCGCGAAGCACTGATGCGGCACTGTGAGAAGGACCTCGGTCCCATGGCACTTCCCCGGGTGCCGGCCAACCCGACGCCGTTCACTGTCGCCGAGTACTTCCCCGATCCTGAAGTGTCAGGTTTTCACGACCCGCGTCACCACGCGGTCAGTCTCGCCTACGTCGTCCCAGTCGATGGCGAGTGCGAACCCACCCAAGAGGCGCTCGACCTTCATTGGTTCACCCCCGAGGAGGCGGTGAGCGACGACGTCGTGCTCGAGATGACCAGCGGCCACGACCGGTTGATCCGTCTCGCCCTCGCCCACGTCGGCAAGCTGCCGTAGGGCGGCGCTCAAACTCGTACAAGAAGTACGAAATGAGCCACTCCGCCCGCCTGCAAAGTGGCGTACTCTGACCACCGGGATGCCAAACGGAGACGCGATTCACCGGACTGCCAGTGCGCTGAGAACAGCGCTCGCGGGTAAGCCGACGGTGCGATTCGATGCTCCACGCCTCATCGGCCCGACGCCCCAGGCCGGCCGGGTGCTCGAACGGATCGAGAGCCACGGTAAACACGTTGAAATGGTGTGGGACGACAACGTCGTGCTGCACACGAATCTCCGATTGACCGGCTCATGGCATGTCTATCGCCGAGGCGAGCAGTGGCGTAAGCCGTACCATCAAATGGCTGTGGCGATCGAAGTCGACGACTGGGTCGCTGTGTGTTTCAACGCTCCGACCGTCGAGACGTATCGCGTCCCCGACAAGCGGCGTCATCCTGGCATGGGGCGCCTCGGGCCCGATCTCTGCCAGCCCGACACCGACCTCGGAGGCGTTGTCAACCTGCTTCTGTCGTACCCCGACGGTGCGGCGCGGATCGGTGAGGTTTTGCTCGACCAGCGCGTGATGGGAGGCGTCGGCAACGTTCACCGGTGCGAGGTGCTGTGGGCGCAAGAGCTCAGTCCGTTTGCTCGTGTTGACGCATTGTCCGAGCACGATGCGGTCGGCATTATCAACACCGCCGCCACGATGTTGCGGGCCAATCTGCAGCGCGCAAACCGGTGCTCGGTGCCCGGACCTGGCGGTGGCGTGGCGGTCTATGGGCGTAACGGGCAGCGATGCCGGCGGTGCGGCGAAACCATCGACAGCCAGCCACTCGGTCAACATGGCCGGATTCTGTACTGGTGCCGGGGCTGCCAGAACCATCTCAGCCCGCAGCAGGCCGCCCGGTCGGACGAGACGCCGATGGACCCGCATCCAGCGGCCCAGATCTACCTCGCCTCGCTCCCCTGGAACCGCTGAGCGCTGCCGGGCTGGCCGGTCAGTGCTCAAGAGTGAGCCGGCGAATTTGGAGTGTCGACGGGCCTGGTTGATTTTGGTTGGGTCGTTTCCGTCTGATCGTGGTCTGATCGTGGTCTGATCTGTTGTGTGAAGTGATGGCGTTCTGTCGCCTTGGGGCGACAGGGTGTTGCCTCAAGGCGACGATTGAGGTGATCACCAGGGGATGATGTCGCCTCCGGCTGCTTCCCACGCTCGGAGTTCGGACGCAAGGCGCTCGTCGCGCCGAAACCTGAAGAAGTTGGCGGCGTCACGCCGCCCCCAACCTGGCTCGTTCGACCGTCGCAAGTCCGGCCGTTCGTCGACATGGCCGTACTGTCGAGCGAGCGTGGCGTGGCTGACTGCGAGGAGCCGGCCGATGCGTCGCCAGGGCCACTCGGCGCGGCGGCTGATCGTGACCGAGCGTTCTCGGATCCACCGGATTTCGCTCGCCAACATCCGGGTTGCAATCAGCGCGGCACGCGGATCGTCAGAGAGCGCATCGTCAATGCAGCTGTGGAGCTCGCGGTGAAGTGTTGTGGAGAGGTCCATCGCGCCAGCATGACGATGCGTTGTCACAGAGTGCTGGCGTCGGCGACTTCAGGCGCGGCCGAGGATTTTGGTGACGTCGATCTCTAGGACTGCCCGGTCGTCGCGTTCCTTCGGTTGCTGATAGCGGGCTGTGTAACCATCGATGCCGGGTTGAACATCGTCGGTCACCAGACGAATCGGGCCCTCGAGGGTCAGCCAGCGGCCACCATCAACCTGGCAAACAGCGCCATGCTGGCCTGCGGCTTCCATGCGGCCGACGTTGATGGCTTTCTGCGAAGTCGCCCAGGTGATCACCCGAGCGACGCGCGCATCGGGGTCGTAGCTGAACCCGACTGCCACGACATGCGGGGACCCGTCGGTCCGCAACGTCGTGAGCGTCGCGAGATGCCGTTCCGTCAGGAACTCCATGACGGAGTCGTCGAGCTGTTCAATGTCAAGCGCCATGGAGTGAGTCTGCCCGCTCTATTCGGTCGCGATCGCTTCGAGCACGTCCATGTTGCTTGCTTTGAACGACGGGTAGAGCGAAGCGGCGAGGCCAGCGACTACTGCAAAGAGCATGACCACCACGATGATCACCGGGTTGAACGCCAGCTTGCTGATGACGTCGTCGGGTACAGCGAGCGACGCGATGACGCCGAGGAAGGTGCCGAGGATGATGCCGACCACAGCGCCGAAGGACGACACAATCACCGCCTCCCATCGAACCGATCGTCGGAGTTGACGCCGGTTCATGCCGACTGCTCGGAGGAGCCCGATCTCACGTGTTCGTTCGAAGACACCGAGCGCAAGTGTGATCGCAATGCCCAGCACAGCGATAATGATCGACATCAGGAGCAAGATCGTGATCGTCAGCAACAACTGGTTGATTTGGTCTTCTTGGCTCTTGCGGAATTCAGCGTTGGTCTGAACATCGGCCTGTGGAAATTCAACCGTGGCGGCGGCAACCGCTGCGTCGCCCTCGGCTGCGGTAACGCCGTCGGCCAGCTTGGCGATGATGAAGAGATCGCGTGCGGGGGCATTGCTGACGGCATCGAGTGTGTCGAGGCTGATCAGCCAGTTGCCAAACGTCGCATCGCCGTAAATGCCTGCCACGGTCAAAGTCCCCTCGGCGCCGCTCTGCCACAGGATGTCGATCGTGTCGCCCACCTGCTTGTCCAGGTCGTTGGCAGGGTCGCTGTGGATGAGCACCTCGTTCAGACCGAGGCCGGCGACGGCTCCGTCGAGCAAGTCCGGGTCGACCAACTTGTCGAAAGCATCCGGACTGATGGCGCCGATACCTTTCGATTCACCGTCGACTTGTCCGCTGGCCTGGCGGATTGGCGTCACGGCATCCAACTCCGGGAGGGCGTCAAGCCCCTCTGCGACTGCTGGCGACAAGCCGAAGAAATTGGGGTCGGTAACGATGTAGTCGGCAGTGATTGCGTTGTCGAGGATGTCGGTGATCGTGGCCCGCAACGACGAAGCGAAGACCGCCGAAGCGCTCACGAGGGCAACACCGATCATGAGAGCCGAGGCGCTCGACGACGTACGCCGAGGAGCGCGCACGACGTTGTCGCGAGCCAGTGCTCCGGGGACTTTGAAGAGCTTCGCAATTGGCCAACCAAGGGCCCGCGTCACGGGCGGAGCGATCGTCGACGAGACGCTGGCGACGCCAAGAAAGAGCGCCAGTGCGCCGATGCCTGCGACCGTTGCCCAGAGCGTGGCAGAGCCTGGTTGGACAAACAGCCCGACGATGAGGAGCAGCGCGCCAACGGCGGTGACAACGGCACCGATGATCAACTGCTGCTTCTTCAATGCGTCGAACCCCAACTCAGGACGCATCGCTGCAACCGGAGGGATCGTCGAGGCCCGGCGGGCCGGGACGAACACTGACAGCATCGTGACACCGATGCCGACCACAGCTGCAGCGACGAACGTCCGCAGTTCGAGAACCGTAGAGGTGTCGGGGAACCCGGCGCCGGCCTGATTAAACGCCCAGACAATGAAACGCGAGACACCGATGCCGCCAAGGATGCCGAGCGCCGTGGCGATCAGGCCGAGGACGAACGCCTCGGCCACGATCATGCGGCGAACCTGCTTGGCGGATGCGCCGACGGCTCGGAGTAGCGCCAGCTCACGCAGGCGTTGACCGATGGTGATTTGGAAGATGTTGTTGATGATGAACGCGACGATGAACGTCGTGATGAAGGCAAAAATCAGCAGACCGGTTCCGAAGACGCTGATAAATCCATCGACGTCGCTCTGGCCTTCAGCTGCGAGCACTTCGCCGGTAACGACTTCGGTGCGAGGGGGGAGCACGTTCTCGATGGCGGCCTGAACGACCGCGGCATCGGCGTCGTCGGCGAGCCCGATGTCGATGGCATCAACTTGGCCACCAGATCCGAACTTCTCGATGGCGGTCGGAATGTCCACGGCGACGACTGACGCTCCGAGAAAGCCATCGGAGTCGGCTGCACCAATGGTGCCGACCAACGTGGCTGAGTGCGTACCGGTGTCGGTGAGGTAGCCGACGGTGTCGCCGACCGAGTACCCGACGCGGTCAGCCGAAGCCTTGTCGACGACGACTTCGCTTGGGCCGCTCGGGGCTCGCCCGTCTTTCAACGTGACCCCCTGAAGACCGCCTTCGCCGATGTAGGAGAAGCCGAGCGCTGGGCCGCCAGTGGTCGCGACGATGTCGCCTTCCGGGTCGAGGAGTTGGGCAAAGCGGGCAAGGGACGGCTCGATGACATCGATGCCATCGATGCCTTGGAGATCGTCCGCGATCGTGGCGTCGATCGGATCGCGGTTGCCGTCGCCCTCGAATGCCTCGGAGGCGCGGACCTCGAGGTCGACCTCTGAAACGAGTTCGTCGAACAGGCCGTTGAACGTGGAGCGGAGGCTGTCGGCGAGGACGAATGAACCGACGACGAAGGACACCCCGACGGTCATCATGAGGGCGATGGCGATGGTCCGTCCGAGGCGGGCACGGATGCTTTTACGCGCAAGTAGCGCGGTAGATGAGAAACTCATGTCAGCTTCCGTGCTGTTTCATTTGGTCGATGACCTGATCGGCGGTCGGATTGTCGAGCTCGCCGACGATCTTGCCATCGCCAACAAAAACGACACGGTCCGCGTATGACGCTGCGCCAGGGTCGTGAGTGACCATCACGATGGTCTGGCCGAATTCGCGGACTGCGCGCCGCATGAAGTCGAGAATCTCCGCGCCGGTCTCGGAATCGAGGTTGCCGGTCGGCTCATCGGCGAAGATGATCTTCGGCCGCGAGGCAAGAGCCCGTGCGACGGCGACACGCTGCTGCTGGCCACCGGACAACTCGCTGGGCCTGTGCTGTAAACGGCCCTGCAACTTGACGGCAGTGACGACCTGGTCGATCCAGGCGGCGTCGCCGGACTCACCGCCCAACATCATCGGGAGTTTGATGTTCTCCTCGGCGGTGAGCGTTGGAATCAGGTTGAAGGCCTGGAAGACGAAGCCGACGTCAGTGCGACGAAGCTCGGTCAGATCCTTATCGCTCAACTTCGCGAGGTACTTGTCACCGATGTAGGTGGCGCCGGAGGTGAGGGTGTCGAGGCCGGCCAGGCAGTGCAGCAGCGTCGACTTGCCGGATCCGGAGGGGCCCATAATGGCCGTGAACTTCCCGGTCTCGAAGGAGACAGTGACGTCGTCGAGGGCTTTCACCTGGGCATCGCCGGTGCCATAGATTTTGCTGGCATCGACAGCGCCGGCCGCAGCGGTCGGAGCAGGCGCGTCAGGCGCAGCGGGGGCAGGGCTCGGCATTGCAGCAGTCATGGCAACGAGCTTGCCGAACGTGGCCCCAGGACGCATCCACCCTGTGGCGGTTCTCCGTCACCCTGCAGGTTGATCGTGTCGTCATGTCACACTTTGGTCAGACCCGAGCGTGACATTCATGTTGCCGGGTTATTGGCTTCCGGGCGAGACCAGGCCAGATTCGTATGCGGCGACGACGGCTTGGACTCGATCGCGGGCACCGAGTTTGGCGAGGACCCGCCCGACGTGGGTCTTAATGGTCGCTTCGCCGAGGAAAAGTTCTTTGGCAATCTCGTTGTTCGACATCCCACGCGCCATCAGCTTGATGACCCCGAGTTCGCGGTCAGTGAGCTCGTTGATACCGGGAAAGGCCTCGGGTTGGCCGACTGGTCGCCGAGCGATCTCGTCGATTAAGGCCTGTGTGACCGACGGAGCGAGCAGCGCATTCCCATCGGCGATGATTCGAATACCGTCGACCAACTGTTCGGCGGGCGCATCTTTCAGCATGAACCCGCTGGCGCCGGCGCGCAGCGCAGCGTGCACATGATCGTCAAGATCAAACGTTGTGAGCATCATCACGCGGGGATCGACAGTGGTGTCGGCACAGATGATCTGGCAGGCCTCGATGCCGTCCATCTTGGGCATGCGAACATCCATCAGGATCACGTCGGGTTTGGCCCGCCCGACCATCTGCACGGCTTCGGCGCCATCGGCCGCTTCACCGACCACGGTGATGTCCGATTCCGCTTCGAGGATCATGCGGAATCCGGCGCGGACCATCTGCTGATCGTCGACCAGCATCACCCGAATCACTGGCTGACCTGCATGGAGCCAGAACGAGCTGATCGTCCTGCTGTAGTTGGAGCGCTGGGTGCGGTCGGGAGCGAGATCTGGACCCGCCAGCCACCGCCTGCCCGTGGACCAACAGTGACCGACCCGCCGATGGCCATGGCCCGCTCGTGCATGCCCACAATCCCATAGCCAGGCCCCAGATCGTCGGCGGCAGCGCCGCGACCGTCGTCGGTGACGACGATCGACAGGTGTCCGTCAGCGTGCCTGATAGTGAGTCGAACGTCGGTCACCGGGCCGGCGTGGCGCCGGACGTTGGTGAGTGCTTCCTGCAGCATGCGGTAGCCGGTCAGAGTGACGGAGGCCGACAGGCCATCCAGGTCGCCGGTGATCGACTCGGTGAGGGGGAGATCGTTAGCGGATTCGATGAGCGTTGCGACCTCTGCAATCGTCGGTTGCGGTGAGCGCCGGTCGGTGCCACTGGCGCTGTCGGTTCGAAGCACACCGAGGATGCCCCGTAATTCGTTCATGGCTTGGCGGCCGGTCGCTTCGATGTTGTCGAGCGCAACGGTCGCGACGTCGGGCGATGTGGCGAGATTGCGGCGTGCGGCAGCGGCCTGGATCACCATGACGCTCACTGAATGGGCAACAACGTCGTGGAGTTCCCGGGCAATCCGGGTCCGTTCGGCACTGACCTGCTGTTGAGCGATCAAGGCGTGTTCGCGTTCGGCTCGTTCAGCTCGCTCGATCAGGCTGTCGGCCTTCTCGCGCCGGCGCCGCTGGTTGTCTCCGAGAACGAAGGCCGTGACCAAGACGATGGTCGAAGTGAGGAATGAGCCGATGTCGAGTTCGCCAACGGCGACACCTGTAATGAACAGGAGTGCGAGAGCAACAGCGATTGTCCAGAGCGCATTGGTTCGGATTTGGCCGGTCGAGTAAGCGCCGATCGCATACAACGCAATGATGACACCAAGGAACCCGGCGCCATCGATGTCGAGCAGGGCTGCTGCTATCTGGGCGCCGACGACGAATAGCCCCGAGGGGATAGGCGCCACGCGCCGCCAAGCGACCGGGAGGACCGAAGCGATGATCAGCAGGGTGGTCCACCACGTGGGACTGCGGAACTTGCCGTCGGTGTCGAGGTCGAGGAGGTGAAAGGCGGCACTGAGCGAGGTGATCAAGATCGCCAGGAGGGCGTCGGCAGCGCGTTCATGCGTTCGCAGCCAGCCGATGGGTCGGCTGATCGCGGCTGAGGTCTCGCTGATAACAGCCATATAAGGGTCGACGCTAGCCATCCGTGCGAGCTGACTGATCCCCCGTGGGGTGGATTGCCGTACGCTCAGCGGTTGATGGCGTGCGTTTCTTGCTCACGGCCGCTTCCGGACGGCGCGCGGTTCTGCCCGTTCTGTGGGCACGAAGTCGTTGGCGCCGCCACTGAGGAGCGCCGCGTCGTCACCGTGGTGTTCGCTGACCTCGTCGGCTACACGGCGATGAGTGAGCATCTTGACCCTGAGCAGGTGAAGCGTCTGATCGATGGCGCGTTCGAGCTGCTTGTCGCCGACATTGTCGCGTTCGGCGGTCGCGTCGACAAGATCCTCGGTGATGGCATTCTCGCGATCTTCGGTGCTCCGGTGGCTCACGAGGACGACCCCGATCGTGCCGTCCGAGCCGCCATGCAGATGCACACATCGCTTGAGCGATTCTCGCGGAGTCAGTTGGACCGCGACGGTAAACTGCAGCTCCGCATCGGAGTGAACACCGGCGAGGTGCTGGTCGGTTCGGTTGCGGGCACCGCCGACTACACAGCGCTCGGTGATGTGGTCAACCTCGCGTCAAGGTTGCAGTCGCTCGCCCCACCCGGGTCGGTGTACATCGGTGATGGCACGGCCTCGCTCCTGAGCGTCGAGATCTTGCGCGAGCGACTGGCCGATGTCACCGTGCGTGGTCGTAAGCAGGTTGAGCAAGTGTGGAACGTGCTTGGCCGTCAGCGACGCCTACCCCGAACGGGCACGCGCAGCGGGGTCCCGTTCGTCGGACGACGTCCGCAGCGCGAACTCCTCCACTCGGTCATGGCAATGGTCGCCAACGGGCGATCGGGCGTCGTGTCAGTGACCGGCGAGGCAGGCGCAGGAAAGACGCGCCTCGTCAACGAACTACTCGATGAGTTCCCCAGCCGACGTGTCACCATCTTTGCCGGCGTATGTGCGCCATATGGCGAAAACAACGTGTGGGCGCCAATCGCCACAGCGCTCTATCGACGGCTTGACCTTGACCCCTCGGTTCCCTCTGATCAGCTCCGCGCCCTCGCCCGGTCGAGAGCTGTGTCCCGATACGACTTCGCCGCTGATGACCCATCGCTCGATCGGTTCGTCGATGCTGCACTCCACATGCTTGGCCACTCGTCGGCCTTTGATGACGTCAACCCAACTGAAGCTCGCGAGATGCTCTTCAGCCTCATTGTCGAGGGGCTCCGTCGGCGGTCGAGGTCCGGCCCCGTTGTCCTCTGGCTTGACGATTTGCAATGGGCGGACCCGCTCCTGATCGACCTGCTCCACCGCCTCACGCGGGCACTCGTCGATCGGCCGTTCTTGATCGTCACTGCGCAGCGTGATGACGTCGACACCAACTGGCCGCCAGCCTCTGACCACCCGGTCACCGTCCGGATGCCACTCGATCCGCTGTCGCGGATCGAAGCCGACGATCTGATGTCGGCAATCCTTGGTGAGGCTTCGACCGACGTACTCGCCGACAAGCTGTACGAACGCAGCGGCGGCAATCCGCTCTTCCTGACCGAGCTTGCTGGCCTCGCCAAGTCAACTCCAGACAGCACGGAGTTGCCGGGTTCGCTGCGCGCGCTCATCGCGGCGCAACTTGATCGTCTGCCTTTTGGCCAACGTTCGATTCTCGACAATGCGTCTGTACTCGGAGCGAGTGGCCCCCTGGAATCGTTGGAGCAGTTTGCCGTTGCGCTCGGCCAGTCGTACGACCCGGGGGGCGTCGCTGCTCTGGAGGCAGAAGGCTTACTCGAGCTCGATGACGGGTGGTGGCACTTCCGCAGCGACGTCGTGCGGGAGGTCGCGTACCAGATGTTGACCAAGCTGGTTCGAGCGCAGCGCCACGCAGGTGTCGCAGCGGTGATGGGTGACATGCCAAGGGTCCCCGTCGAGTTACTTGCCCACCACATGGCGACCACGGCCGAGCTGATGGGTGAGATCGGGCCGGTCGCGGGTGTGTTGCCGGGTGCCAAGTCTCGTGCGGTTCAGTTGTTGGCGCAGGCGACGCAGCTCTCGCTCAACGTCGGAGCGTTCGCGCAAGCGATCCGGCATGCGTCGCGCGCCCTTGACCTCGGCCCGGAGAGCGCTGAAATTTCCCGTCAGCTGGTGCTATTGCGTTCCGAGGCACTGGTTGGTCGGCGTGAAGCCGACGCAGCGCGAGCCGACGCGGCCGACGCGCTCGAAGCTGCAGTTGCTGCTGGCGATGCTCGACACGAAGGAATCGCCCGTCGTCTACTCGGCCAGCTCGCGCAGATCAGTGGCAATCTCGACGGAGCGCGGGTCGAACTGGGGCGCAGCGTCGACATTTTCCGAGAATTGGGTGACGACACCGAACTGGCCGCGTCACTTCGTGAACGTGGTTTTGCCGAAGTCTTCGGGGGATCGCTCGGCGACGCCGACTGGTTGCTCGGTGAATCTGAAGCGCTATCCGAGCAGTTGGGCGACCGTCGGGGCCGAGCATGGGTACGACAACATCAGGCCTGGGTCGCCTTTCTTTCCGGCGACGTCGAACTCGGTGAGAAGCGTCTCCATCTCGCGTCGACCGAATTCGCCGAGCTCGGCGACCGATCTGGAGGCAACTGGGCAAATGGGTTGCTTGCGTTCGTTCGTTTCTTCTCCTTCGATTTCGAAGAGGCCGAGCGACTCGCGAACGAAGTGCGCTCGGAAGGTGTCGAGCTCGGCGAACGTTGGGCTCCGGCCATGATGGACTCGTTGCTCGGGTCGATCCGGTTGTGGACCGGAAATTTCACGGAGGCCGAAGCCTTGTCGCGGCGGGCCCTCACCGAGTTCCGGGCACTGAACGACAAGTTCGGCCTCGTCCAAGCATTGGGGCCGCGCAATCGGGCCCTCGTCGCGCTTGGGCGCGATGCCGAAGCCGAGCGCGGGCTCGAAGAAGTGCTGGCCCTCGGGGACTCATTCGGCGATCTCGCGTTTCCGGTCATGGCAGCAGCCGGTGCAGCGGTGCACCTCGGGCTCGGTGAGCGCGCCGCCGTAATTGGCGAGACCGCAGTCAATCGAATCGAATCGATGGGAGCCGACGGCGCTGAGGCGACGATCACCTATGCGTTGGCGCTCTGTCAGTCGAGCCGGGCTGACGAGGCATTGGCGATGCTCGACGGCGTCGCGATCGACTCACCGTACGGTCATGCCGTCCGAGCGATTGCGGCCTCGATGCTTGGTGACAACGTGCAACCACTCGCCGATGCCGAGGCAGTGTTGGTCAATGTTGGCTCGACGTACCTCGATCGTGTGCTCGCCAACCTCGGCGCTGCCGGTGCCGAGGTCCGCAGTGGTGCGGTAGCGGCAGCGGAACATCGGCTCGCCCGAACACAGGAACTGGCAGACGAGACGGGTGATCAGGTGGCCATCCGGCTGGTCGCGCACGCCTGCGCGACCCTGCTTCCCGATGTGGCGCCCGGCGAGTACCGCTTCCCGGATGGCGATCTCCGCGTCGGGTGGCATCGAGTGATCACCGGCCTTGCCGGCCTGGTCGCCCTCCCCTCCAGTTGACCGATGGGTGAGCAGCGCTTTCGCACCGGTCTGATCGTGGGACGCTTCGACCCGCCGCATCTCGGCCACTCGTACATGATCGACGCTGCGGCGCAACGCTGTGATCGGCTCGTGGTGTTCGTCAACAGCTCGACCGAGCGAGACACAGCTCCTGGCCCGCTCAGGGCGGAGTGGCTGGGTGGGCTGCATCGGCATGTCACCGTGCTCGAACTTCGTCACCAGCTCGGAACCGACTTCGACGACGAGGACCTGTGGGCGAAGTGGATGGCGACTTTTCACGATCACTGGCCGCACGAGATCGGGCCGCATGCGGTGTTCTCGTCCGACGATTACGTGGGCGAAATTGCTCGACGGTTCGATGCCGTGTCGGTAATCGTCGACGCTGATCGGGTCAACGTCCCGATCAGTGCAACGCAGATCCGTGAGTCACCGGGGAATCACCTCCACCGTCTGGCACCGGTTGTGAGGGCATGGGTCGAGACGAATTGGCTGGGGCGATAAAAGCACACCCCAGGGTGTGACGTCCGGGGTGTGCTTCCTTCGAAGCTGCGGTGTTTAGCGGTTGGGCTGTTTGGTGACTCGGAGGTAGGGCTTGACTGGGTCCCAGCCGTTGGGGAACAGGGTCTTCGCTTCTTCATCGGAGACGCCGGGGACGATGATCACGTCGTCGCCGTCGTTCCAGTTGGCCGGTGTGGCGACCTTGTGGTCGGCAGTGAGTTGCAAGCTGTCGATGACGCGCAGAATCTCGTTGAAGTTGCGGCCGGTCGAGGCCGGGTAGGTCAGCGTGAGCTTGACCTTTTTGTCGGGGCCGATAATGAACACCGAGCGAACGGTGAGCGTGTCGTTCGCGTTCTCGTGGATCATGTCGTAGGCGTCAGCCACGCTGCGGTCGGAGTCGCCGATCATCGGGAAGTTGACGGCAGTGCCGACGACCTCTTCGATGTCTTTCTCCCACTCGATGTGGCTCTCGACTGGGTCGACCGATAGGCCAATAACTTTGGTGTTGCGCTTGTCGAACTCGGGCTTGAGTGACGCGACGGTGCCGAGCTCGGTGGTGCAGACCGGCGTGAAATCTTTCGGGTGGCTGAACAACACACCCCACGAGTCGCCGAGCCACTCGTGGAAGTTGATCTCGCCCTGGGTGGTGAGGGCGGTGAAGTCGGGGGCGATGTCGCCGAGACGGACGGCCATGATGAGCTCGCTTTCGTGGGATTGCGGCCGGACGTTGGGCGGCCGGGTAGCCCACGGTGTGGGCGGTATGGACGAGCCCAGGCGGTTGCCTGAGCTCGTGAAACGCACACTACCGACTAATCCCGACTAATCAGGTCGGAGTTATCAAGAAATGGCCAGGCAAGGCGTCTCGGGCCAGGCCGCGCGGCCCGGCCGAGGTGGTGGCTCAAAGCGGCGCCGACCTCGGGGGCAGGCAAAGGAACTTCGCAGTTCGCCTGGTCCGATTCGTGTTCGCGACGTGGCGGCGGTCACACTTCGGTGCACATGAGCCGTGACGGCGGTCATGTTCCATGTCCGACGGGGGACCTGCATGACCGACACTGCCGACATCACACTTGACCGAGGCCGACTTGACGACGCTCCACTGCTGGTGGTCGAAAACCTGAAGACACACTTCATCGTCCCTGCGGGTGCCGTGAAGGCAGTCGATGGCGTGTCGCTGACCCTGGAGCGTGGCAAGACGCTCGGCGTGGTCGGTGAGTCCGGTTCCGGCAAGACGATTCTGTCCCGCTCAATCATGGGGCTGAACGTTGTGTCCAATGCGGTCACGACTGGGTCAGTCAAGTACGCCGGAATGGAACTGGTTGGTCGGAGCCCGAAGCAGATGAAACATCTGTGGGGCGTCGAGATGGCGATGGTCTTCCAGGACCCGATGACGTCGCTCAACCCGGTGGTCAAAATCGGTCGCCAACTGACCGAACACGTTCGTCAGCACCTCGGCATGGACAAGCAGGCTGCACGCAACGTTGCGATCGAGCTGCTCAAGTCGGTGCGTATCCCCGAACCCGAAGCCCGGTTCGACAACTACCCGCACCAGATGTCGGGCGGCATGCGACAGCGCGTGTGCATCGCGATCGCACTGGCGTGCGGCCCGAAGATGCTGTTTGCCGATGAGCCGACCACGGCGCTCGACGTCACGGTCCAGCACCAGATCCTTAACTTGCTCGCAGCACAACAGCGGGATCGTTACATGACGATGATCATGGTCACGCACGACCTCGGTGTGGTCGCCGGGCGGACCGATGAGATTGCCGTGATGTACGCCGGCAAAGTGGTCGAAAAGGCGCCGACCGGCGCGTTGTTCGCCGATATGCGCCATCCGTACACGCAGGCGTTGCTCTGGTCGATTCCGAAGACCAGCCAGCCGAAGCACACCCGGCTCAGCGCAATCGCCGGCCGCCCGCCGGACCTGATCAAGCCGCCGCCCGGCTGTAAATTTGCGCCGCGCTGTCCCTACGCGCGGGACCGCTGTCGCGAGGAGGAGCCGACGCTGCGGCCCGCAACCGCTGCAGGCCATGAGTTCGCCTGTCACTTCCCGATCGGTACACCCGAGAGCGAGGAGGCGTTCCAGCGCAACCTCGACGACGGTCGGCCCCAGACGCTCGCCGCTGCTGGGCGATTGCAGGCCACTGACGATCTTGACGCACTCGAACTGCGTGCGGCGCGAGTAGCGCAGACCCCTAACGACAACGAGGTGCACTGATGGCCGGTTCAGGAACAGCACACCTTCGCTCCGGCGACAACATTTTGCTCTCGGTCGACAACCTGCACGTCGAGTTCCCCGCAGCTGGCGGTCGCACCGTCTTTGCGGTGTCCGGTATCAGCTTCGACATTGCCAAGGGCGAAACACTCGGCCTCGTCGGCGAATCCGGTTGCGGCAAGTCGACGACGGGTCGAGCGATTCTCCAACTGCCCAAGCCCACGCAGGGCACCGTCACCTTGAACGGTGAAGACCTCACGGGCGTCTCCAACTCGGTAATGCGCGAGCGGCGGACTGACGTCCAAATGATCTTCCAGGATCCGATCTCGTCGCTCAACCCGCGCCGCACGATCGGCGACGTCGTCGCGGAACCGCTGGAAGTGTGGGGCCCGAAAGACAAAGACGAGCAGTGGGCGAAGGTGTCCAAGATGCTCGATGCCGTCGGAATCGACCCGGACGTCGCTCGATATAAGCGGCCGCACGAGTTCTCGGGTGGCCAGTGTCAGCGCATTTCGATCGCACGGGCACTCGTGCTCGAGCCCGAGTTGATCATCTGTGACGAGCCCGTATCGGCGCTTGACGTGTCGGTGCAGGCGCAGATCCTCAATCTGCTCGAGGACCTCAAGGCCGAGTACGGGCTGACCCTCGTTTTCATCGCGCACGACCTCGCCGTAGTCAAGAACATCTCTGACCGAGTCGCGGTCATGTATCTCGGCAAGATGTGTGAGATGTCCGAGTCGGACGAGCTGTACGCACATCCGGCGCATCCGTACACGCGGCTGCTGCTTGAGTCGTTGCCGATTCCGGACCCAACCGTGAAGATCGACGAGAGTGTTGGACTCGAGGGTGAACTGCCCTCGCCGCTGTCGCCGCCGTCCGGGTGCCGATTCCGCACCCGCTGTCCGCTGGCCGACGACATCTGTGCCGCTGTTGAGCCCACGATGCGCCGCGTCAACGACGAGCACTACGTCGCTTGTCACCACCCATTGGTTTCTGTTGATGAAGTCGGTGTGTCACTCCACTGACATCACAAAATGTCAAGTGTGAGACACTAGTCACAGCACGTTCGGGGGAATGTGCGGAAACGAACCGAGGCAACTGCCTCAGATGGGGATACTGATGACACAGCGACGGAGAGTGCGATTGCTCGCACTGCCCATGGCCTTTGGTCTGCTTGCAGCAGCCTGCGGCGGTGGAAGTGACAGCGACAGCGGAGACGCGGGTGGCGGCGACGCTCCAGCGGCAACAGAAGCAGCGGAAGAAGGTGGCGGCGACGCCGATGAGCCCGCAGCGAATGACGATGTGGCCGAAGCCGGCAGCGAGGCCGAAGGCGACGTCGACACCGAAGCCGTTGAAGCGGCCACATCAGCGATCTACGGCGGCGACATTGCCGTAGGCCTCGAAGCTGAAGCAGTCGGCCTGCGACCGTGGGAAGACACGTGTGCGTCGCCCTGCTACAACATCATGGTCACCATTTACGACAAGCTCCTCGAAAAGGATGCTGACGGGCAGCTGCAGCCGTGGCTTGCTGAGTCGATTTCCTCGAACGAGGACTTCACCACGTGGACCATGACGCTTCGTGAAGGTGTCACCCTCCACAATGGTGTGCCGGTAACGGCGCAGACCATTGCGGACATGTTTCCGATCCAGGCCGCAGGCACCGTTGCTGCCGGCCAGGTCAGCGCATCGAACCTGACTGGTGTCGAAGCCACCGGCGACCTCGAGGTGACCTACACCCTGAGCGCAGCGAATTCAGCGTTCTCGGCGTACCTCGAACGGGCCCCGCTCGGCATGGTCTTCGACCCTGCAGCCGCTGTCGCTGATCCTGACGGATACAGCACCGCACCAATCGGTACCGGCCCGTTCATCATCGACAACCGTGACCTGGACAACGAGACCAAGGTCGTGCGCAACGAAAACTATTGGAATTCCGATTCGGACGGCAACCAGCTTCCGTACCTCGACTCCATTTCGTTCCGACCGATTCCTGACGAAGGCACCCGTCTCGACGCCGTGCTCTCGGGCACCGTTGATGCAATGCAGTCGCTGCGCCAAGGCACCATTCGTGATGCTCGCGACGACGGCAGTCTGAGCCTGTACGAGTTCCAGGGCAACAACGTCGGTGGCGGCATGTTCAACGTGCTGCTCGCACCGTTTGACGATGTGCGAGTCCGTCGGGGTCTCACCCACCTCAACAGCCAGGACAACGTCATCGAGGCACTGGGCGGTACGGGCATTTCATTGCCTGGAACGCAGTTCTTCTCGCCTGACAGCGTCTGGTACTCGGAGAAGGTTGCTGCCGCTTGGCCGCAGTTCGACTTCGAAGCCGGAGTTGCTTCGATCGGCGAGTACGTCAACGATCCGGCACGTTCTGATGGCAAGGCTGTTGGCGACAAGATCGACGTCGAGCTGTCCTGCCCGCCAGACCCCACCCTGATCGCAGCCATGCAGGTCATCGAGCAGGTTTGGACGCAGAGCGAATTGGTCAACGTCAGCCTCACGCAGTTTGATCAGCAGACGCACATCAACAAGGCAGTCGGCGACGAGCACCAGGCTCACTGCTGGCGCTTCAGCGATGACAACGACCCGTCGACCACGTTCGGTTCGGGCAATGCTCCGCCGACCGCGGAAATCGCGGCCGCCAACGGCCTCGACGGCATCGTGTCGCCGATCAACTGGCCGAACTACTTCAAGTTGGAGAACTTCGCCGCCACGCAGGTTGCCATTGGAACAGGTGACTTCGACGCTCGTTTCGCAGCGTACGAGCAGATCATGTTGGACTACGCCGAGAATGTTCCGCTCTGGTACTCGGGTCACACCGCAACCATGATCGCGACCAACTCGAAGTTGGATGGCGTTATTGGTTGGCACCTCCCGCAGGGTGGCGACCTCGGTGTCGGGCAGCAGGGCGCTGAGGGCCGCTGGCTCGAAGTGTTCATCACCGAATGACGTGACGCGCATGGCCGATCCGTCGGTCATGCGCTTGTCATGTGTTGCGGTGCTTGCACCGTGACATGACGTTCGACCCGGCTGGGTGGGTGGTCCTCCCAGCCGGGTTCGTACAACGATTCTCGAAGACCGCGTTCCTCCTCAAGCCCATCAGGGGACGTGCTGAACACTCCACTCTCTGTTCCTCTTTCTTGAAAGGTTGTGCTGAACTCGATGGCGAAAATGCTGCTTGTTCGTCTTGTTCGCCTGCTGGCGACCTTGTTCGCCGTCACGTTGCTGACCTTCAGCATGGTGTCGCTCCTGCCCGGTGACCCCGTGGACGCAATCCTCGGCCAGACCGAGCGGACCCCGGCGATCGAAGAACAGCTCCGAGTCGAGCTCAAGCTCGACAAACCGTTCCACGTGCGCTACGTCAACTGGCTCGGCGATGCGGTCCAGGGTGATCTCGGCGAGTCGTATATCAACCGCGGTCAGACCGTCAGCGGTGAGATCAAGAACCGCCTTCCGGTGACCGGCCAACTTGCTCTCATGGCCATCGTGATGGCCGTGGCCGTCGCGGTTCCTGTCGGCGTACTCGGGGCCTACAAACAGGGGAGATGGCAGGACACCACCACTTCAGCAGCCGCTCAGGTTGCGCTGTCGGTTCCGAACTTCATCACCGGCATCTTCTTGAGTTACATCTTCGCCGTTCGGCTGCAATGGCTCCCAGCGTCCAACTGGAGTCGGATTACGGATAAGGGCATCGTCGAGAACTTGAAGACGGCGATCATGCCAGCCACCGCTCTGGCCTTGACACAGATGGCGATCTTCTCCCGCCTGGTCCGCTCTGACATGATTGGCACGCTCCAGCAGGACTACATCCTCGCTGCCCGAGCGAAGGGCCTGAGTGACCGGTTCATCCTGATGCGCCACGCACTTCGGCCGAGCTCCCTGAGCCTCGCCACGATCATCGGTATCAACTTCGGTGCCCTGCTCGGCGGCACTGTCGTGATCGAGACGCTGTTTGCTGTCCCCGGTCTGGGCTTTCGCTTGATCAACGCGATCAACTCCCGCGACATCTTGATGATTCAGGGCATCACCGTCTTTGTGGCGGCTGCCTACGTGATCATCAACGCCCTGGTCGACATCTTGTACACCTTCATCGATCCGCGGATCAGAAAGAGCTGACGATGACTGACTTTCTCGAATCCATATCGGGGGGTGACGGCGCCGTTGAGACCACGCCGGAAGAGCGATCGGCGGGCATGCACTCGACCGGTTCAACTCCGCCCGGCAAGCCCAAGCGAGCATCGTTGCGAGCAGTGTTCAAGGCGATGCCGTTGTTGGTGAAGATCTCGGCGATTTGGCTGACCTTCATCGTGGGCATCGCGATCTACGCGAAGCTTGACACGTCGTTCTTCAACGGGGCGTTACCGCTGCAGGATCCGAACCTGCAGCTCAATAACTTCAACGCGGCGACCGGTGAGTTCGGTACCACTGAGACGATCGAAGGTCCGTCTGCCAGTAACTGGCTCGGCACCGATGCGTTGGCCCGTGACTCGTTTGCTCGCATCGCTCACGGTGGTTGGGTCAGCCTCATTGTCGCCACCACCTCGGCGCTCTTTGGCATCGTCGTCGGTGGCTTCCTCGGATCGCTGGTCGGGTTCGTGCGTGGCCGGACCGAGACCGTGATCATGTCGGTGATCGACGTGATCCTGGCGTTCCCCGCCCTGGTGTTGTTGCTGGCGCTGGTGTCGATCTTTGAGGTCCGCGACCTGTTCGTGATTAGTGGCGTGATCGGCTTCCTGTCGATTCCGGCCTATACCCGTGTGGCCCGAGCGAACAGTTTGGCAATTTCGAATCGCGAGTTCGTGCTGGCCGCTCGTGCGATCGGAACCAAGCCGACCAAGATCTTGTTCAGGGAGATCATCCCGAATGTGCTCCCGACGCTCGTGTCCTACGCGATGGTCGCTGCAGCATTCGTCATCGTGGTTGAGGGGGCGCTGTCGTTCCTCGGTCTCAGCGTGTCGCTGCCGACTTCGTCGTGGGGCAACATGATCAACCAGTCACGTCGTGACATCAAGAGCGACGTGCTGCAGGTGCTCTGGCCTTCGCTGGCCTTGACGCTGACCGTGCTGTCGCTGAATCAGGTCGGCGACTTCTTCCAGAAGCGCGGCGCAATTCGGGCGTCGTCGCTCTGAGCGTCTGAGCGTCTGAGCGTCTGAGCGTGCGGGTGCGGGTGCGGGTGCGGGTGCGGCGGGCTCTGGGAATCTCCGTGACCCGGGTTGAGTTCGGGCTCCTTGCACCCCAGCGGCAGATCGGTGGGTCGTACGGCAGGATGAAGAACGGATGCAGTACGGCGGGACAGCACGGGGACCAGGCGTCATGCGTCATAGTCTGCGGTCATGAGCATTCCCGTTGAGTTGACTCACCTCCGTACGAAGACCGCCGAGTACACATGGGCCTACTTGCTGACGGTCCGGCCCGACGCCACGCCGCATCTCGTCTCCATCGCCCCGCAGTGGTCCGAGCAATCGGATGCTGGTGCTGGTGCTGGTGCTGGTGCTGGTGCTGGTGCTGGTGCTGGTGCTGGTGCTGGTGCTGGTGCGAGTGCGACGATTCTGCTGTCCGTCAGTGTTGGGACGGCACGCAACGCAAC
>JBNMOS010000035.1:0-27693 GCA_051275435.1 Ilumatobacter sp.
GGCGTCTATTTGGTCAATTGCGCACGCGGCCCGCTCATCGATCAGGACGCACTGATGGCTGCCATCGACAGTTCGCACGTTGCGGGCGCCGCGCTCGACGTCACCGAGCCCGAGCCGTTGCCGGTCGGGCACCCGCTGCTCACTCGGCCGAACGTGATCATCACGCCGCACATCGCGTCGTCGACGGCAATCGGTCGACGACGGCTCTTCGAGCACGCGATCGACAACGCGCTCGCGGTCCTCGACGGCCGTCCAGCCAGCGTCGTGACCTGAGCAGGCGCGAGACTGCGCACATGGAAACACTCCGACAGATCTGGAATGACGGTGGAACGACACTCGGAGGCTGGGTGTCGGTTCCCAGCAGTGTGACGGCCGAGGTGGTGGCGCGGGCTGGCTTCGACTATGTGTGTATCGACGCACAGC
The DNA here is from genome assembly GCA_051275435.1 of Ilumatobacter sp. Classification (GTDB taxonomy): domain Bacteria; phylum Actinomycetota; class Acidimicrobiia; order Acidimicrobiales; family Ilumatobacteraceae; genus Ilumatobacter_A. The sequence continues at coordinate 424 of JBNMOS010000035.1, forward strand.
ACGGCGCTGTCGAGTACTCCGACTGCGTCTCGATGATTCAGGCAGTCCTGCTGGGTGGCGGTCGGCCGATCGTGCGAGTGCCGTGGAACGAGCCGGGGATTATCGGCAAGATGCTCGATGCCGGCGCGCAGGGCGTCATTATCCCGATGGTCAATACGGTCGCTGAAGCCGAAGCTGCTGTCCGTGCGTGCAGGTACGCGCCTGACGGCGCCCGCAGTAGCGGCCCGACCCTCGTCGGCGCGCGAACCGATCGGCCGTACTTCGAGTGGGCAAAGGACAACGTCGCGTGTATTCCGATGATCGAGACGATCGAGGCGGTCGGCAACCTCGACGACATTCTCGCTGTGCCTGGGATCGACGCGGTCTACGTCGGTCCCTCTGACCTCTCGATCACACTCGGCCTCGGCCCGGGAAACCACGACGAAGCTCCCGAATTCCTCGAGGCGCTCGACACGATCGCTGCAGGCTGCAATGCGCGTGGCATCGTCGCTGGTATTCATGCAACTGGTGCGCTGACGCCCGATCGGCTCGAGCGCGGTTACCGGATGGTCACGGTCACCGGTGATCTTCAGGCGATGAAGCTGGGGATGGACGCAGAACTCGACCGTGCCCGCGGCAACGACGTCGACGGATCCAGCGGCTCGATGTACTGAACAGTTCAGATCCCGAGATTGTGATCCGCTCCGCGATCGGGAAGACTGTTGCGATGACAACTGAATCACCGCACTTTGGATCGACGCACGACGGTGACCATCCAGATCGCGTCGACGAGTGGGCGGCGATGCGAAAGAAGCATCTTCGTGATGCAGTCGATCGACCGAAGTCGTCAGCTCGCGGCGTGCATCATCAGGCGCTCATCTCCAGCAATGTCGAGCGGACGATCGACTTTTACCAGGGGCTCCTGGAATTCCCGCTGACCGAACTGTTCGAGAACCGTGATTACGAGGGATCGACCCACTTCTTCTTCGACATCGGCAACAGCAACGCGTTGGCGTTCTTCGACTTCCCGGGTCTCGGGCTTGAGGAGTACGCCGAGGTACTCGGTGGGCATCACCACCTTGCTATTTCGGTTCCGCCGGACAACTGGGATCGGTTGAAGGGCAAGCTCGAAGCTGCTGGCGTCGAGATATTCATCGTCGGTGGCAACTCGCTCTACTGTGCTGGCCCCGATGGCGAACGCATCGAACTGATCAACGATCCCCTCGGCGAAATGGACGGCATGGCAGTTCTCTAGAGCCTCCAGTTCGTGGGCCGGACCGTCACGCTCCGGTCAGACCGGAGTGTGACAGTTACGGGCGATCGGTGGTGTCGCGCGCAACGTCGACGGTGGTGACCCAGAGCTTGCCGGTGGCGGTGCCCGCTGCTTTGGACGGGTGCGAGTCTTTGCAGGTGAGCGCGAACAACTGGTTGCCGTCGTCGCCGCCAAGCATGCAGGCATAGGTGTTGTCGTCGGTCGCCAGCTGATGCGTGATCTCGCCGCCCTCCAGGACCCGCACGACTTGTTTACCCAGCGCATCGGAGTACCAAATGCCGCCCTCGGCATCGACGGAGCACCCGTCGGGAGCGGTGCCCTCGACTTTCGCCCAGATGCGCCGGTTGGTCAACGTGGCGTCATCGTTGATATCCCAGGCCGTGAACTGCCCGCCGAACGACTCGCCGACAATGAGCGTCTTGCCGTTGTCGACAATGACCGAGCCGTTCGGGAACATGAGATCGGTGGCGGCGATCTCGATGGAACCGTCGGCTCGGACGAGTGCCAACGAGGCCATGGCGAACTCGTCGCCGGCCTCCATGTCGAAGCCGAAATTGCCGACGTACGAGTTGCCTCCAGCGTCCATGACCATGTCGTTGCAGTGGCCGTTGGCCACGCCGCCCAGGTCGGCGTATTCGACGATGGAACCATCCGGTTCAACGCACATCAGCTTGCGGTCAGCCATCGAGACGAACACCAATCGCCCGTCGGGCAGCCAGTCGAGCCCCGATGGACGGCCGTCGAACTCGACCTCAACCTCCCGTGCTCCGTCGGCGCCGACCGTGGAAATGGTCTGCTGGAAGAAGTCGCTGAACCAGAATTTTCCGTCGTGCCAACGAGGCCCCTCGCCGAAGTCGATGCCGTCGATTACGAGTTCCCAGGTCATGCAGCGGACAGTAGTTCGCACCCTGGAATCGATCGGCTGTCAGAGGTTGGCGGTCAGCTGCCATTGGTGACGGCGGTCCCGGTCATCGGTGCAGTCTGACACTGCCCTAGGGTCCGCTCCATGAAAATCGGTATCAACGGCTCCGGCCGCCTCGCAGCACCCGACCTCGACGCGATTGTCACTGACATCGAACAGAGCGAAGTCGATGGGTACGCCAGCTACTGGCTCGCGCAGACCGCGCTCGCAGACTCGATTGCGATGCTCGGGATCGCGGGTCGGACGACATCGGAAATTGAACTTGGTACGGCCGTCGTGCCGACCTGGACGCGTCACCCCGAGGTGATGGCTGCCGGGGCTCTTACCGCGCAGGCCGCGTCGAAAGGCCGTCTTGTGCTGGGTATCGGGCTCGCTCACCAGACGACGGTCGAAGACCGTTGGGGAATGGCCTGGGAGCGCCCGGTCAAGCACATGTCCGAGTACCTCGCGATCCTTGACTCGCTGCTGAACACTGGCACCGCTTCGCTCAAGGGCGAGGTCTGGTCACTCAACCAGCAGGCAGCATTGATGACCGACACACCGCCCAAGGTGATGATCGCTGCGCTCGGCGAGCAGATGCTCAAAATCGCAGGGAAGCGGACCGACGGAACGATTCTCTGGTGCGTCGGTCCCAAGACGCTCGAAGCACAGATCGTTCCGGTCATCAACGCCGCCGCTGACAGCGCAGGGCGTCCCGCTCCTCGTGTCGTGTGCAGCCTTCCGGTTTGCGTCACCGATGATCCGCAGCCGACACGCGACTTCGTCGGCCAGATGCTTGCCGGTTACGCCGTGCTGCCGTCATACAGGGCCATGCTCGACATCGAAGGTGTCCACGGCGTCGAAGAGATTTCGCTGATCGGTGACGAAGCAACGGTCAACGCCGGCCTCGATGCAATCGCAGCAGCAGGCGCGACCGATTTCACCGCTGTGGTGATCCCCGACCGCGACGGCCCGACGCGCTCACTCAAGCTCTTGCAGGCCCGCACCAACTGACGCGGCGAGGCCAAGCGTCGCGCACACCGGGTCAGGCGTCGCGCATGGCGTCGATAAACGGGGCGAACCGCTCGAGGTCGGCCATCACGTCGTCACGAGGGCCCTGCGACAACACGAACACCGCTCGTTTGAGACCTTGCGCAGCCAACGCGGTGAGCTTCTCTTCGCTGTCGGGCACGCCGAACATGCCGAGTTCGATCTCGGCTGGATCGCGCCCGATGTCTTCACATGCTTTGACGACGTTGTCCCAACCGTCGATGCCGTGACGGCCGCCGATCGGCATCCAGCCATCGCAGAATTCAGCGATGTGTGCTGCAGTTTTCGGGCCAGCGGCGCCTCCGAGAATGACCGGCGGGCCCGGCTTTTGGATCGGCTTGGGCCACGCCCAGCTCGATTCGATCTGGACCTTGTCGCCGTCGAATGACGCTTCGTCCTGTGTCCACAGCGCCTTCATTGCCAAGATGTTCTCGCGCAGCAACTCACGGCGTTCGCCGTAGGCGGTGCCGTGCTGTGCCATTTCTTCTTTGTTCCAGCCGTACCCGATCCCGAAGAGCATGCGGCCGTCGGACAGCGAATCGACACTCGCGACTTCTTTGGCCGTGTGGATCGGGTCGCGCTGGGCCACCAGGCAGATGCCTGTGCCGATCTTGATCGTGCTGGTTACCGACGCGCAGGCGCCGAGGGTGACGAACGGGTCGTGTGTGCGCCAGTAAAACTCGGGCAGCGGGGGAGCGCCCTCGCGGCCACCCCAAGGTGTCGCCCGACTGGTTGGAATGTGGGAGTGCTCCGGAAACCAGAGCGACTCGAACCCGTGAGCTTCGGCCTCTTTGGCCAGCTCGATGGGGTTGATCGTCTGATCGGTCGGGAAGATGGTGACGCCGATGTCCATGGACCGAAACTAGTGCGGCTGACGAACTCGCTCGCCGTCGGGGGAATTTCACTCTTCGTTCACCTGTCGGCGGACTAATTGCGAGTGACTTGCGGTTGGGTAGATACATGACAACGAATGTCGACGCGCTCGCCGACCGATTCGCAAAGGTCCGGGCGCGCACCGAACGGCTGGCGGCCCCGCTGTCGGCCGAAGATCAGGTTGTCCAGTCGATGCCTGACACGAGCCCGACGAAGTGGCATCGTGCGCACACCACCTGGTTCTTTGCCGAGTTCGCGCTGCACGCCGACGGCACGAGTGGCCGTGTGTGGGATCGGCCCGAGTACCGCTTCCTCTACAACAGCTACTACGAGGCAGTCGGCGCTCGACACCCACGACCCCAACGCGGCCTCGTCACGCGGCCCTCTGTTGCCGAGGTTTCCGACTATCGCGACCACGTCGACAAGGAGACGCTTGAACTGATCGCCAGCGGGCTCGACCCGGCGATTGCTGAGATCATCGAACTCGGTACGCATCACGAAGAGCAACATCAGGAACTCCTGTTGATGGACATCAAGCACGTTCTCTCGATGAATCCGGCTGTGGGCCCGGCCTACGTCGACCGTCCGCATATGGCTGCTGTCGACCCCGGCCCGAGCAACTGGGTCGACTTCGACGGCGGTCTCGTTGACATCGGTGTCGATGACGATGCCGACGTTTTCTCATTCGATAGCGAGGGTCCGAATCATCAGGTGCTGCTCTATCCGTATGCGCTTGCCGATCGTCTTGTGACAGCGGGGGAGTGGATCGACTTCATCTCCGATGGCGGCTACCAGCGACCGGAGCTGTGGAAGTCCGACGGTTGGTACCGCGCGCAATCTGAAGGGTGGATAGCCCCCGAATATTGGCGGCCCGACCCAGACCAGCCAGGTGCCTGGTGGGTGCACACGCTGACCGGTTTGCGGTCGGTCGATGTGCACGAACCCGTCGTTCACGTCTCGCACTATGAAGCTGATGCGTTCGCCACCTGGTCAAGTGCCCGCCTGCCGACTGAGTTCGAATGGGAAGCTGCTGCGGCCGATTATGAGGTCGTCGGAAACGTCCTCGATGAGCAACGCGACGACTTCACCTTTCACCCCGCAGCTGCTGGATCGGCCACAGGTGGCCTCCGCCAACTCTTCGGTGACTGCTGGGAGTGGACGTCGTCGGCATACCAGCCGTACCCCGGTTTCTCGATTGCCGACGGCGCGATCGGGGAATACAACGGCAAGTTCATGTCCGGCCAGCAGGTGCTGCGCGGCGGGTGCGTGTTCACACCTCCCGGCCACACCAGGTCGACCTATCGCAACTTCTTCCATCCGCACACTCGCTGGCACGCCTCGGGCGTCCGGCTGGCCACCGATCGCCAGTGAGTCAGGCAACAGCGGGCAGTCAGGAATCCCTCATGAACGAACCCTCCGAAACCATGATCTTCGACACCGAATCGATCGACGGTCGAATCGATCCCAACACCGAACTTCTGCGCGCCCTGCGAAGCCATCCGCGAACGGTGCCGCCGCGCTGGCTGTACGACGACCGCGGCAGCGAGCTGTACAGCCAGATCACCCGGCTGCCCGAGTACTACCCGACCGAAGCCGAACGCTCGATCCTCGATGCCAACGCAACGACGATCGCCAAGATCACCGGCGCAACCACGGTGGTCGAACTCGGATCGGGCACCAGTGACAAGACACGTACGTTGCTTGATGCGTTTGTGGCGCACGGCTCGATCGAACGGTTCGTTCCGCTCGATGTGAGTGAAGCCACGCTGATCGCGGCTGTCGAGATGCTCGGTGAGCGGTACCCGGACCTCGAAGTGGCCCCGGTCGTCGGTGACTTCAATCGGCATCTCCATCGCCTGCCGGGCGGCGGGACGAGGTTGGTCGCGTTCCTTGGTGGCACGATCGGCAACTTCTACCAGGAGGAGCGGCGCGCCTTTCTCGGTGCGCTCTCCGACGTTCTCGAACCGGGCGATTGGCTGATGCTTGGCGTCGACCTCGTGAAGCCGGTCGACCGCCTCGTCGCTGCGTACAACGACAGCCAAGGCGTCACCGATGCGTTCATTCGCAATGCGCTCACCGTGATCAATCGCGAACTCGACGGCAATATCGACGTCGGCAACTTCGACTACGTGCCGTTCTGGGACGGTCGCGAGGAACGCATCGACATGCGGCTCCGTGCTTGCGAGCCGGAGCATGCCCGCATCGAGGCGCTCGACTTCGACCTGCACCTCGAAGCTGGAGAAGAGTTGCGCATTGAGATCTCGACCAAGTTCCGCCAGGACAAGCTGCTTGCCGATCTGGCCGAGATGGGTTTCGTCGGTGGCGAGTTCTTTACTGACGAGGCGGGCGATTTTGGCCTCGCCCTCGTTCGCCGTCAGGCGTAACGGTCAGGTCGGGAGCTGCGCATCGAGCCAGTCGGTGATGCCAGCGACGACTTCGGGCCACTCGGGCTCGTTCATGCACTCGTGGCGGAGTCCAGCCCACAACTTGCGCGTGACGTTCGGCAGCTCGCCGATTGACTCTGATGCGGACGGCGGCACGAGCGTGTCGGCTTCGCCGTGTAGCACGTAGGTGGGCAGCGTGATCTTTGCAATTGCTGGCGAGGTCGCCTTCATTGCGTCGATGATCTGGCGGCCGAGCGCTGCGGTTGAGCCGTCGACTCGGAGCGGGTCGTTGTCGTAGCTTTGCTGGACGTCGACGTCGCGTGACAGGACAGACCCGTCGAAGTCAGATTTCACGTGGAGCTTCGGGGCCACGCGGCTGAGCACTGGTACAACCACGCGCTGCCAGCGTGGGATCTCGGCACTGAGTGCTGGAGCGCTCAGCACGGCGAGGTCGGGCTGCGGACGATCGCTCACCAGGTAGGCCGTGGCGATCAGGCCGCCCAGCGAGTGGCCCATCAAGACCACCGGAACCCCGAGTTCGCGCCGCTCGGCGAGGAGATCGGCGACGTCGTCGACGTACTCGCTGAAGTTATTGACGAAGGCGCGGCGCCCGCCGGACTTGCCGAAACCGCGCTGGTCGAAGCTGAGCGTGTCGTAGTCAGCTGCAGCGAGTGCCTCGCCGACATGTTCGTAGCGGCCCGAGTGTTCGCCAATGCCGTGAACAAGCAGGATCGCTGCTTTCGGAGCGGCAGCAGCCCAGTGCCGCCGGAGCTGCTCGAGCCCATCGCGTTTTGTATCAAAGCTGATCGTCGCTGTGCTCACGGAGGATCAAGTTATCGGGCCTGAAGTTCTGAAGACGTCCTTGCTGGTGCGTGGCAGGAGTCGCTCGGGCCCTCAGCTATTGCTCGAGCATGCTCCGGAGCATCCAAGCGGTTTTTTCATGGACCTGGAGTCGCTGTGTGAGGAGGTCGGCAGTCGACTGATCGTTGGCGTTGTCGGCAACCTTGAAGATCTCCCGCGCTGTTTTGGTGACAGCTTCGTTGCCGTTGACGAGGTCGAGGAGCATGGCCTCAGCTGTTGGGACGCCGACCGGCTCGGCGATTCGGGTGAGTGCGGCGAATTGGGTGTACGTCGCTGGTGCGGGTCGGCCCAGGGAGCGGATGCGTTCGGCAATGAGATCGACCGCGAGCCACAGTTCGTTGTATTGGACTTCGAACATCAGATGCAGGGTGTTGAACATCGGACCGGTGACGTTCCAATGGTAATTGTGCGTCTTGAGGTACAGGGTGTACGTGTCGGCGAGCACCCGGCTGAGCCCGTCAGCGACCGCAATGCGGTCAGCTTCGGAGATGCCGATATCGATGGGATGCTGTTCGGTCTTCATGGTTTCTCCGAGCTATTTGTACGGACAATATGTGTCAACCATGCCTCGTCCGTGTGTATTCCCGTCGACAGAGACATTCACGAGGTCGCTGACTCGGGCCGGTCCCACGGCGATCCGCTGGGAGTTGTGCTGCTGGGATCGGCGGTGAGTTCCATCTCGACCCAATCCGACGTGTCGAGTTGCTCGTTGCGCGGTCGTGCTGGCCCACGTGCGGCAGGGTGCACCAAGTGGACGAGCCGGGTCCACCGGGACGGTTGTGAGGCAGCCGCCTGTTCACGTGCCCGTTCCAGATCGACGCGCACCTGCTCGGCGATCGACCGGTTCGTCAGACGGAGGATCATCAGCAGTGCGACATCCATGGCCGAGATGCGACCGTGGCAGGTCACGACGTGGCCGACTTCGACGATGCGTTCAGCCGATGCCTCGGATCCGAACTCGGCGAGCTTGGAGCCAGCCAGCCAATGCGTGGCAGCAGGCCGGTGGGCCAACAACCCGGCCGCAGCGACCACCACAGTGCCGGTTGAGCTGGCCGCCATCCACTGGCACGACGGCTCGACGCTCCGGAGCCATGAGAGCAACGCCTCGTCATGCGCGGTCCGCTCGACCCCGATGCCACCGGGGACCAATACGACGTCGGGCCGAGTGGTTTCGGCGAAGGTCTGCTCGACGTCTCGGCGCCCACCGATGCCGACTATTTCGCCCCGCACAGCCCCGACACCGACCAGTTGGCAATCAGCCAGCCCGGACTGAGCGAGTTGCCGAAAGGCGAGCGCGAACGCTTCGCATTCGTCGATCGAGACACCGGGGAACAGCACGAGGGCCACCTGCACGGCAATAGCTTCCCACAGCACGAAGTTGGAGGCCGTGGTTCCGTATGGTCACTGCATGACCACCGCCTCGAGTGCCACCGCCCGCGACCGACTGTCCACGACGGGCGTCTGGTATTTCACCGATGGGATGTCATCAGGGCAGGCCGCCGACGCTGCTGGCCGTATCGAATCGCTCGGCTATTCAACGTTGTGGCTTCCTGACACAATCGGCCGCGACCCGTTCGCGCATATCGCGTGGCTTGCATCGCAGACGACAACGTTGCAGTACGCCACCGGCATTGCCAACATCTTCCACCGGCACCCCGGGCCGATGAAGCAAGCCGCGAATACGCTCGCTGAGCAGACAGCCGGCCGATTTGTGCTGGGCCTTGGTGTGAGCCACGGCCCGATGGTCGCCGGGCTGCGCGGCCTCGACTACTCCAAGCCGCTGACCAAAATGCGCGACTACCTGGCAGCGATGGAGACGCAGCCGTACCGCGGTATCGCACCCGAGCACGAGCCGCTCGTCCTGCTTGCTGCCTTGGGCCCGAAGATGCTCGAACTGTCGGCAACGGCGGCCGACGGGGCCCACCCGTACTGGACGACACCGGAGCACACGGCGATGGCGCGTGAAGCCGTTGGGCCTGATGCGCTGCTGTGCGTCGAGCAGAAGGTGGTGTTGACGACTGACGCCGACGCAGCGCGTGCGGCAGGCAACCAGCAGATCGATCGTTACGCCGTGCTGCCGAACTATCGCAACAACTGGATCCGACTCGGCTTCACCGACGAAGAGATCGAACAGCGTGCACACCGCTTCGTTGATGCAGTCGTCGTGTGGGGTGACGAGGACCGCGTGCGAGCCGGTGTGCAGGCGCATTACGACGCTGGCGCTGACCACGTTTGTGTGCAGCCGGTCAACCCAGATATGTCAGCTGACATCGACTGGAACGTGCTCGAACTTCTTGCACCGACTGATTGAGCGAGGCCCCACCGAGACAGCCAGCGCCGTCAGCGCTCGAACCAGTTGCCGCTTTCGATCGGTGTCAGTTCGAGCCCGCCGCCGTATTGGTAGGCCCACGCGCGGACGCCTTTGGCAGTGGTGATGGTGATTCGGCGGTAGTCGCCGCCGACCGTTCCCTCTTCGGCATCGAGCACCTGGAGGCATTGGCCGATTGACGCCTCGAGTAGCGCGTACGCACGTCCGATCACCGCGCTGCTGCTCGTGCTGTTGAACTGTGCGCCGGGATAGCCGAGGCCGGTGTCGAACACCTGCCCTGGCGCGCTGTCCGGCCAGCCCTCGTCGACAACGAAGGGTTCGAGGAAGTGCCAGCGGACGTCGCCCGGCTGCAGAGTTCCGTACACAAAGAGATGAGAGGGCGGTGGGGTTCCGCGGTTTCCGGTCGACACGTTGAGAGAATGCCACATGGCTCCCCCCGGTTGGTCACCTGCGACGGCATTGTCCGGTGCTCGTCCGCGGGTGTTCTGGACCGATCGCCCGGATATCCCTGACGGAGCGCCGCGACTGAGCGAGAAAATCGACGCCGACCTCGTCATTGTCGGCGGCGGATTTACCGGGCTGTGGGCGGCGATCCACGCCCTCACCGCAGCACCTGGCCGCCGGGTCGTGATCGTCGAAGCTGGCTCTGTGGGCGGCGGGGCGAGCACGAGAAACGGTGGAATGCTCGACGCATCGATCGCTCACGGCGCCGAGAATGCCCACCGGCATTGGCCGGGCGAACTCGACTCGATTGTCCGCCTCGGCGATCAGAACTTCGCCGACCTCCAACAGTGCCTCATTGACCATGGCATCGATGCCGACTACCGCTCGGTTGATTGGCTCGACGTCGCTACTGAGGAGTGGCAACTCGAGGACCTCGCCGAAGGGCTCCCGGTACTCATCGCCACTGGGGACAACGTCCGAATGCTCGACGTCGACGAGACCCGTGAGCGCATCAACTCGCCGGCGTATATCGGTGCGCTGCTTTCCGAGAATTACGGCGGGCTCGTCGATCCGGCCAAGCTCGTGTGGGGCCTCACCCAACTCGTCGTCGACCTCGGCGGTCTCATTTTCGAACAGAGCCCGGTGGTCGACATCGATGAGCTCGACGGGCAGCTCAGTGTCGCGACCGAGGCGGGGTCCGTGCGCGCCGATCGCGTGATCGTTGCCACGAATGCCTACCCCAGTCCCGTGCGTGCCAGCCGGCGACGGATCATCCCGGTCTACGACCATGTTCTGATGACCGAGCCGCTGACCGACGAACAGCAGGCGTCGATTGGGTGGAGCCGCTGGGAGGGAATCGACGAAGCTGCGAATCAGTTCCACTACACACGGCGTACCGCAGACGGTCGCATTCTGTGGGGTGGCTACGACGCCACGTACCATTTCAGCAGCAGCGTCGACGCCCGTCACGAGCAGAGTACACAAACTCACGGGGCACTTGCCCAGCAGTTCTTCTCGACGTTCCCGCAACTTGAGGGCCTCAACTTCACGCACCGCTGGGGCGGCCCGATCGGCACCACATCGCGTTTCACCTGTGCGTGGGGGCAGCGGTTCGACAACCGGCTTGCATGGGTCGGCGGTTACACCGGCCTGGGTGTAGCCGCAAGCCGCTTTGGTGCGCAGGTGGCCCTGGACCTCGTCGACGGCGTTGAGACCGAGCGGACCGAACTCGAGATGGTCCGGTCGAAACCGTTCCCGTTCCCGCCCGAGCCGCTGCGGTCAGCGGTGGTCGGCATTACGAAGAAGTCGATTCAGCGCGCTGATGAGCGGCAGGGCCGAGAGAACGTCTGGCTCAAGCTCCTCGGCAGGATGGGCATCGGCTTCGATACCTGAGGGCAGCGGCTATTCGAGGGTCGAGGCTTCGACGACCTCGATGGCTTCGACAGCTTCCGCCGCTGCGTTGTCGAGTTCGCGCTGGAACGACGGAGCGGCCAGGCCGATGACGATTCCCTCGACCGGGAGCGCATCGTTGCGGCACAGGAATACCATCTGTTCTTCGATCACGCGGATCAACGGAATGAAGAGGTCGTCGTCGACGGCGGTGTTCAAGTCCGGGCCGGCTTCGGTGCTCCGCGCTTTCCAGCCCTGGCGCGCTCGTTCGTCGATCGTCGTGTAGGTCACGCCGTTGATGCCGATCTGGCGACCGAGGTACTCGGATGGAACACCGGTTTCGCCTGAGCGACGCTTGCCTGGTGACAGTTGGAACACCTCTCGGCGGCCGAATTCCCGGGCGAATCGGGCGGTTGCCAGGGCGTTGACCTCGTCGTTCGAGGTGAAGGCCATGAGGCGACCGATGCCTCGAAGATCGAGGTTGTGGGCGGCATCTTCTGCGAGCACATTCAACCGACGTGCCGCCAGCCCGCTCGAGATCGACCGGGTGACGTTGTATGGGTCGGTGTCGACGAGGAGCGACTTGATGCCGTGTTCTTTCAACTGCAGGGCGATGCCTCGCGAGGTTGCATGAGCGCCAGCAATCAGCACGCCAGTGGCTTGGGCCTCGGCCAGCCCGAGTAGGCGTGCAGCAGGGCCGGAGAAGAAGCCGTAGACGACGATCGTTCCGATGATGACGAGGAACACGATCGGCACGATCTTGTCGGCGTCGGCGATGCCCTCTGCTTCCATGCGGATTGCGAAGATCGCCGACACTGCAGCGGCCACGATGCCGCGTGGCGCCATCATCATCAGGAACACGCGTTCGCGCCAGGTGAGCGATGTACGGACCGTGGACACCAGGACCGTGAGCGGACGAGCAATCAGCACCAAGACGGCGAGGAAGCCGAGTGCGGGCAGCAGCACGTCGCGGAGCGCGTCGGCTTCGATTCGGGCCGCCAGGAGGATGAACAGCGCCGAGATCAGCAGCGTTCGCAGGCTCTCACTGAATTCGAGGACGTGTCGTACGGTCGACGTATCGCGTCTGGCCAGATACATGCCGAGCACGGTGACCGTCAGCAGCCCTGACTCCTCCTGCACCTCGTTTGCCGCAACGAACGTGGCCACGACGAAGGCGAACGTGATCGGAACGATCAGCTGGTCGGGAATGAGGAATCGGCGGAGGGCTTCGTCGAGGACGAAAGCAGCAAGGAGGCCAATACCGGCGCCCGCAATGATCGTGAGCGCCAAAATGCCCGCCACCTTGAGGATTGCCTCGTTGGCGCCGTCGAGCAGGACAATTTCAAACGCCAGCAGCGCGGCGGTGGCACCGATCGGGTCGATCAGCACGCCCTCGGCACGCAGGATCGGGCCGGTCGTACCGGCCGGGCGAACGAAGCGGAGGAGCGGGCCGACCACGGTCGGGCCGGTGACGACGAGTACGGCACCGAGCACGATTGCAGCCTGGTTCGAGATGCCGAAGATTTCGCGAGACGCGTACCAGCCGATCAGGAAGGTGATCACGGCGCCGATGGTGATCAATCGGCGGACCACGATGCCGGTGTTCCGCAACTCGCGTGGCGGAAGGTCGAGGCCGCCCTCAAAGAGGATCAAGGCAACCGAGAGCGACACCAGCGGAAAGAGGTTGCCGCCGAGCAATTCATCCGGGTCGATAACGCCGGTGACGGGACCGAGCATGAGGCCAGCAAGCAGCAGGGCAATGATCGACGGAATCTGGGTGCGCCAGGCGATCCACTGAGCGGCCATGCCCGTGCCGACGATGACCGCGAGCGTTGGGCCGATCGTCGATTCACCTGCTGCAAGCAGGCCGGAGGCGGAAAGTGCAGCGATCATCGGCGCAGGCCGGTGAGTGTGAGAGCCACCATCTGGCGAGATGGTAGCGGCGATCCTTCCGACGTGTCGCCACGTACCGGGTGAACGTGGGGCTGAACGAGCGGTGAACGCTGGGCCGTCGTGAGCGTTAGGTTCGCATTGTGACCGCACGAATTGAACGAATCACTTTCCCCGGCAGTCAAGACGCCGAACTCGCCGCCCGAATCGACTTGCCAGCGGGGCCGCCCCGGGCTTTTGCTCTGTTTGCCCACTGCTTCACTTGCGGTAAAGACATCAAGGCAGCATCGCGGATCGCGACCGCCTTGACTGACGCCGGGTTCGGTGTGCTCCGGTTTGACTTCACTGGGCTCGGTAACAGCGAGGGGGAGTTCGCCAACACCAACTTCACGTCGAATACTGACGACGTGCTGGCAGCAGTCGACTGGCTGCGTACCGAGCATCGGGCGCCGCAACTCTTGATCGGGCACTCACTCGGCGGAGCCGCTGTGCTGGCAATTGCAGGTGAGATCCCCGAGGTTCGTGCCGTCGCGACCATTGGGGCCCCGTCCGATGCAGCCCACGTCACGGGCATTTTCCAATCGTCGGTCGAAGAAATCGAAGCGTCGGGGCAGGCCGAGGTGCAACTCGCGGGCCGGCCGTTCACCATCCGCAAGCAGTTCCTCGACGATCTGCAGAATCACGTCGTGGTCGAACGTGTCGCAACTTCGAAAAAGGCACTGCTCGTGCTGCATTCGCCGGTCGACAACGCGGTCGGGATTGGCAATGCGGGTGAGATCTTCGATGCTGCCAAACATCCGAAGAGCTACGTCTCGCTCGACGGCGCCGACCACTTGCTGACGAAGGCGAGCGACGCTGCCTTCGCCGCGGCGATGATCGCCGGGTTCGCCAACCGCTACGTCGACGACGAGAGCGGTGCCCTCGATGCGCCGAAGGCGTCAGCGCCGGTGGTTGTGGCTGAGACGGCTCAGGGTCCGTTCCTCAACCATGTCGTCGTCGGTCAGCATCGCCTGCTCGCCGACGAGCCAACCTCGATTGGTGGCTTCGACGCTGGCCCCGCCCCCTACGACTTTCTCGGCGCAGCCCTTGGTACCTGCACCTCGATGACGCTGCGGATGTATGCCGACCGCAAGAAGCTTCCTCTCGATCGAATCACCGTCGAGGTGTCCCACGGCAAGGTTCACGCCGACGACTGCCTCGAGTGCGCTGACAATGATGCAGTGTTCTCCGGTATCGCCGATGGCCGCACCAACATGATCGACCGGCTCGAACGCGTCATCACGCTCGAGGGCGACGATCTCACCGATGCCGATCGAGACAAGCTGCTCGCGATCGCCGACAAGTGCCCCGTCCATCGGACTCTGGAGAACGCCAGCGTCATCGCCACCAGGCTGGCCTGAGCATTGTGAGTGATTCCATCTGCGACGTCGCCATCGTCGGCGCCGGTATCTCGGGCCTTGCGCTTGCCAGGCATCTTGTTGGCTTCGGCCTCGATGTCGTCGTGCTCGAAGGGCGCGATCGAGTCGGCGGGCGATTGCACTCGGTTGACGGCCTCGACCTTGGAGCCACATGGTTCTGGCCGAATGAGCCGCGAGTCCAGAGCCTGATCCGAGACCTCGACGTACCCATTCATGCACAGCATCTCGATGGCGATGCGATGTATCACGACCCCAGCGGGATGCAGCGCCTTGACGGGAACCCCATCGACGTCACGTCGGGTCGTTTCGTCGCAGGTGCCGACTCGCTCCCGCTGGCCATTGCCAGCGACCTTCCGGACGGCGTTCTTCGTCTCTCCGTCACGGTTGCAGCAATCACCGCAGCCGACGACATCGTCGCGCTGACCACCAGCGAGGGAGGCGTTGTTGCTCGCGCCGTGGTCCTTGCGGTCCCACCGGCGCTCGCCTTCGCGTCGATCGACTTCGACCCGCCACTGCCGGAGGCCGTTGCCAGCGCCGCGCGCTCGATGCCAGTCTGGATGGGCGGCATCACCAAAGTCGTCGCCCGCTACCCGGATGCGTTCTGGCGGCGTGCTGGTTTGTCCGGCTCGGGCATCAGCCACGTCGGGCCGATGCGCGAGATACACGACATGAGCGGCGTCGACGGTGTGCCGGGCGCGTTCTTCGGCTTCGTACCAGCCCGCCAGGCGGGTGAGCCGACCGTGTCCGAGGAGGCAATCGTCAACCAACTCGTGACGATGTTTGGCCCCGAAGCCGGCCAGCCCGACGCCGTTCACATCTGCGACTGGCGAGCCGAGCGGTTGACGTCGCCGCCCGATGTTGAGCAGCTGACCGCGTATCAGATGTTTGGTCATCAGGCCCTCCAGACCGCGTCGTTCGACGACCGGCTCTACTGGACCTCGACTGAAACAGCGGGCGCGTTCCCGGGCCACATCGAAGGCGCACTCGAAGCCGCGGAGCGAACCGCTAGACAGCTCACAAGAAGGACTCCATGACGCGATTCGCCATCTCCGACCTGCTCGTCGAATTCGACCGGGCGAGGGCCTACACCGATGAACTCTGGGCCGATCTTGCGAGCGATGAGGTGCACTGGCGGCCTCATGCTGACTTCAGCGCGATCGGCTGGCATCTCGGTCACCAGGCAGCCGTCTCGCACTTCATGGTCCGCAACCTGACCGCCGCCGAGCCCTCGCTCGATGTCGAACTCGACCGGTTGATGGACGGCGCCACCGCCGAGCCCGATCGCGGTGACCTGCCGAGCCTCGACCGAATCCGCACATATCGCGACACCGCTGCCGAACGGCTCCACTTCCGGATGGGCAACATTGCATCCGGTGACGTCGGCGCACCGGCACAGCTCGCCGAGATCGCGGTCGGGCTGATCATTGCTGTGACCAACCACGAGTACCAGCACAGCCAGTGGATCGGCGAGGTCCGCTCACGCGACCTTGGCCACGCACTCCCCGAGCGGCCGACGTCTGACCTCCTGTCAGAAGTCGACGGCTACCTGATGATCACCTGACGGCGAGATCGAAGTCGGGGCCAAGATCGTGCACATCATGCGGGTTCTCGCGTAGCCGGACGATTGCAGCGTTCAGTTCGGCCGCCATCAGGAGGGCGATCGCAACGAAACTCAGCCAAGTGATCAACCCAAGGACGATCGCAAAGGTTCCGTACGTGTCTCCCGCATTTGTTGCGATCGTCTCGACCAGCCGTGGTCCGAAGAACTGCAGCACGCTGAAAATGATTCCGGCCATGATCGCTCCGGGCCAGACCTCGCCCCAGGTTGGATCCCCCGACGTGAGGAACCGATACATCGTGGCGAGCACCAGCATGTTGAGGAGTGCCGTGCCGAACGCAACGAGGAACTGGCTGATTCCGGGGAGTCCGGCAGCGTTGACAATGGCGGTGATCGCAAGGACACCAACCTGTGCCGTGCCAACGATCAGCAACCCGACGATCGCCCGGCCACGCTGTACCGGCATGCCGGCACGATGGTCGACGGGAACCTCCCATGTGTCGTCGAGAGCGCCCTGGAGCCCGACGAATGACTTGGTCGACGACCAGATTGCTCCGAGTAAGCCGGCGACGACCACCCAGACCGAGCCGCTCAGCGCGTCGGGGCTTGCCTTGATGTCGGCGCCAATCACGGGGATCTCGTCGGCTGCGCTTTCGATGATCCGGTTACGGAGTTCAGGGTTGTCCTCGAGGATGAATCCGAGAATCGTGGTCGCCGCGAGCATCAGGGGAAAGATCGACAAGAAGGTAAAAAACGCGAGGACAGACGCGTTTCGACCCGACAGATGGAGCCGCCATCCGTCGAGCATCTCGACGATGGTGTCGATCACGCCAGACTTCTTCCGGATCTTCATCACCATGTTGCTGGTCTGCCAGGCCATTGCGTCAGTCTGCCCCGCGAGGTTCGTCATCAACCCCATTGGTTGAGAGATCCCAGTCGATTGTCGCGCGGCCTACTTCGACCAATGCCTCGTTGGCGCGGCTGAACGGCTTGCTTCCGAAGAATCCGTTGTGGGCGCTGAGTGGCGAAGGGTGCGCTGACTCGATCACGGTGTGCCGCGACCCGTCGATGAACTTCGTCTTGCTCCGAGCCCCGTTGCCCCAGAGAATGAAGACCACCGGATCTTCCTTGGCGTTGACCACCTGGATCACGGCGTCGGTGAACTGCTCCCATCCCTGCTTCTGGTGCGAATTGGCCTGTCCGGCCCGGACGGTCAGCCGCGTGTTGAGGAGCAGGACACCTTGGCGTGCCCAGCCCTCGAGGTTGCCATGCAACGGAATCGGCAGGTCGAGGTCGGCGTGAAGTTCCTTGTATATGTTCCGCAATGACGGTGGTATCCGGACACCGTGCTGCACGGAGAACGCAAGGCCGTGAGCCTGGCCAGGGCCGTGATACGGGTCCTGTCCGAGCACCATCACTCTTGTGTCGGCGTAGGACGTGAGACGCAGTGCCGCGTACACGTCGTCAGGTGGTGGATACACCGAGTGCTCTTTGCGCTCAGCGGTGACGAACGTCTGCAGGCTTGCCCAGTAGGGCTTGTCGAACTCAGCGCGCAGAAGTGGGTTCCAATCGGTGGTCATCGACATCTGTGCCTAGCATGGAAGCCATGTTCGAGCACCTCCAGCGAGCGACGCTCGCCACCACGCCGACACCTCTGGAACAGGGCCCGGTCATCGGTGGAGGAGCGCGGCTGTGGGTCAAACGGGACGATCTGACTGGGCTTGGTGGGGGCGGCAACAAGGCTCGCAAGCTCGAATTCCTGTGCGGAGCTGCAGTTGCGGCCGGCGCTCGGGCCCTCATCACGGTGGGTGCCGGACAGTCGAACCACTGCCGAATGACTGCTGCTGCGGGTGCGCGGCTGGGCATGGAAGTGCATCTGGTCCTTTCTGGCGACAAACCGGACGTGGCAACCGGAAACCAGCTCTTGTCGATGCTGTTCGGTGCCCAACTGCACTTCACCGGAGCGGCCCAGAGCCACTGGGGCGAACTCGAAATCGCACGCGAATTGCTGACGCGCGACCTCAGTGGCGCTGGCCTCGCTCCCTATTCGATCCCGATCGGCGGCAGCACCGCAGTCGGAGCACTCGGTTATGCAGCAGCGTTCATCGAGATGCTCGACCAGTTCGACGCATCGGGCATCGAGCCGTCGGCCATCGTCTTCACGTCGTCGAGCGGCGGTACACACGCGGGCCTCCTCGCTGGCCGCGCTGCGGCAATTGCTGCTGGTCGTGCTGTTCCCGGCATCGTTGCCATCGGCGTTGCCAAGGGAGTCAACATTGGCTTGCCCGACATTGCCGACCTGGCCAACCAGACACTCGACCTGATGGGGCTCACCGATGTGCGCGTCGACCCCGCCGATGTTGAGGTCGACACGCGCTGGATCGGTGACGACTACGCGGTGCCCACAGCGACGGGCGATAACGCAGTCCGCTGGGCCGCGACCAATGGTGGCTGGCTGTGCGATCGCACCTATTCGGGCAAGGGCCTGGCGGGTGCTCTTGGCCTCGCTGAGGAAGGTCGATTCGCCAACGAGGACATCGTGTTCATTCACACGGGTGGTTGGCCGGCGTTGTTCGCCACCGGTGGCGTTCCCGTCTAACTCGATCAGTTCAGCGGCGGAGGCCGGGCTCTTCGCGTCGGATCAACCGACCGAAATTCCGCCAGTGCTTCACCAGAATCAGGCCGCAGAGGCCCGCCATAGCGGCGAATTCCCAGGCTGGACGCCCGGTCAGCGCGAGCCCGATCGGTACCGAGCCGACGGTCAAGATCGAGCCGAGTGCAGCCTTGCCGGTCATCTTGCTGAGTAGCCACCACACGATTGGTGCGGCGATGCCGATAATCGGTTGTAACACGATCAAGGCACCTGACCCGCAGGCCACGCCCTTGCCGCCTTTGAAGCCGCGGGTCGCCGGGAACATGTGGCCGAGCGCAGCCGCCACCGCACAGACGTAGCCCAGTGGACGGCCGGTGCCGGCCCAGTCGAAGCCCATCCCCAAGCCAAGCCCGGTGGCGAGGCCAGCCTTGAGCGCATCGAGCACGTAGACCCAAATACCCTTACGCCATCCGAGCGCGCGGGTGACGTTCGAAGCGCCAGGGTTACCGGACCCGACGGTGGAAATGTCGATGCCGTTGGCGCGCGCGACGATGATCGCACTCGGAAAAGTACCGAGTGCATACGACAAGAAAACAAGGAGCACCGCCAGCACGGGTGGCATCCTCGCACGTTGCAGACGGCGCCCAACCAACGTGTGAGTTGAAACTTCTCGGGTGGGGTGGTCTAGCGAGGACTACCCTCTTTTGCCCTGTGAGCGCCGACCTCTTCCCCGACCTCGATAACGAGCGCTCCCGGTTGGCCTTTGCACGCCAGTCGCGAGATCGGATGATCGAACGACTCTCAGCAGTCGACCCGAACAGCGCTGCGGACGAAATTACGAAGGAGTACATCGAGGTCACGGTCGCTGTGGCGATTGAGGACCTCAAGGGGCCTGGCGCTGGCGATTTTTTCGGTCGGATCGATCAGGACGACGACAAGTGGTATGTCGGTCGCCGCCACATCGAAGACGATGCGCACGACCCCGTTGTCGTCGACTGGCGTGCTCCGATTGCCGCGCCCTTTTACCGCGCTACGGCGGTTGACCCGCTCGGTATCGATTTCCGCCGCCGCTTCACTCTCGATGACGGCGAGCTGATTGCCTACCTCGACGAGCAACTTGACGATCCCGAATCGGGCGATGTTGCCGGTGGAATTCCCGACCCGGTGCTCGCCGAAATCGGTGCAGAACGCAGTGGTGAGATGCGCGAGATCGTTGCGACGATCCAAGGCGAGCAGGACGTCGTCATCCGCTCTGACATCGACCAGGTGCTCATCGTTCAGGGGGGTCCCGGCACCGGCAAGACGGCGGTCGCGCTGCACCGCGCGGCCTACCTGCTCTTCGAACACCGCGCCCGCTTGGCACGCGACGGCGTCCTCGTCGTGGGGCCCAACAAGGCCTTCCTCGACTACATCGGCAACGTGCTGCCATCGCTCGGCGAGCGCAGCGTGCGTCAGGCAACCGCTGACGAACTGTGTATTCCCCGCGTCGACGTCACCGGTGCCGACGAGTCAGACATCGCCCGCTGGAAGGGGTCAGCTGACCGTCTCGGCGAGCTCGAAGCGGCTGCCCTCGCTGCGATTGCTCCACCGGACGACGATCTCGTTGTACCAATCGGCGCGCGTAATCACGTGTTCACGTCCGACGAGATAGCCGGCTGGCTCGAGGTCGCCAAGGGCGGCATCAGCCCGATCAACGAACGGCGTGTTCGCGTCGTCGCACTGGCGAAGCGTGAGTTACTCCGTCGCACCGGCGACGACGGTGCCTGGTCAAAGGCCGGTCCGCTGAAGACAGCGATCAACAAGGCGTGGCCGACGCAGAAGCCGACGAAACTTGTCGACAACCTGCTGCCGGGACCGAAGGGCAAGAAACGTGCCTGGACCCGTGCCGACCAACTTCTCATCGACGAGGCCAACTCACTGCTGAATGGTTCGCCGTTCACCTACGGCCATGTCGTGGTCGACGAAGCACAAGACCATTCAGCCGTCGCGCTACGTGTGATCGGGCGACGGAGCCCGTCGTCGTCGATGACACTGGTTGGCGATGTTGCCCAGTCGACCACGCCTGCCGGTCAAGAGCGGTGGAGTGAAGTGTTTGCCCACCTCGGGCCCGCCGGCTCGAACGGCATCGTTGCTGACCTGACTATCGGCTACCGCGTCCCCGAACCGATTCTGCGCATCGCTAATCGCCTGCTTCCACTCACGGGCGTCGATGCCACCGAGAGCCGCAGTGTCCGCATCGCCGGTGAACCACCAAGTTGGGTGCGCAGCGCATCGGATGAACTCGCCGCAACAGTCGCAGCGTCAACGGCGGCCATGAAGTCTCGTCACAAGTTGACCGGGATCGTGGCGCCCATTGCGCTCCACGAGTCGATCATCGCAGCGCTTCAGGAGCACGAGCTTGTCGGCACCGACCATGTGCACAACCTCGAGCGAGCCGAGGTGCCGGTGTTCACGGCTGAGGCGGTTAAGGGCCTCGAATTCGACGGCGTCATCGTCGCGAACCCGCACGAGATCCTGCACGAAAACGGCGACGAGCCAACGCCACGCGGGGCACGCCTCCTCTACGTTGCGATCACTCGCGCCGTGCAGCAGGTGGAGTTCGTCACCGACGCTTCGGCCCCGCCCGTTATTGCTCCCGACCGTTCCGCCTAGTCTCAGAAGATGCAGATCACCGACCGCATCACCGACCGGGCCGGCCTCCGCGAGCTGTATCGAGAACCGAATGAGCTCGTGGCGAACAAGGCGTTTAATGTGATTGATGAAAGGTCGGCCGCGTACATCGATCGTTGTCCGTTCATCGTCATCTCGACCTCGAACGGCGGTGATTCCATGGACGCGTCGCCGCGAGGCGGGCCGCCAGGGTTCCTGCAGCGTCTCGACGATCGCCACATCGCCATCCCCGACCTGAACGGAAACAACCGGCTCGACACGCTCGAGAACATCGTTTCCCATCCGTTCGTCGGACTGCTGCTGATCATGCCGGGCAAAGACGAAACAGTCCGGATCAACGGGCCGGCAACAGTGACGACCGATGCATCGATTCTTGATGGCTTCACCGTTGAACTGCGGCGACCGAAGGCAGCCATCGTGGTCGAAGTCGCCGAGCTGTACAGCCACTGCGCCAAGTCGTTCCGACGAGGCAAGGTCTGGCAGCCAGAGTCGTGGGCTGACCTCGCCGAAACTCCCGACCTGGCCGAAATTATCGGCACCCAGTTCAACATGGAGAGCGGTGGACTTCGCGAAGTACTCGAAGCCACCTACGTCGCCGACCTTGCTGCCGACTGACCCGCTTACGAGCTAGCGGCGCCCAATGGTGACTGGAACGCGGCTCGGCTTGGAGTGGTCCATCATCGGCTTCGGTACCTGGAGCGACGATGCTGCGAGTAGCGCAGCTTCGCCGTGGCCCTTGACGCACTCGGGGTCGGGGCCGTCGAGTGGGAGGCCCGTGAAGAACTTGGCGGCCATGCAACCACCTTGGCAGGCGTCGAACTCTCCGCACGCGGAACAGGCGCCAGCCGACTGTGGCTCACGAAGTTCGGTGAAAAGGTCGCTCTGTTTCCACACCTGGCTGAAGCCGCCAGCGTCGCGAACCGAGCCAGCCTTGAACTCGTCGTGGATAACGAATGGGCAGGCGTAGACGTCGCCGATCGGATCGATCAGGCAGACCACGCGACCTGCGCCGCACATGTTGAGGCCCGGAAGGGGCTCTTCGCCAAGTGCATTGAGGTGGAAGAACGAGTCGCCGGTGAGGACGTTCTCGCCGTTAAGGACCAACCAGTCGTAGATCTGACGCTGCTGCGCCTGCGTCGGGTGCAGGTCGTGCCAGCTGTCGGCGCCGCGGCCCGACGGGCGAAGGCGGGTGATGCGGAGTTGGGCGCCGTACTCGTCGGCAAGCGCCTTGAACTCGTCGAGTTGGTCGACGTTGTAGCGAGTGACGACGACCGAGATCTTGAACTCCCCGAAGCCTGCGTCACGCAGATGGTTCATTGCCTGGATCGCGGTGTTGTACGAGCCCTCGCCGCGGACGGCGTCGTTGGTGACCGCATCGGTGCCGTCGAGGCTGATCTGGATGTCGAGGTAGTCCATTGCCGTGAGGCGCTTGGCCTTCTCGGCGTCGATGAACGCTCCGTTGGTCGAGAACTTGACGCCGATACCGCGGCCGATCGAGTACTCAAGCAACTCGAAGAAGTCGCGGCGGATCATTGGCTCGCCGCCACCCATGTTGATGTAAAAGACCTGCAGATCATGCAGTTCGTCGAGGACGGCTTTGGCCTCGTCGGTCGTCAACTCACGTGGGTCGCGGCGACCCGACGATGAGAGACAGTGCACGCATTCGAGGTTGCAGGCGTAGGTCAGCTCCCAGGTCAGGCAGATGGGGGCGTCGAGGCCGCTCTTGAGCTGTTCGACGAGTTGGGTTTTGCTCATTGGAGCATCTCCGATGCGTGGAGGTTGGCGAGTGCACGCTCGAACGACGGCCAGCGGGCAGCGTCGATTTCGCACTCGGAAAGTTTCTCGGCCGTGGTGCCGGTGCCGTCGAGGGCCTGGACCAGCCGGACGACGTCAGGATGTTTCAGGAAGACGAGCTTCCTATTGCCGTAATGGTACGCGAGCGCGCCGAACGGTTCTGGGCGAAGTGCCACCTGCGGATGCAGCGACAGCCGCTGATCGAGCAGGGAATCGGTCATGGGGGTCGAGTCCGCTGAGCGGCTCAGTAGACGCCGCACATGCCGTCGATGGAGATTTCCTCGACGAGCAGTTCTTCTTCGACGAGCTCGACGGCCGGCGCATCGGCGGTGGCTGCGTTCTCGGCGATGGTCGTGCTTTGTTCGTTCATCTGACCAGTTTACCGACCAGGCAGGCGCGCAACGAACGCGTCGTACGAATCAGCCGGTTCCGCCCGTCTGGCCTGTGCCAGGCTGGGGCCCATGCACGTGACCGAACTCTGGCGCTATCCGGTGAAGTCGATGGGCGGGGAACAACTCGATGCTGCCCACGTCGGCGAACTCGGGATTGCCGGGGATCGTGGATGGGGCGTCTTCGACGTGGCGACCGGCACTGTCTTGACGGCCCGACGTTCTCCGCAGCTGTTGTTCGCTTCGGCTCGCGTGGTCGACAGCGATGTGGTGATCGAGGTCCCAGAGATTGGTCAAGTCGCATCGGGTGAAGCTTCGGCTGCATTGTCTCGATGGCTCGGTCAGGAGGTCGAACTGCGTGCCGCAGGTGATGTCGGGGGTACATACGAGGTGCCGCTCGACTTCGAACATGACGCCGACTGGGTGTCCTGGACCGGCCCAGCCGGTGCATGGCACGACTCCAAATCAAGTCGGGTGTCGCTCGTATCGACCGCGACGCTCGGCGACTGGGACCTGCGCCGTTTTCGCACCAACATCGTTGTCAGCGGTTCGGGTGAGGACGACTTCGTTGGCCACCACCTGCAGATTGGTGCAGTGGGTTCTGGAGCCGAACTCGCGGTGATCAAACAGATCGATCGTTGTGTCATGGTGACCCGGCCGCAGCCGGGGCTCGATCGTGACATCGAACTGTTGAAGACAATCAACCGCGACCGCGCAACACTCCTGTCGATTGGCTCGCAGATTGCCGTGCCCGGGAACGTGGCTATCGGCGACGAGGTCAGGCTGCTCCCCGCCAGCAGCTGACCTCGGTCAACGAGCCGGGATGACTGCGGCGTAGATCTCGGGCTCGCGCTTGCGCCAGTAGCGAGTCGCGAAGCGGATTCCCAGTCGGTACACGGCGTAACCGGCAGCGAGCGTGGCGGACGCGAACACTGTTACCAATGGGAGCGAGCCGCGATCAAGCGCCCAGAGCAGCGCGAGTGCGACCGGCAGGGTCACGACGGCCAGCGATAAGACAACTCCGGCGAGGATGAAGCCGGCCAGGCACCCTTTCCCCGAGTCGCCACTGGCGAGTGGATTGTCGCCTTCGGGGATGGCGATTGGGACGAGGGTCGACTGGACAATTGCCCCACCGGTTCCGCCGAGCAGCCCACCGATGCCGACGAGGAAGCCGGCGAGGAAATAGCGCCATTCATCGGTCAGTGCAGCGGCGATGACCGGCCCGATGAAGGCGATCGGCGAGGCAACGATCGCCACCGAACGGGCCTTTCCTCGGACCAGCACCTCGGGGTCGACACCCGTCAACAATTCGTTGCTCATCGCCGGTCCGTCGGATCCGAAGCTGTTGCCGGCCATGAAAAGCACGGCCAGTTGTACTGCTCCGCCAACGAGTACAGCCCCCGCACCGGCACCGTCGCGCAGGAGGGTTGGCACAAGTATGACCGCCAGACCGATGCCCGCTCCGGTGAAGGTTTCCAATGCAGTTCGGGGTGTCCGGAGGCGGGTGAGTACGCCCCGCCAGGCAACGGCGCCGGTCGGCCCGGTGCCACACATGCGGCGCGCCACGGTGCGTATTGGTTGGCGGCGCGTCGGGCCGGACTTCTGTGAGCCGACGTTGGTCGGGGGCACCGAGACGAGCAGCGCGCTGGTCGTCCACACGAACACTGCGGCGAGTGGGACGAGCCAGACCGAACCGATTGCGACGTGCCCGATTGCCATCAACGGATCGGTCGACGCCTTCGCAAGGCTCTGACCGAGCTGGCCGGGCGGCGAATACTGCAAGATGTCGGTCGCCGTCCGCTGCTGGTTGGCGTCGAGCCCGCCGATCAGTCGTGGCAGGAACTGGAATCCGCCGTAGAACAGCAGGCTGAACAATCCGACTGTGATCTGACCGGATCGGGGGAAGCGGGTGGCGAAGAGACCGAGCGCATTAATGGTTGAGCGTGAGACGAGCAGGATGGTGGCAAGGAACGACAGTGCTGCGATCGCGACGATCGGAGCGGTCGTTGCTCCGTTCAGTGCGCCGATGAACAGGCCCAACCCGACAAGTCCGCCTGAGAGCCCGGGCGGGCCGACCGCGGTTCCGACGAGCAACCCGAGTGCCAGTTGACGCTCGGTGAGCGGCTCGGTGGCGAGAACTCGCGGATCGATCGGTTGGCTGATTCCGGCGATCACACCGATCGCGACCACCGAAACGACGATGACGGTGCAGGCGATCACGAACAGGGCGTCTGGTTGGTTCGCCTTCTGGCCGCCAACGGCGAGCCCGACGCCGCCAGCGACCCCGACGAGCAGCGACGCCACCAGCCCGATGGTTGCCGTCCACTTCTGGGTGCCTTCGGATCGCAACGCTCCACGCAACGCGCGCCAGCGCAACCTGACGAACTCCTGGATAACTGTCGATGTGCTGATCGAGCTGCTGATCGATGGCCCAAGCGCCAGTGTCATTTGGCGAGCCAGTCGAGCGCTCCCGCATCGATGTCGCTGGCACCAACGACGTCGATGAACGCATCCTCGAGCCGGCGACCGTTCCGCAACTCGTCGATCGGACCTGAGGCAAGGAGGCGCCCCTGAGCGATCACGCCGACGTGATCGCAGACTCGTTCGACGATGTCCATCACGTGCGTCGACAGCACGACCGTCCCGCCGCCCGCACGGAATCGGTCGAGCATCGTTCGCATCGCACGCGTCGCGACCGGGTCGACGCCTTCGAACGGTTCGTCGAGCATGATCAGCCGAGGCCGGGGGAGGATGGCGGCGGCAAGTGCGGTCTTCTTGCGCATCCCGTGGCTGTAGCCAGCGATTGGTCGGCCAGCATCGTCGATCAGATCGAGGACGGTGAAGAGCTCGGTCGATCGCGCACGAATCGTCTCGGTGTCGAGACCGCGCAGGGTGCCGATTGTTTCGACGAACTCCCAGGCGGTCAGGCGATCGAAGAGCTGGAGTGGGTCGAGCATCACTCCCATCGAACGGCGCGTGGCCATTACATCGGAGGCCACCAGGGTGCCGCACACTTCGATCGAACCCGCATCGGGCCGGACGAGGCCAACGACCGACCGCATCGTCGTCGACTTGCCGCTTCCGTTGGGCCCGACCAGGCCGTAGCAGGCGCCCTGCGGCACTTCGAACGTCAGCCCGTCGAGGGCCTGTTTCGTGCCGAACGCCTTGGTCAGCCCGTTGATGCGGAGAGGCGAAGGCTGCGGCGTCGCAACGCGACCGGCAAGCGTGGGCGGCGGAAATTCCACAGGCACAGTGTGCCCCGGCGATCGGTCAGCTCATGGTCGGACCGGCGGGGTATTCAGACCGGTGGGGTAAAGAGTGGAGCTGTCGGTTGGTCGTGGATGGGTGGTTGCTGGGGCAGTGTGAGGCCGATTTGGGGCGGTCGCATCTGATGTGTTTGCCCGTGGGGATCTTGGAGTGTGAAGTGGCCGCCCCCGAGGGGCCTGATACTCCAGTGTTGTTCGTGCAACAGGTG
>JBNMOS010000036.1:0-27109 GCA_051275435.1 Ilumatobacter sp.
TACATGGACGACACACTTGTCGCACTCGCAACCAAGTACGACGCGATCCGACTCGAGATCGACCGGATCGTCAAACAACGGAACACCCTGCTCAAGCAAGCCAACGGCCGTCTGACCGACGACATTGCAGTCACGCTCGACGTGTGGGACATGAAGTTCGCCGAGGTTGCTGATCAGTTCGGCTACGCCCGAGCAACACTTGTTTCGAGGATCACACCGATGGTGCAAGATGCCTACGAGCGTCTTGCCGGCGTCACGACACCCATCGAATTGACGTACGAACCGGAGTGGCGTCAGGTGGGTCTTGTCCCGGCGTTGCAGGCTGCACGTACCGCTGATGTCCGTCGTGGTGTCTCGACAGTCGGACCACATCGGGACGAGTTGAGCTTCACGATCAACGGTCTGCCGAGCAGGACTCATGCGTCCCAGGGCGAGCAGCGGACCCTTGCCCTCGCATTACGCCTCGCCGGGCACCAACTTGTTACCGAACGCACAGGATCTGCACCGGTGCTTGTACTTGATGATGTGCTTTCCGAACTGGATGATGGTCGCGCTACTGCACTCCTCGAACACATCCCGCCTGGTCAAGTGATCATTACGACGGCGAGCGAACTTCCACCCGCCGCGCAAGCCGACCGAATCATTCGAATCGAGGGCGGCAAAGTTGTCGAATAGTGTCGCTGAGGCTGCAACCGGTGGGGTGCTCAGATGCCGGTGACCTGGTTCGCCCACCAAGTTCCAGTCTTTGGCATGAAGCTTGCTCGTCCACGTTGGTTTGACGGGGTGGCGCTCGTTTTTGGCTCGATGGCTCCGGACCTGGCGTATGCGTTTACTGGTCCACTCGGACTCGATGGACACAAGGCACCCGCAGCGTTGACCTTTGCAGCACCAATCGCTGTCGTGATGGCTGTTGTCTTCCGGCATGTGATTGCAGGGCAGATCCCGAAGTGCTTTCCGGATCTGGGTGCACTCCGCGTGCGGAGTTACGGGGTGTTGGCCATCCGACGACCTGCCGTCCTGATCACCGTGTCGAGCGCGTTGCTGGGCACGGGTTCGCATGTGGTCATGGACTGGTTCACGCACTCGGGTCGGCCGGCGGTGCGTTGGCTTGGTTACGACGATCTGACGGTGACGCTCTTTGGATACACCGAACCGTTGGCATCGGCCTTGCAGCACATTGGACACACCTTTGGGTCACTCGCCGGACTACTGCTCCTCGTGTTGATTGGTCGGCGGCGTCTCCTCGAGGAGTGGTACGGCGTTGACCGAGTCCAAGAGGCCAGGGCACTCCGCCCGTCGGGTCTACGGACGGCGATGTGGGGGTTCATGGCCCTCGGCGGCATCGTTGGACTCGGATTCGGATGGTCAGGCAACTTCGTCGAACGTATCCATCGGCCCGCGCTCGGCATCTTTGTCGGCATGGTCGGGGGTGCCCTGTGGGTTCGTCAGCTCGATCCGCCTGCAACGCTTACGATTACCGATCGCCCGCTTGGTTAGCGTTCGAGTCTTCCAACCTGCAGCTACGGTTGGCCGTCTGATGGCTGAGCCGGTGCCGATCACGAAGTCGCTCGACGGAATCATGAAGTCTTTGCGCGGCACCGATCGGATCCAGATTGGCGGGGTATTCGGCAAGTGGGCCGACGCCGTTGGCCCGAACGTTGCAGCGCATGTCCGGCCGGTACGACTCGATCAGGGCGTCCTGACCGTCGAAGCTGACGATGTGGCATGGGCCACGCAGGTCAAGTTTCTGTCTGGCACGATCATCGCTCGGCTAGAAGAAGTTGCCCGTGTCCAGGTGGAACGCGTCGAAGTGCGAGTTGCACGTACGCGCTGATCTGCGGTTAGGGGCCATTTCACACGCGGCGGACAAACCATTCAGTCGGCCCTGTTTCAGCGCTGCGCCCTGATGGCGAAATCAGTAGGGAGATGCGTTCCGACAATCGTGTAGTTTGCTGCCCCGAATACGCGTCTCTGTGACACCCATGGAGTACACTAAAATCCAATTGCGGAAAGGGTTTGCCGCCGGTCTGATGTACCTGGCGCAAGCGCTCTTATCGCCCCGAAAAGCACGGCGTGCTTGCGCCGTGTCCGACGACTTGAAGACATCGAGGTTCGAGTGTCCAACGACACCGCTGACACCCCCGCTGAAACCGGCGACGAGCAGGCCTCTGAGCCCACGTCGAAGCCCGCTGCAAAACAGTTGTCCGGCACATCTGGCAACTACGGTGCCGCGCAGATCCAGGTGCTTGAGGGGCTTGACCCTGTTCGTAAGCGCCCTGGTATGTACATCGGTTCCACCGGTTTACAAGGCCTGCACCACCTGATCTGGGAAGTCGTTGACAATGCGGTTGACGAAGCAATGGCCGGCGTCTGTGACAGCATCGTCGTCACGCTGCAGGCTGACGGCGGCTGTCGCGTCGACGACAACGGTCGCGGCATTCCGGTTGATCCGTACCCATCGGGAGAGCACAAGGGCAAGAGCGCTGCCGAAGTTGTCCTGACCGTGTTGCACGCCGGCGGTAAGTTTGGCGGCGAAGAGAGTGGCTACAAGGTGTCTGGCGGTCTGCACGGCGTCGGCGTCTCGGTGGTCAACGCCCTGTCGACGCGGCTCGAAATCCAGGTCGACCGCGGCGGCGTTCGCTACGAGCAGACCTACCTCGACGGTGGCAAGCCGAAAGCGGCGATGAAGGAGACCGGCGAGACACCAGCGGATGGGCGACAAACGGGCACCAGCATCACGTTTTACCCCGACGCTGGGATCTTCCAGGCCGAGGGCACCGAGTTCGTTGCCCGCACTGTGCTCGATCGCCTCCAGATCATGGCGTTCTTGAACAAGGGTCTTGAGATCGCTTTCAAAGACGAGCGCCCCGAACGCGAGCAAGATGTCACATTCCTGTACAAGGGTGGCCTGGTCGACTTTGTGAAGCATCTCAATGCATCCAAGGAGCCGCTGTTCTCCAAGGTCTGCAGCTTCGAAGATGAAGACGTCGAGGAGGGCATGGAACTCGACATCGCCATGCAATGGAACACCGGTTACCACGAGGGCATTCACGGGTACGCCAACGGGATCTCCACCACCGAGGGCGGCATGCACGTCGAGGGCTTCAAGACTGCTCTCACCTCAGTCGTTAACAAATACGGCAAAGAGAAGAATCTCATCAAGGAAAAGGATGCGAACCTGACGGGCGACGACGTACGTGAGGGCCTCACGGCCATCGTCACTGTCAAGCTCCGCGAACCACAGTTCGAAGGCCAGACCAAGGCCAAGCTTGGCAACGTTCCTGCCCGCTCGTTCGTCCAGAAGGCCACATACGCCCGCATGGTCGAGTGGATGGACGAGAACCCCGCTGAGGCCAACAAGATGGTCAAGAAGGGCCTCGCAGCTGCTCAGGCACGCGACGCAGCTAAGAACGCGCGTAACGCGATCCGCCGCAAGACAGCACTGTCCGGCGCGGGCATGCCCGACAAGTTGAAAGATTGTTCGTCGAAGGACGCCGCCGAGTCCGAAATTATGATCGTCGAAGGCGACTCCGCTGGCGGTACTGCCGTTGATGCTCGCGACCCACGTACGCAGGCGATTCTCCCAATTCGCGGCAAGATCTTGAACGTCGAGCGGGCCCGCATCGACAAGATGCTGAAGAACACCGAAATCCAAGCACTGATCACCGCGATCGGTGCCGGTGTCGGCGACGAGTTCGACGTCGAAAAGTGCCGCTATCACAAGGTCATCTGCCTCGCGGACGCTGACGTCGATGGCAGCCACATCCGTACGTTGCTCCTGACGTTCTTCTTCCGCCAGATGCGCGAAATGGTCGAGGCTGGCTATTGCTACATCGCTCAGCCGCCGCTGTACTCGACCGAGATCGGCAAGGAGAAGATCTACCTTAAAGACGATCTGGCCAAGGATGCGTTCATGGCTGAACGACCGAACCACAAGAAGCAGTTCCAGCGCTTGAAGGGCCTCGGCGAGATGGACTGGGAAGAGCTCCGTGGAACGACCATGGATGCCAGCACCCGCACGCTGCTCCAGGTCACTGTCGAAGAAGCTGCTGAGGCCGATCACATTACGTCGGTCCTGATGGGTGACGACGTGCCCAGTCGCCGCGAATTCATTGTCAAGAACGCACGCGACGTCCAGAACCTCGACTTCTGACCCACCGTTTCAGTTGGGGTCAGACCCCAACTGAAACGGCAGTACGAACCGCACGACGAACGAGAAATGATCAACACCAATGACTGACACCACTGACGACACACCGACTGGCGGTTCGATCCAACCGATCGCACTGAGCGAGGAAATGGAGAGCTCCTTCCTGGAGTACGCCATGTCGGTCATCATGTCGCGCGCTCTGCCTGACGTTCGTGACGGCCTCAAGCCGGTGCACCGCCGGATCATCTGGGACATGGAAGAGCAGGGCTTTCGCCCAGACCGCGGCCACGTCAAGTGCGCCCGCGTCGCCGGCGACACGATGGCCCGTTTCCACCCGCACGGTGACTCTGCAATTTATGCCGCTCTCGTGCGTATGGCTCAGCCGTTCTCGTTGCGTCACCCGCTGATCGATTTCCACGGCAACTACGGCTCACCCGACTTCGGTCCGGCTGCGTCGCGTTACACCGAGTGTCGCCTCGACCCACTCGCGATGGAGCTACTCGCCGGTATCGACGAAGACACCGTCGACATGATCCCGAACTACGACGGGACCACCGAAGAGCCCATCGTGCTTCCGGCGCGGTTCCCGAACCTGCTGGTCAACGGTAGCCAGGGCATTGCTGTCGGTATGGCGACCAACATCCCGCCGCACAATCTCGGCGAGGTGATTGACGCCGTTGTGCACCTCATCGACCATCCCGATGCCGACGCTGACGCACTCATGGAGTTCATCAAGGGCCCGGACTTTCCAACCGGCGGCCAGATCCTCGGCAGGGCCGGGATCATGGACGCGTATCGCACTGGGCGTGGCTCGGTCAAGACCCGTGCGAAGGCATCGATCGAAGAAGGCAAGAACGGTCGTTACGAAATCGTCGTCACCGAACTGCCGTACCAGACCTCCTGCTCGGCGATCGCAGCGCGTATCCAGCAACTGGTTGACAACGGCGACCTCGATGGCATTGCCGACGTCAACGACGGCTCCAACGGCGGCAAGACCGAGCTGATCATCAGCCTCAAGCGCGACGGCAACGCCAACGTCGTGATGAACAACCTGTTCAAGCTCACCCAGTTGCAGTCGACGTTCTCGATCAACATGGTCGCCCTGGTCAAGGGAGTTCCCAAGCAGATCACCTTGCGTGACGCTCTTGTCGCCTACGTCGATCACCAGGTCGAGGTGATCACCCGGCGAACACAGAACCGGTTGAAGAAGGCCCGGCATCGCGAGCACATTCTCGAGGGGCGCATTAAGGCCCTCGATGTCATCGACGAAATCATCAAACTCATTCGGGCAAGCGATGACGTCTCTATCGCTCGCGACGGCCTGATGTCGACGCCGTTCGAATTCTCTGAAATCCAGGCCAATGACATCTTGGACATGCAGCTTCGTCAGCTCACTCGGCTTTCGAGGATTGACCTCCAGACCGAACTCGACGAGCTGCGTCTCAAGATCATCGACTTGCAAGACATCCTCGACAATCCCGATCGCCTCAATACGGTCATCAAGGAAGAGATCACGGCAATTCGCGACAAGTTCGCGACCGACCGCAAGTGCGAGCTGACCTATGACATCGGTGAGATGTCGATCGAAGATCTCACCGACGACAAGGAACTGGTCATCGTGATGACCGAGGCCCAGTACGTCAAGGCCGTGCCGGCCGGCTCGTTCAAGACGCAAGGCCGTGGCGGCCGCGGTGTTTCGGGCGGCAAGCTGAAGCTCGACGACATCGTGCGTCATGTGATCTTCACCACCGCGCACGCGCACCTGCTGTTCTTCTCGAACCTCGGCAAGGTCTATCGATTGCGAGCGCTCGATGTTCCTGAGCGTGAGCGCACGGCCAAGGGCATGCCGATCGTCAACCTCTTGCCGCTCATCCCGGGTGAGCGAGTCGAGGCGATCATCGACACCCGTGAGTTCGGTATCGACCGGTATCTCTTCTTCGCCACGAAGAAGGGCACAGTGAAGAAGACGACCTTCACCGAGTACGACAAGAGCCGCCGTGATGGCTTGATCGCCATCAATCTGAAGGATGGCGACGAACTGGTCAAGGTCATTGAGACCAGTGGCGACGACGACATCTTCATGGTGTCAGGTGGCGGCATGACGATTCGCTTTAACGAGAACGATGTCCGCTCGATGGGCCGGACGGCGGCTGGCGTGCGTGGCATGAAGCTGAAGAACGATCAGGATCGAGTCGTTTCTGTCGACGTGGCCCGTGACGACACGTCGATTTTGATCGTGACCGAGGCCGGATACGGCAAGCGGACTCAGCTCGACAGCTTCAACGTCCAGGGCCGCGGTGGCCAGGGTGTTCGCGGGATGAAGCTCACCGGCAAGAAGGGCGAGGTCGTGGCAGCGTTCATGGTCGGCAACGACGACGAGATTGTTGCAGTGTCTGAGTCGGGCATCACGATTCGCATGGCGGTCAACGAGATCTCCGAGCAGGGCCGCGGAGCGACTGGTGTCCGAGTGATGAACATGGATGACGGTGACACGGTGAGCTCTGTCGCATCGATCATTGCTGGAGAAGTCGACGCAGAGGACTGATCAGGTCGGCGTCATTCCATCTGACTCGCAAAAAAGGCGTGAGGTAGGCGCGCACCTGTTGTGCACCTACCTCACGCCTTTGTTGTTCTTGTTAGCCTGATCACATCGACCTTCGGGTCTCCTTGCTGCTCGTGCAGCCTCCTTCGAATCAAGTGAGTGGAGATGCTGATGGAGCGACGACGAGACGATATTGGCCAGGCGGCCGTGCTGCTGCTGGTGGTTGTGGTGGCCGTGGGAATCGCACTCATCAGTGCCCTGGTCGAGTTCGGCGCGGTGACTCAGCAGCGCACGCGTGCGCAAACGGCGGCCGACGCTGCCGCACTGGCATCACTCGATGGCGGGCTGTCCGCAGCTGCAACGTATGCGGAACGCCATGGTGCGACTGTCGTGTCGTGGTCGAAGGGTCCAGAATCGCACCAGGTCACGGTCGTTGTCCGGCTGGGCGATGCCACTGCGACGGCGCGAGCAACGAATGCACCGTGATCGCAACGCCCTGGATCGACGCTTCCATGCGGGTGAGACCACGCAGCTTGACCGGATCATCGTGGGTGGTTTGCGTACACTCAGCGAGGTGAGTGCCACCGAAGAAGAGCTCGACTCGTCCATGTCGGACGAGGTTGTCGACGAACTCCACTCTGACAACGGCGAGAACGACGGCCCGAGCACTGCCGAAATCGATGCTCTCGACCAGTCTCTGGTCGAGTCACTTGCGGACTATGTATCGGGCGATGACCCCGACGTAGTTGGCACGATCGAGGCACCGGTTTTCGAAGACGGTGACTTCAGTGACGATGACTCCGACGAGGACGATCAGACGTTCGACGTCCCGACAATCGTGTTCGCAACCGAAGGTGCCGACGACGGTGAGGCTGCGGGCAGTGATGACGCTGTGGCCAAAGATGCTCCGACCGATGATCGAGAAGTGTCTGACGACATTCTCGAAGAGCTTCGCCGTGCCGACATCGACGGCCCAGTCGTTGATGCCGCCCCGCAGGATGACAGTACGTCAGGTCGACGTCGGCCGAAAAAGTCGGTCGATTACGACCCGGCTCCGATCCCAATTCCGCTCAAGGTGCCACGGATCCTCGGGCGGAAGGCGCGAGTTCGCAAGGTCACACGAGTAGTCCGCCACGTTGATCCGTGGTCGGTGTTTAAAATCGCGATCATCGCGAACATGGTGCTGTACTTGACGCTGTTGACCGCATCCGTGCTGTTGTGGAATGTCGCATATGCCACGGGAACCATTGAAAACGTTGAGCGCTTCTTCGAATCGTTTGGCTGGCAGTCGTTCGAGTTCAACGGTGGTGAGATCTACCACGCCGCGTGGATAGCGGGCCTCTTTGGCGTTCTCGGCCTGACCGGGCTCATGTTGCTGCTCGCAACTCTGTTCAATCTCATCACGGACCTTG
Organism: Ilumatobacter sp.; assembly: GCA_051275435.1. Taxonomy (GTDB): domain Bacteria; phylum Actinomycetota; class Acidimicrobiia; order Acidimicrobiales; family Ilumatobacteraceae; genus Ilumatobacter_A. The sequence continues at coordinate 8,105 of JBNMOS010000036.1, forward strand.
TCGGCGGCGTCCGATTCACGGTGCTTGAAGAAGAGGTCGTCGAATCGCGGTCATCGCCGATGCGCCGTTTTGTGGTTCGGCGGCCAGAGCCTGAAATTCCTGCGGTGCTCAAAGACGCTTCAGGCCCGATCATTCGCGAAGCCATCGTCGACGATTCCGGCCACATCGAACGCTGACCAGGGTTTTGTCCTGGATCGTCCGGGTCGAGAACCGCGCGTGTTGATCTGACTGTCGGCCGATAACGTCTCGTACCTGCTGGGGCTATAGCTCAGTCGGTTAGAGCGCATCGCTGATAACGATGAGGTCCCTGGTTCGATTCCAGGTAGCCCCACTCCAGTAACGAGATCCACCGAGCAATCGGTGGGTCTCGTTGCGGTTTTCAGCCATCTGGAGCCGCAGGGCACTTCGCCCGAGGTTGCATTCGCGGGGTGCGCCGAACATGCTCTGTAGATGAAGCTGCTACGCGGTGCAATTTCGGCGATTTTGTTAGCTGGCACGTTTGCTGCGTGCCTTCGGGTCCGCGGCACCGGCGGTACGCCACCGCAGCATGGCGGGTGGCGGCCACTCGAGCTGCCGGATCGCTGATGGTCAGCCGAGTTGCCTTGGTTGGTAATGGCGTCACTGGAGGGCGGATAGCGAAACGACTCAATATTGTCGCTCCTGGTTGCCACGTGACCCTGGTCGATCCGCGGGGTGACATGTCCGCAGCACGCGATGCTGACGTCGCGATTCTCGCTCACGGCGGCCCCCAGATTCGATCGGCGACTCGTCTGATCCAGATGGGCGTGGCCATTGTTTCAGTCACCGACCGGATCGCTGATGTGCAGGCGCTGCTCGAGCTCGACGACACGGCGCGCCTCCAAGGTGTCCCGCTTGTTATCGGGGCCGGGATGTCTCCGGGCCTGACCGGGCTGCTGGCACGACATCTTGTGGGGCAACTCGAATCATGCGAAGAAATTCATGTGGCCGTGCACGGCACTGCTGGGCCTGCGTGCGCGCGTCAGCAGCACCGCGCACTGGCAGGTCATGCGCATGGACTGCATGACGGCGAGCCGATCGTTAAGCCGGCCGGCTCCGGCCGCGAACTGTGTTGGTTTCCCGAACCAGTCGGCGCGTATGACTGCTACCGGGCCGAGTTGCCGTCACCGATGCTGTTGCATCAGAACTTTCCCGACGTGCATCGGATCAGCGCACGTGTGTCTGCAAATCGACGTGACCGCCTGACCGCCCGGCTTCCGATGCTGAGCCCGCCCCACATTGAGGGCGGTGTCGGTGCTGTTCGCGTCGAGGTCCGCGGTTCCGATGCCACGGGCAAGAGAATCACATTGATTGCTGGTGTTGCCGAACTGGTTGCGACGAGTGCCGCAGCGACTGCGACCGCCTTTGCCGGTGCGGTCCTCGATGGGTCGATCCAGGCTGGTGTTGTCTCCAGCGGTGCTCCTGAGCTCGACACCCTTGGCCTGTTGCACACGATCGAACGGCTTGGCGTCCGCCTCCAAGAGTTCACCGGCATTCCACACCCCAGCTCGAAGAGGAGACCCCATGACTGAGACCACCGTCTCGCCACCCGACTTCGGTGGCCTCACGATGCCCTGGCTGCCAGACGGCAAGGTCGTGGCCGTGGCAGGGCGGGGCGAGTTCTTCGTCCGGCATCACCAGCACGTTGATTCATCGGCCCCAACCGTGCTGCTCCTCCATGGCTGGACCGCGTCGAGCGATCTGCAGTTCTTCTCCGCCTACGAGGCGTTGGCCGCCGTCTGCTCGTTTGTTGGCATCGATCATCGCGGCCACGGCCGTGGCCTTCGGACGCCGGCCGATTTCACGTTGGAAGACTGTGCCGACGATGCCGCGGCCGTCGTTCGTGAACTCGGACTGAGCGGGGTCACGGCGATCGGCTACTCAATGGGTGGCCCCATCTCGATGCTGCTCGCCCGACGCCACCCAGACCTCGTGACAGGTCTGATTACACAGGCCACCGCGCTGGAGTGGAACGGCACACTGCGCGAACGACTGCAGTGGAGGCTTCTTCCGCTCATCGGGTCGGCGTTGCGGTCACGCGTGGCCGGACGCTTCATGAAGCGTTTCCTTGAGAAGATGCTGGCCGACGGTCATTCGCTCAACCGCCTCGTCCCCTGGCTGCGTGGCGAGAGCCAGCGTGCCGACATTGGCGCGATCACTCAGGCCGGCAAGGCGCTGGGTAAGTACGACGCGACATCGTGGGCGTCATCGCTGGGGATTCCTGCAGCAATGCTGATCACCACAAACGATCGACTTGTCCGGCCGCGTAAGCAGCATGCGCTGGCCAAAGCGCTGGGTGCTCAGACCCGCGAAATCGCTACCGACCACCTTGCACCGTGGGAAGCGCCCGATCAGTTCGCGTCGGTTACCGTCGAACTGTTATCGATGGTGACTGCACCGTCTGACAGTTGACCGACCTGGCGCGAGAGTCGTTCGATCATCTCACTCATCTGGTCGAGGCGATCACCGATGTCTTCGCCGGTCACCATGTCGGTAAGTGACACCCTGACACTGGCGATTTCGCGGGCGAGAAACTCGGTGTCTGCCTGCGTCCGTTCGGCAACTTCACGGTCGGTTTCTGAGGTCACGCGGTCGCGCCGTTCTTGACGTGACTGTGCGAGCAAGATCAGCGGTGCCGCGTAAGACGCTTGGATTGAGAGCACCAGGGTGAGCAGCACGAGGCCGCGATCCCACGGGTCGAACTGCAGGTCGCGTGGTGCAAACGCGTTGTGGATGATCCACAAGCTGACGACGATCGACTGCCACACGAGGAAGCGTGCGGTGCCGAGGAAGTTGGCAATCGATTCTGCGAAGCTACCGAACGCATCGGAGTCATAGGTGAGGCCCAGCCGCCGCCGAGAGCGCGGTGCGGTCAGATCTTCGCGCCGCTTCACGACTTGCTCACTTCGGGCGTGGGGCTTGGCTTGCGCCGGGTACGCCATGCCGGGCCGAGCATCCGGTCGATCACGTCATCGACGGTGACGGCACCGAGAAGGCGGCCAGCGCTGTCGCAGACGGCAACAGCGAGCATGTCATAGCTGGCGAGACGTTCGGCGACATCACGGTCAGACATGTCAGGCGCCACGATCGGCACATCTTCGAGCAATCGGCCGATCTCCATGTTCGGTGGTTCGCGCAGGAGGCGCTGCATGTGCACAATGCCGAGGAACTTGCCAGTCGGTGACTTGAACGGTGCGTTACACACGAAGACCTGGGCGGCGATGCTGACGACCCAGTCAGGGTGGCGTATTTGCGCGAGTGCTTCTGAGACGGTGACGTGCGGGCCGAGGATGATGACTTCAGGAGTCATGAGGCCGCCCGCGGTGCCTTCTTCGTACGACAGGAGGCGACGGACGGTCGCGGCGTCTTCGTCGCCCATGACCTCGAGCATCTCTTGCCGCTTGACCTCGGACATCTGGCCGAGGAGGTCGGCGAGATCGTCGAAGTCCATCTCGTCGAAGACACCTTCGAGCCGCTCGCTGTCGAGGCTTTCGACGATCCGTACCTGTTCGGCCTCGGTGAGCTCTTCGAGGACGTCGGCGAGCCGTTCGTCGTCCATGGCTTCAGCGATTTGACGACGCTGCTCGTTCGGGAGCGAGCGGACGAACGCAGCGACTTCGGCCGGGTGGAAGTCGCGTAGACGAGCGGCTTCGGCTTGCATTTCGGTCGGCTGGTCGAAGAGTGCCGGTACCTCCTCGAAGTCGACGAGTCGATATGTCGAACGTCGTCGCAGCGTGTTCTTGGCGGTGAGGCGGACCTTGTCGATCTCCCACCAACTGGATCGCCCGTCAGAGTTGCGGCGCATCGCAATGTCGCTGACGATCTCGGTTCCGACTTTACGATCGATCAGTTCGGCGTTGATCAGCACCTCGCCAGGGCGGGGCTTGAACGGGTTGAGGTCGATGTCCCAGCTTTGCAACCGAGCGCCGTCGCTGTTCAGTTCGGCGATGCGGTTCGCGTTGACGAAGATGCGTCTGCGCTGGCTTGAGGCAACGAAGCCCACGATCCGCGGTGGCGTGTCGGGCTCACCGTTCGGGCCGGGTCGACCCGGCACGGCAACGAGATCTTCGATCCGCCCGATCGGCGAACCACCGGCGTCAAGCAGCGGGAGGCGCAGCACACGAAACGCGTAGATCAATTCGCTGGCCATGCACTCAGGTTACTCGGGGTGCCTAACCGGCCCAGGCGTCTGCCCGTATCCTCTCGCATTGTGCCGGACCCTGACGATCGAGACTCCGGCGATCCGACCTTGTCGACGCTGAAACGCCCGCCGGTGTGGTGGCATCGCCATCTCGACTCCGAAGAACGCCAGCGTGTGATGGCTGAACTGGCCATCAAACGGCAGGAGCATTGGGGTTTCCGCTTCACGACGATGCTGACATTGTCAGTGGTGGTCGCGGTGATGGGCCTGTCGGCCGATTCGGCGGCCGTCGTGATTGGTGCCATGCTGCTCGCACCGTTGATGCAGCCGGTTTTGGCAACTGCTGCGTGCATTTCGATGGCGCTGTTCCGTAAGTCGTTGCGGTCGTTCGGGGTCGTCGCCCTAGCAACGCTTGGCTCGATCGCACTGTCGTATGTTTTGGCGGCATTATTCGTCAATGGCGACCTGCCGCGCGAGGTCACGAGCCGTACTGCTCCCGACATCCGTGACCTCGTCGTGGCCCTCGGAGCTGGCTTTGCCGGGGCGTACGCGACGGTTCGAAAGGACGCATCCTCATCGCTGCCAGGTGTGGCTGTCGCTGTGGCGCTCGTGCCGCCGCTGGCTACCGTCGGGATCGCGCTCGAAGCCGGGCAGATGACCTTTGCCCGCGGTGCAATGCTGCTCTATACGACCAACCTGGCAGCGATTGTCCTGGCAGGTGCGGTCGTGTTCGTGATCACTGGGTTCGTGCCGCCGAAGCGCCTGGCGATGATGGGAACCCGTTCGCTTGCCGTCGGTGTCGGCGTTGCAGCGCTGCTTGCCGCAATCGCCATCCCGCTCTATCGGGCCTCGACGTCGGCAGTCGAGGCGAGTGATCGACAGGTCCAAGGGCAGCTCATTGTGTCCGATTGGCTGGCCACCACTGAGACGACGAGTTCGGATATTTCGTTCGATGGAGACCGCATCTTCGTCAACGTGACGAGTTTTGAAGAGCCGATTGATGAGCAGTCGATGGTCGAACTGATGCAGGCCGAGTTCGGCGCTGACAGTGTCGTGTCGACAGCGTGGGACAAGGTCGAGCGATTCGCGGCAACAACGACGACGACCGAACGACCGCCGTCCGAAGAAGAGATTCGTCTCGTTCGAGTCCAGGCAGTCGTGCAGGCCTGGTTGCTCGACGGTGGACCGCCTTCGGGCCGTCGCCTCGACGCGCTGTCGGTCGAGGGGAATGTGGTGCGTGTGGATGTCAGCGGTGTTGGCGACGCCCCGTCGGTGCAGGCGCTCGGCGAGCGACTCGATGCAGAGTTTGCCGAGACTCTGGTCGTCGAGCTGACCTGGCTTGAACGTCAGGAAGTGGCGCAGGGCGGATCCGAGCCGACCCCCGACGAGGTCTTGGCTCAGCGTGTTGGCGTGGTCGCCAGGTCTTGGGCGACCGGAAACGAGCTGGTCTTACACAACCTCACAGTGATCGACGGGCAAGTGGTGGTCGAAGTGACGGGCCCCGAACAACCCAACGCAGCGGGCGTGGTCCAAGCAATCAGCGAACTTCTCGGCCCCGACGGAACCGTCCAAGTCCTCTTCACACAACGCCTCGACATCACGACGACCACTACCACCACCACCACCACGACCACCACCACGACTCTGGCCCCGATCCTCCAAACCCCGATCTAGCTCTTCACCCAGGCCCGGGTGCGAATCCCGGACACTCCGCTGACCGTCGCTGAGCAAATCGTTCGATGTCGACCTCCACGGAATTCTTCTAACTTTCGGCTGGTTCCGGACCCGGCCGAAAGTATGTTAGGAAGCTATCTGACAGTCAAAAGCCAGTAGTTGTTTTCACGCTGACCACCGTGCTACTGCACGACGAGAGGAAGTCCGAATGGGCACGAATCAAGACACAGCTACGTTGGAGCAAGAACCGGCGAGAAAGACTGGCCGCACGCAGCAGCCAGAAGTCCCGGCGGCGAAACGTCCCGTCCAGGTCCGACGCTCGCAAATGGCAGCGGCACGCTCTGTTGCCATGGAGGCGATGAACGCTCCTGCACTTCCGACCGGAACGTTGCTTGTCGGCGCTGCCAACGATCCGCTCGAACACGAAGCGGACGCGATGGCCAAGCACGTCGTGCAATCGCTGCGCTCAGGCCGAGCCGACGGCGCCGTGGGGCAGCGGTCGACCGCTGCGAGCCCGACTGTTCGACGCAAAGCTGACGTCGGTCTCGACGGCGGCCACGTCAGCGCCGACGTCGATTCCCAGATCAACAGTGCCCGCGGCGGCGGCAAGCCGATCGATACAGCAATGCGGTCCATCGTCGAGCCGCACTTCGGACAGGACTTCTCGAACGTCGGCATCCACACGGGCAGCCAGGCATCGAAACTGACCGAATCCGTAGGCGCGCAGGCGTTTGCCATCGGCAGCGATGTCTTCTTCGCAGAGCCATCGATGGCCAACGACGTCGGCCTGCTCTCCCACGAACTCACCCATGTTGTCCAGCAGGGTGGTGCCGGTGGTGTCCAGCGCAAGATGTGGACGAAGGACGTGTTCAGCGACGCCACGGCGGAGGGATGGTACAAAGGTCAGAGCGAGGCACAGGGGGTGATCACAGACCTGATCGACACCTACCTTGCAAAGTTTCAGGACAAACAGGGCTTCGTTCCTGAAAGGAAAATTCCGGGAGCAATTAATCTGCTATTGAACATGGAGCGCGCCGCGTCTATCTGGATCGCTGATCACGTCGAGAACGGGATCAGCGATCCAAAAAAGCAGAAGCGCATGGCTGGAATGAAGGAATTCAGTACAGTTGTCGACAGGGAGATCCGAAGCCTCCGTCAGACCCAGTCAGCCGATTTCAAGACGGTGACGCCGCTCGTGATTGGTTCAAAGAGCGACAAGCTGATCAAGTACGAAGATAAGCATAGCCAGGCCAGTTCGGTGCTGGAGAACCTCGGTATGGTCGTTAATAAGGTGGTTCCCGACAACGGTGACACCACAGAGATCGAGGTGGACTTCCAGTTCCCCTTCGAGCCGTCCGGCGTCGCGCGCATTGGTGGTCGCTTCAAAGTCGAAGCCAGTAAAGACGACGACATGGTCAAAGTGCGTATGGAGATGGCCGTGACCGCCGGCGCAAAGGTCCCTTTCGTACAGATCAAAGGCGAGATGGGCGGCTACCTCGAATCACAGGCGAAATCCGGAGCCGACGCCATGGCTCTCGTGTCCTACGGCCTCTACCGGCGATTCCGCGAGTCCGACGTTGTACCGCGAGGAGCGTCGAACTATCTGTGGGGTGGAAACTGGGGCGAGGACGGCAAGCTCAGCTCCGACGAGTGGTCACGCAAGATGGAGGAGCGGATGTTCTCCATACCGACCCCCGACCGGGCCACGTTCGACACTGACGAGACTTATACAGCAGCGATGGCATCGCATGTCGCTGAGCTGAAGAAGATTCGCGACAACGTCTACGTCGAGAGCGGGGGTTTGGTTGGTGTCTCTGTCCAGGCCGACGTCATGATTGTGTCCGCTCAGGCTGCTGCCCAGGGTCTCGCCGGCAAACGCATCGACATGACGAGCCTCGAGAACACCAAGGGCGGTGCTGGAGCCGCGAACAAGCGCTCGCAGGAACGCGGGGCGCAGATGGCCGCGGCAATCAGCGGTGGCACGCGTGGAGCCGAGGCCCCGGTCAGCCGGGGCACACGCGGGTTTAAGTTGTCCAGCGCGGTGTCGGCGACTATTAAGGGGTTCACCAAGATTGAAGGCTCCAGCGGTCTGTCTGTTGTGTACATCAACGACGGCAAGGGCGGTGGCTACGAGTTGAAGACCAACGAACTCGAGTATTCGTTGAAGGGTAAAATTCCCTTCGACAAGTTGGGGCGCGGATACAACGCCTTGATGTTGTGGCTGTCGACCGCGGCGACGTCCAAGATCCACAAATCGATCGAGAAGGTCGAGGAGTCCACTCCTGAGGCAGAAAAGGGTATGGTCGACAGAGTCAAGGGGCAGCTCGGCAACATGGCGTCGACTGCCAACATGGTGAAGGCTTTAGGCGTGATCCATGAGGCCGATACGCCTGCCCCTCCGCCTGAGGAAGGAAAAGAGGATTTGGTTGGACTGAAAATTTCACTCACTCTCGATGGCGCTGGCGACGCGACGAAGGGTGCCATTGAGCTGAGTCGTTACGATGATAAATTGCGGGGGAAGAAGCCGGACGTGATGGGAGCCAAAGTCAAACGAACCAAGCGGATTGTGAAGTACACCTTCAATGGTGGCGGCTGGAGCTGAATGATGTTGGAACACCCCCATCCCTTGTTTGATACGGTCCTCTCGTTTGCTGAAGAGAAAGGCCTCGATGGTGTCCGTCAGGACACCGACACGATGCTCCAGTTCGAAGGCGACGGGACAAACGGCAGCTGGTTTCTCTTTATCTCGACCGACGAACGCGAACACCGCTGCTCGGTCCACTCGATGGCACCCTTCTTCGTCGACGAGGCACGCCGGCGCGACGTGATGGAGCTGTTTACGCGGATCAACAACGACGTCGTGATCGGTAACTTCGACCTCGACCTCGACAACGGTCAAGCCTCGTTCCGAACCAGTATCGATGTCGAAGGGTCACGACTCAGTATCGAGCTGCTCAGCCAGCTGATCGCCGCGAACGTCGCCGCGTACAACATGTATCTGCCGGCGCTCGAAGCTGTGATCGAAGTAAGCGCAACGCCGCTCGCTGCGTTCATCGCTGTGCGTGTCTAGCGATGTGTGCGGCGAAACCGGCGGCCGAGAAACCTCGGTAGCCATCTGGGAAAGTTGCGGGGGCCAACACATGGGTACTCTCGTCGGTTCGAGGCTCTTCGGTTTGCAAGCCTCGGATTCGTTCAGGTGAGCGCGGCGACTTCGACGAGGGTGTCGGAGAAGGCGACGCCGCCACCCCATTCGGTGAGGGTGTCGTTGGTGAGCGCGTTGGCGGCCTTGCCGTCGGGGTGATCTTGCATCCACCAGCCCCACGGGATGGCAACGACGCCGGGCCGGAGCCGCGTCGAGATTTTCACGGGGAGCTGAACGGTCGCCCGTCCGTTCCACACGCGGGCGGTTGCACCGGCGATGAGTTGCCGAGCGGTCGCGTCGGTGGCGTCGAGTTCGATGAACGGGCCACCTTCGGCCGGGCCGTGTTTCGGGAGGTGCGAGTAGCCCGAGTTGAGAAATCGAGCATGGTGCTTCGGGGTCAGCAACTGCAGTGGATACAGCGCGACGAGTGCAGGGTCGCCGCCGGGGCCTTCGTTCGGTGCGATGTAGGTCGGCACGCGCGGTTGACCCATTGCTTCGAGTTCGTCGGAGGCGAGATGGATGCGTCCTGATGGGGTGTCGAAGTCGCCGTCGCCGAAGGGCCGACCGTCGGCTGGGTATGGCGCTTCCTGCCACATCGTGTCGCGCAGCCCGTCGAGGTCGAGGTCGGGAGCGCCTTCGCGCATCAGGGTCTCGTCGTCGTCGAACAGTGCCGGCTCGGTGTAGCCCATTGCCCCTGCGAGTCGACGGAACAGCTCGGGGTTACTGACGCACTCGCCGAGCGGAGGAATCGCCGCGTGGTTGTAGTTGGTGTGTAACGAACCCCAGGAGAACACGATGTCGTCGGTCTCGATTTGGGTGGTCGCGGGGAGCACGATGTCGGCGTATTTCGCGGTGTCGGTCAGGAACTGCTCGTGCACGACGGTGAAGATGTCATCGCGCAGTAGACCCTGCTTGATCAGCTCGGCATTTGGCGTGGTGACGACCGGGTTGCAGTTCCAGTTGATGAACGCATGCACTGCGGGACCGTCGATTTCGCCGGCATGGGGGTGCGTGAGAATCTGACCGAGCCGGCTCATGTTGAGGGTCCGGGAGTCGCCGATTTCGAGGTCGGGCCGCAGGATCGCATCGACGTCCATCTGGCTTTCGGTCCAGGCACCGGTGCTCTTCGAGACGCCGCCACCGCGCTCGGCCCAGGCGCCGGTGAGGGCGGGCAGGCAGCTGAGCGTGCGGTGGAACATCGCACCGTTCTCGTGGTGTTCGGGCCCGATCAGCGTGCGAATTCCGGCCGGGCGCACAGTTGCGTAGTCGTGTGCCAACTGGGTGATGACGTCGGCGGGCACGCCGCACGCGTCGGCGGCGCGTTCGGGCGTCCAATCGGCAACCTCATGCTGGAGTTCGGAAAAGCCCAGCGTGTGGGCATCGATCCACGGCTGATCGGTGAGGCCGTCACGGATCAGCACGTGCATCATTGCGAGGATCATGGCGATGTCGGTGCCGGGCAGCGGCTGGATGAACTGGTCGCCCCGTGCCTCGTCGACGGCCTCGGCTGTGAGGGTCCGGATGGGGTCGATGACGACGAGGCGCGCTCCGTTGGCGCGCGCTGCCTCGATGGTCGGCCACAGGTGACGGTTGGTGAGGCGAGTGTTCGTGCCCCAGAGGATCAGCAGCTTCGAGTGCAGGTGCTGCATCGGGTCGATGCCTCGCCCCGAACCCATCGTCTTGGCCATACCGGCACCGACCGTGACGCCGCAGATATTCCGGTCGAGTTTGGTGGCGCCCATATGGCCGAAGAATCGACCACTCAGACCCATGAGCGCGAGCATGCTCTGGTTGCCGGCGTCGGAGTAGGGGAGCACCGCTTCGGGGCCGTGTTTGTCGATGACCCGGTGGAGTTTGGTGGCGATCTCGGTGAGGGCGTCGTCCCAGCTGATTTGCTCGAACTCGCCGGAGCCCTTCGGCCCGACTCGGCGCATGGGATGCAGCAGGCGGTCGGGGGAGTAGACGCGGTCGAGGAACCGGTTGACCTTTGGGCACAGTTCGCCAGCCGAGTATGGGTGGTCGGGGTTGCCGCGCAGTTTGACGGCAACGGGGCCAGCGGGGCGGTCTTCGACCGTGACGATCCACCCGCACGAGTCCGGGCAGTCGTGGTGGCACGTGCCGTTGATGGTTCGCGTGGCGGCGGGCTTGAGCACGTCGGTCATTGCTCAAGCGTACGACGGCCGGGCAGGCGCGGCTCTCGACATGTTCGAGCGGCGTGACATGCTGGAGTGCAATGAGCTCTGATGTGACCCGAATGATCCTGATCCGCCACGGCCAGTCGGCCTCGAATGCGGGTGGGTGGTTGAGCGGCCAAGACACATGTGGCGGCCTCACCGATCTCGGCGTTGCCCAGGCAGAAGCGCTGCGCGGACGGCTTGCGGCTGACCCGTCGATGACACCTGATGTCGTGCTGGTGTCGACGATGCGCCGGGCGGTACACACCGCCGAGATCATCTCCGAGCCGCTCGGGATGGTGCCGGAGCAGCACGCCGACCTGATGGAGCGCACGTCGGGCGAAGCCGAAGGCATGAAGATCGCCGAGTACACGGCAAAGTACGGCATTGCGCCGTGGACCGACTGGGAAAACCCGTTGTCGCCTGGTGGCGAGTCCGGTCATGATTTCGGTGAACGTGTGCTGACTGCGACCGATCGCGTCGTTGCCGAGCACCGCGGCAAGACCGTCTGGGTGGTCTGTCACGGCGGCGTCATCATGGTGTCGGCAGTTCGCCGGTGGCCCGGAGCTTCGATTGATCTCAGCAAGCTGCCCGTGACGAGCCCGCAGAACACGTCGGTCAGCGAATGGCACGTCGACGGCGAGAGCAACTGGCGGATGGCCAGCTTCAACGATCAGACTCACCTCGTGGGCATCACCGGCGGCGCAGCGAACATCACAGGCTGACGGCCAACGGAATATCGCCAAGCACTTCGTGTCTCGCGAATTCTCAGGCGGTGACGATGGCCTTGATTTCGGGCCAGGCTGCTGCAAAGCCAGCGTGCAGCGGAAGTGCTTCGACTTCGCCAGGCGTGCACCAGTCGACGGCGTCGGTTTCGAAGTTGATCGATGATCCGAATCGTTCGTCGACTTCGACCACGACCGTTGTATACGCCCAGTCGGCGGCGGGTTGGAACACGACCTGACCAATGAGCCGTGGCGTACCAGCGATGGCACCGACTTCTTCGGAGGCTTCGCGCAGTGCCCCCTCGAACGGCATCTCGCCGCGGTCGAGTGCACCACCGGCACAGCTCCAGGTGCCACCTTCGTGGGCCATCTGTGATCGCTTCTGCATCATCACCCGCGGGCCGTCGCCTTCACGGATGACGAAGACGACGCCGGCCGCTCCGTAGATCCCCCAGCGCACATGACCGTCGCTGCATCGCATGAACCCGTCGCCGGAAGCCGGCCGTCTGTCGTCAAACACCCACCCACCCTGACACACGCGAGGCGTGTCGATCCCGTCCGATCAGGAGTTATGGAACAAAGCGGCTCGTTCGTGGTTGTATTCAACTCGTGAGCGACAACATGGACCCCGAACAGTTCGACCTGGTGATCATTGGATCGGGTTCCGGTAATTCGATTCCCGAATTCCTCAGCGACTGGAACATTGCCATCGTCGAACGCGGCGTCTATGGCGGCACCTGCCTCAACGTCGGCTGTATCCCATCCAAAATGTTCGTGCTCCCCGCCGATGCCGCTCTCGCTGCGGGCAATGGGGCCAAGCTCGGGATCGACACGCAATTTAACGGTGCCGACTTCGGGGCGATCCGTGACCGCGTGTTCGGCCGGATCGACGAGATCTCTGCTGGTGGCAGGGAGTACCGCGCAACCGGCAGCCCAAACGTCACGCTCTTCGAAGGCACCGCCTCGTTCGTCGGCGACAAGGTCTTCCGCGTTGACATGAACGACGGCGGCCAACGCACGATCAGCGGCGACAAGGTCCTGCTTGCGGCGGGTGCTCGCCCAGTAGTGCCACAGATCTCGGGCCTCACCCAGGTCGGCTTCCACACGTCCGACACGATCATGCGCCTTGACGAACTACCGAAGCGCCTCGGAATTATTGGTGGCGGTTTCATCGCGGTCGAGATGGGTCACGTGTTCTCCGGCCTCGGTTCTGAAGTCACTCTCTTCAACCGGTCCAACACGCTGCTGCGCGGCTTCGACCAGGACATCGCCGAACGCTTCACCGAGATTTTCGCCGAACGCGTCAACCTGCGCCTTGGTGTCGTCCCGACCCATGTCGAGCGCACCGCTGATGGCATTGCCCTCACGGTGGGCGCCGAGACGGTGATCGTCGACGAACTGCTCGTGGCCACCGGCCGCGAGCCGAATAGTGACCTCGTCGACGTCAGATCTGGTGGCCTTGAATGCCATAACCGAGGGACTGTTGTCGTCGACGACACGATGGCCACCACCGTCGAGAACGTCTGGGCGATCGGCGACATCGCCAACAGCTATCAGCTCAAGCACTTGGCTAATGCCGAAGCCTCTGTGGCGTTCTGGAACATTGCCCACCCCAACGACGTTCGCCATCAGAGTTACAAGGCAGTCCCAGGAGCGGTCTTCTCCAACCCACAGGTCGCCACCGTCGGCTTGACCGAGCAGGAAGCGGTTGCCCAGGGCATCCCGTTCAAGGTGGGTAAGCGTGACTACGCCGGCACTGCGTATGGCTGGGCGATTGTCGACGAGACCAGCTTCGCCAAGGTCCTCGTGAACACCGAGACCGGCCTCATTATTGGTGCCCACATCCTCGGCCCGCAGGCTGCCACGCTCATTCAGCCCATCATTCAGGCAATGGAGTTTGACCAGCGCGCCGACGACGTTGCGCGCAAGGTGTTTTACATCCACCCGGCGCTCACCGAAGTCGTCGAAAACGCCATCCTTGAAGCGCTCTGACGAACACTGACGACCAGCGACAACCGATGGCCGCCCCGACCGCCCAACCCGCCGCGCTGCCGTTCGCAGATGATGAGGTGGCCGTCATCAGAGCCGCGACTCCCGGGTGTTCCGACGACCTGATCCACCTGAATCACGCGGGTTCGTCGCTGCCCGCGCAGGCGGTGCTCGATGCGCAACTGGGCCACCTGCAACGTGAAGCAGTAGTCGGTGGTTACGAGGCGGCTGCGGAGGCTGCTGACCGAACCCGGGCGACGCAAGCGTCAATCGCTCGCCTGATTGGTGCGGAGCAATCCGAGATCGCCCGCTTCGGCAGTGCCACCGAAGCATGGATGGCGGCCTTCTGGTCGATCCCGATGGCTGCTGGACAGCGGATCATCGTGCACGACCACGAGTACGGCGCGAACGTGATTGCTTTCATCCATGCTGCAAAGACTCGTGGTGTCATCATTGATCGTGTGCCCAGTGATGAGCACGGCCAGGTGTCGGTCGAGGCGTTGGCCGAGCGGCTCCAGCGCGGCGACGATGTCGCTCTGGTATCACTCACGCACGTGCCGACTAACGGCGGCCTGGTCAACCCGGCTGCTGCCATCGGCCGACTGACTCGAGCGGCCGATGTGCCCTTCCTGGTCGATGCCTGCCAGAGCGTTGGCCAACTCGATGTCAACGTCGATGAAGTCGGCTGTGACTTCCTGACGGCCACCGGTCGTAAATATCTCCGGGGCCCGCGCGGCACCGGATTTCTGTATGCCCGGACGTCGATCCTCGATCGAGTGACTCCTTCGCAGGCCGACCACTACGGTGCCGACTGGTCGAGCACCGACAACTACACATTCGCTGCTGGTGCGCAGCGATTCGAATATTGGGAGTTCAGTCACGCCGGTTGGCTCGGGTTGGGTGCAGCGGTCGACGTTGCCCTTGAGCTGGGGGTCGATCGAATTGAGGCGACCGTGGTCGAGCGGGCCAATCAGCTGCGAACGATGCTCGCCGACCTCGGATTGACGGTGTACGACGAAGGTGTGCAGCGCTGTGGCATCGTGACGACAGCCTCCCCGAACATTGCGTCGGCCGACCTCAAGGCAGCGCTAGGTAGCCGCTCGATCAACACGTCGACGACGTCTACTGGCTCATCGCGCTATGACGTCGAACGACGGAACCTGCCCGACATGCTGAGGCTGTCGGTCCACTGCACCACCACCGTCGACGAACTCGAACGGACCACCGCTGCGTTGGGCTCAATCCTCCGAAACTGAGATCGCAGCGACGCGCCAACGCGTTGTCACGGTCTCAATTTCGGCAGCGCTGCGGCAGCAGTGGGACAGCTGGTCGAAATTGAGATCATTACTCCATGCTGGCGCAGTGATTTGGTCTCCATTTCGGGAGGGGTCAAGTGAGCGCGTCTGGCTTATTTTGGGCACTTGCCCTACAATCTTCGCATGAGTGTTCCCACTAAGAACTGGGCCGGCAATCAGCAGTGCCATCCGCAGGATCTGCACGAGCCGACCAACGCCGCCGAGGTGTCGCGTATCGTGGCCGCAGCGCATGCTGCCGGTGAGCAGGTCAAGGTGATTGCTGGCGGGCACTCGTTCACCGACACGGCAATGACGCACGGCCACCTCCTGTCGCTCGACAAGATGAAACAGATCATCTCGACCGACGGCCATGACGTCACGGTGCAGGCCGGCATCCGGTTGTTTGATCTCAACGACGAGTTGGCAAAGCGCGGCCTGGCACTCCCGAACCTCGGCGACATTGCCTACCAATCGATCGCCGGTGCCACCGCCACCGCGACCCACGGCACCGGGGCGGGTCACGGCAACATCGCTACCCGTATTGTCGGCATCGAGCTGGTCACTGGTGACGGCACGATTCGTCGCGCCGACGAAGTCAACGACCCGGAGCTACTGCGCGTGGCACGCGTCGGGGTTGGCGCGCTGGGCATCCTCACCGAGGTCACCATTCGCTGCGTGCCCGCCTTCAACCTGCATGCGGTCGAGACCATCGAGACACTGGCCGATGTCGTTGCCAACTTCCGCGACGTCATGCACTCGACGGACCACGCCGAGTTCTTCTGGATGCCTGGTGCTCGCAGATGCATGGTCAAGCGCAACACGATTACCGATCGCCCGGCCGACCCGCAGTCGAAGATTGGCTACATCAAAGACAAGTGGATCGGGGAGAATCTGGCGTTCGGCACGGTTTGTCGCGTCGCCCGGAGCTTTCCATCGCTTGCCCCGAAGGTCGCCAAGGCGATTACGTCGTCGGCCAGCGGGCGTGAGACGCTCGACCGGAGTGACAAGGTCTTTTGCAGCCCGCGCAAGGTGCGATTCCTCGAGATGGAGTACGGCGTGCCGTTTGATGCAGTGCCGGATGCACTCGGGCGTATCGATGCCTTGATCAAGACGTTGCCGGTCAAGCCGATCTTCCCGATCGAAGTCCGGGCCTCGGCTGCCGACGACATTCCGCTGTCGACAGCCAATGGTCGGGCGTCGGGCTGGATTGCGGTCCACCAGTACAAGGGCATGCCGTACGAGGCCTACTTCCAAGGTGTCGAACAGATCATGAACGACTATGCCGGTCGCCCGCACTGGGGCAAGATGCACTACCAATCGTCACACACGCTGCGTGCTCGCTACCCCGAGTGGGACACGTTCCAGAAGTGGCGCGCTGAGCTCGACCCGACCGGCACCTTCCGCAACACCTACACCGACCGCGTACTCGGCGCCTTCTGACCTGATTCCGTTCAGCCGACGCAGCTTCCCGTTCAGCTGGGGATGCAGCGGCCGACATCGACAGGGCCGCGCTCCGCGATGGCATTGGCAGCAAGTGCGGTGCCGTCGATGACCCCGCTGGGCAGGTCGATCGCCCAGGCCCGCCCGTCGACACGATTGCTGCGCGCCCAGACGATGCCGGCACCTCCGCCGGGGAGGACGACCATCGCCCCGGAGTCGCCCACATCGACCGAACTCTCGATCTCGAAGCCGTCCCGGACAAGCTCGCGTTCGAGGTAGATGTCGGTCGTCGAGATGTTTGCCTCACGGACGACGCGCACATCTATCTGCTCGACCTCCATGGCGCCATCGCGTTCTCGAATCCGAACGAGGACACCGACTTCGTTCTGACGAGCTTCCGTCGTGCGAATGGTCAGTGGCGTTCCGATCGCGGACGCTGGTCGCAGTACGGCGAGGTCGAGGTCTGGGTCGAACAGCACGACCTCGGCGGCGGCCCGTGCGCCATTGCGATCGATGACCTCCACTGCCGTCGACCCGGCTACGACATGTGCAGCAGTCACGATGTCACCGCCATCGATGACGGTGCCGGTTCCGAAGCCGATGCGCGGCCCGCAGCCGTCGGCGCGAACATCGACGGCAGCTGCCACGGCCGCCTGCCTGTCGAGCGTTGGCACAGGCATCGAATTGGCCGATGACGAAGCCGGATCGTCGGCACCTTGCGCGGCACAGCCAACGACGAGCAGCGCAAGTGCCAGCCCCCAGGCTCTTCGCCGCACGTTGAATGGCATTGACCACGACCGTACTCCGGTCATCGACATCGCCCGAGTGCGCCAAACACGCTCTGCTCTGGCCACCAGCTACGCCATCAACATCATCTGATTACATGGAGCGGTGGGACCGATTTCGCTCAGAGGCGGCGGCGGAGTTCCACGTAGACCTCGGCACCTGCCAGCGCAGTGAGCTCGTCACGGAGCGAATCGATCACCTGCTCGGTGCCGGAATACGCCTCGCCGCCTTCAGATCGCTCGGTGCAGCACCACGCCATCGTCTCGCCGTGCTTGCTCCAGTCGGCACGGGTCCAGCGGCGAACCGTTGCGGTCTCGGTGTCGGCATTGACTTCTTGCCAGTCGACACGGAGTGGGAGTTGCCAGCAGACCGATGGTTTCCACTCAGTGGGGGACTCGTCGAATTCGATCGCAGCGATGTGCAGCGCACAGCCCTCTCCACCTGCGAAGCCCGGCCGGTTGAGGAAGATGCAGGCGTTGTCGACGAGCCTTGTGTGGGTGCGGCCGTCGTCGCCGTAGATGGCGAGCATGCCGGGTGTGTCGGCTTCGTGGGCCTGGTCGAAGTGCTGGAAGTTCTCCGGGGTCAGCATCGATGCGTAGGCCAGGACCTCCTTCGATTCGGCTTGGCCTGCGGGGCCGTCGCCAAAGTGTGCGCCCAGCGAGCAGCAGCCCTGGTTCAGTTCTTCGGCTGGCTCGGTCAGGATGCCTTTACACCCCTTGCCGAACAGGCAGGTCCAGTTGGACTCAAGGAACTCCCGCTCGAATCGCCAAACGGTGTCGCCGCGATCGATCTCGATGAACTCGTCAGTCATACGTGGGACATCACAGATCAGCGAATGCAACGCTGCGGCCGGCGCGACCGATGTCGACGGGTTCGGCCGGATCGCTGTCGGGGACGGTCCGTTCGGTGAGCACCAAGCGGTTGTTGTTCTCGATGACGAGCGTGCCGCCATCGGGTGAGATCGCGAGCACATCGCCAACAAGCGTGACGGGTTGCACGGCGTCGGGGGTGAGTGACAGGTAGCCCGCTGATGTCGGCACGACGGGCAGGCATCCGCTGACGTCGGCGAGTACGTCGGGCTTGGCAAGGGCTTCAATCCGGATGGCGCCATCTTCGAGATCGACGACCACGATTTCGTTGCTTGCAGCGCGAGCGAGAATGACGCATGTGCTGCGGCGCGGCGCAAGTTCGTCGATGCCGGTCGTGGTCGGTTGGGCGCCTGGGAGGTCGGCGATCACGAGGCCATCGCCATCGACAATCGCGGTGCCTTGGTCGCCACGCACGATCAGCCGATCACCGCGTGGCGCTACGTTGCCGGATTGCACGGTGCCGACGCTGAGCGAGTCGAGCGTGGTGACTTCGCCGCTGGCGATCGACAGTGAGAGGACCTCACCTTCGACGCCGATGAGAATGACGTTGCCGCCGGCGATCATTCCGGCCCGGACCGACGCAGTTTGGGTCGAGATACCGGGCTCACCCTCGTGATCGAACACATTGATGTTGGCGTTGGTGCCGACGTTTTGAGCGGTCACAACGATCGAGTCGTCGACCGCCAGCGCCAAGCCCGGGAAGAAGCTCGGAGCGTCACGGTCGAATGAGAACAGGACGCTCTGGAAGTTGC